>NZ_JAMQKA010000002.1:0-288163 GCF_031569985.1 Aliifodinibius sp. S!AR15-10 | reverse complement strand
TTTCGATCCATTGTTTATAATTCCCGGTCTGTTTTTTTATATCTTCGTGAACAGGAATACTCTCCACTACCGACCATGTCATACCCGCATCTTCGATCTCCTGCTTCCGTTTTTGGATCTCGTCAACAGTCCAGACCTCTCCATGCGGCAGGTGATGTAGGGCTGAAACGATCCCGGTAGCCCCGGTCTGCTTAATTTCGGAGAGCTTTATGGTGTCGTAGGATCCAAACCATCGCCAAGTCTGCTCAAATTGCATAGTATCAATCCCTTAATTTAATTTAAATATATTTTAAAATAGCCAAGCCTGTTTTCAGGTAAAGAGTTTTAGATTTTCACCAATTACGCTTGAGAACAATTCTGCTTCTAAATGATGATATGTAACCACCCAAATAGAAGTACTGTTTTGGTTCATTTGAACTGTTTAATCATTATTTTCGAGTTTATATTTTATAATGAACTTCATCTAAATCCTTTTAAGAATCGTAATACAAACTTTAGTAATTAGGAAAAGGAGGGGGGCGATAGCAATGGGGATAGCTATCATTTAGGGTAGGACATCCCCCTCCTTGGGATAACTAGATTTTAAATAATCTTTCTACCGTGAGACGCGTCCGGAGGCATCTCCGCCCATCAGCTTCTCCACCTCTTCGACCGTCGACAGGTTGGCATCCCCGTAGATGGTGTGCTTCAGGCAGGAGGCGGCCACCGCAAAGTCCAGGGCCTTCTGGTCGTCCCCGTCGAAGGTGATCAGCCCGTAGATGAGGCCCGCCATGAACGAGTCGCCCCCGCCCACGCGGTCCACAATGTGGGTGATGTCGTAGGTGTCGGTGGTCAGGAACTCCTCCCCGTTGTAGAGCACCCCCGACCAGGTGTTGTGGGAGGCGCTGATCGAGCCCCGCAGGGTCGTAATGATCTTCTTGGAGCGCGGGAATCGCTCGTAGAGCTGCTCGCAGATGGCCCGGTAGGCCTCCGATTCAACAGTTCCCCCCTGGGTTACGTCCACCTGGTCGGGATGGATGCCGAAGTGCTTCTCGGCGTCCTCTTCGTTGCCCAGGATAATGTCACACCCCTCCACCAGCTCTGGCATCACATCGCCGGGCTGCTTGCCGTAGTTCCACAGCTTGGCGCGGTAGTTCAGGTCGGTGGAGACGGTAATTCCTAACTCATTCGCCGCTTCAATGGCTTCTTTGGTCGCGTCGGCGGCCCCCTGGGAGATCGCCGGGGTGATGCCGGTCCAGTGGAACCACTGGGCATCGGCGAAGACTTCTTCCCAGTCGATCATTCCTTTTTCGATAGTGGAGATCGCCGAGTGGGCCCGGTCATAGACCACCTTGCTGCCGCGGCTGACGGCCCCGATCTCCAGGAAATAGATGCCCAGGCGTTCTCCGCCCCAAGCGATATTGTCGGTTTGGACCCCGCGCTTGCGGAGCTCACCCAGCGCGCAGCGGCCGATATCGTTGTCCGGCAGGCGGGTGACGAACTCGGCCGGCAGCCCGAAGGTGGCCAGCGAAGAGGCCACGTTGGACTCCCCGCCGCCGTAGACCACATCGAATGAGTTAGCCTGTGAAAACCGGAGATTACCCGGCGGCGTCAGCCGGAGCATAATCTCCCCGAAGGTTACTACTTTCTTCATATCAAATTGTTTAAATAGTTTTTCAACCAAAGTTTTAGTTCAAATAATTTTGTTGATTTTCAAAATCGTAGCCCATTTCGATCAATACAAAAAGGTATACTCTAGATGAATATGAAGGCTTGAAATCATTTATAAAGATCAAATAAATCGGTTTTTGTTTCTTTGTAATCTATCCTACAGTTTTAGCTTTAAAATTGCCGAACCATTTAATAGCTCAAACCATAGCCAAAAGGATATAGGGTATACTCTTCAGGATATCCGGGAGCATCCGGAGCCTGCTCTATAATAGCCTCCGGACTGTTAGCAAGGGCAAATGGCAGTTTCCCCTCAGGCGGGTAATTTCCTGTCAATATATCCATAATGGCTGCATCCCGTACACCAAACGTGGCGAGTATAGCCCCGGCATCCCTCATGCCGCTGGCCTGATCTATTACGAACGGCTGGCGAAAGTAAATGGAAAGGATAGTTTTTTCAGAACCGACCTCTTCCATGACGGCCCGAATATCTTCCACCGAGGGTGACACTTCCCACGATTTTGCCCCAACCATATCGGAGAATGCCAGCATATCCAATTCTTCCGGTATCGCTCCCCCAAACATCCCGGCGCCTTTATTGATCACATTAACTCTAATAATCGCATAATCAGTATCTTCTGGTATTCCGGGTCGCGTTTCTCCCAGCTGGGAACTGTAATCCCCTGAAACGACCTCATACCCATTCCATCTTTCATGGCTTACTACGTCCGGATCCATACCCATTGTATATAATAAAACAGGCTTCTCTTCTGTAGGAGACGCTATAGGTAATAGACCATTCTTATTTTCCAGCAAGACGATCGATTTTCGCTGTGCCTCTTCCGCTTTGGCTTGATAGACACGGTTACCAACCAGGTACGCCGCGCGATCCGGATCAACAAAAGGATCTTCAAATAATCCGAGTTCAAACTGCTCTCTCAGAAGTCTACGGACTGAGATGTCCACCCGGTCCTCGGTTATTTCTCCCTTGTTAAGGAGATCCAGTATCACATCCTTGTCATCAAAACCTGACAGTACATCTGTTCCTGCACCAATAGCGACAGCAAGTTGTTCATCTATACTTTGATCCTCCAGACCCCACGCACGTTCGCCGATGATGCCCGTATCAGAATTAACATAACCCTCAAAATCGAGTTCATTTCTCAGTAGTTCTGTAACAATACCCCGGGAAAACGCCATCCCCACATCATTCGGCTTGTATTTCTGCCCGATGGGTATGCCATAATACGGCATGATAGCAGAGACATCCGCATTGATAGCCGCCTTAAATGGCTTCAGGTGATAGTCAAAATTACCCGACGGATAGGCCTGGTTCTTACCATATTCGTAATGGGGATCTCCGCCCCCTTCCTGGGGACCACCACCCGGGAAATGCTTAAGAGTTAGCGCAATACTATTTGCATTAAGCTTTTCTTCCTGCAAGTTTTCGACCAAAATTCGGATGATATCGGTAGCCAAATCAGCGTCTTCGGTGAAGGTCTCATGGACCCGATACCAACGCGGCTCTGTGGCAAGATCTGCCATATATCCATACATGCTTCTTAGCCCAATTACTGTCCACTCGCTTCTCATAGTCTGGGCGAAATCAGCGATGAGGTCCATATCACGCGTAGCGGCCAAACCCGCCTCTTTAGGCCATTCGGAAAAAGAGCCAGCTGATACATTAATGCCCGCTTTTGCATTCTGATCATAATGATTCCGGGCGTTGGATTTAAACAGTACCGGAATACCCAATCGGGTGGATTCGGCCATCTCCTGCATCAGGTTCATGAACTGGGCAGCTTGGTATGGAGTAATCTCAGCGCCTCCCCATCCCAGGTCTTCTGAATTATCAGGAGTACTGGTTACAGGATTCCGGAAGATAAAACGAGTCATTTTTTCCTCATTGATATAACGAACTGCACGATCCGAAAGACGCCCATCCGCTTCTGCATTTAGCGTATTTATGAGCATCATGCCCGCTTTCTCCTCGATGGTCATCTGTGACAACAGGTCATCCACACGGTCTTGTACGGGCAGGCGCCAGTCTTCATAGGGATCAAGAGCTCCATTTTTATTCAGGTCCTTGAACTGCAGGCCATCCTTATAGATATACTCAGATCCGCGCGCCTCCAATGACTGCTGAACCGGTTGGGTCTGTACAGGTACCGATAGCATTCTAATACCTACAAGTGATAGAATAGCACCAATTATAACTACCGAGCCATATTTTGAACTGAATATTTTCATATGGGATATCTCTTATGAGTATCAGATTGTATTGTTGCGCTTTATTAAAAGGCCAAGCATACAGACTATGCATACTTGGCCCACACTCTACCGAATATTCTAATTTTAAATTTTCGGTTCCCAACCAGGCTCATAGTCTCTCCCCCAAAGCTCCATGGCTTTGCGATCATAGGCATGACCGGTTGAGGTATCCACATCAAAAGATTTGCCAGTACGCCATGCAATATTTGCCAAGTGACACATGTGCACACTTTTGGCACCTTCATCAATCGGTGAGTTCTGCTGGTCAGCCTCTCCTCGTATGTTTTGCAAGAAGTTGGCCACATGCCGTGTTGACATGCTGCCGCCACCGCCTAGTGCTGTGCCCTGCTCACTACCGCCTGAGGATTTCTCGCGTACTAAATCACCAGCACGATCGTATAATTTGTATTCACCACGATTAACAAATACTGAGCCTTCGGTACCATAAATAATCGTTCCTCGACCACTGCCATACGTGTCGAGCCCGTTACGACTTTTACCATCCCAGTTGATAACTTTCTCACCAGGAAATTCAAACGTAGCATACATGGTGTCATACATCGTCCAACCGTCCTCAGGGTAGTGCTGCTTGTCAGCATCTACAAAAATATGTTTTGGATAATCTACCTGCAGAGCCCACCGGGCGACATCCACCTCGTGGGTGGCGTTGTTACCGGTTTCGGCCGTACCCCATTTCCAGCCGTACCAGTGCCAGTTGTAGTCCCAAGTATTGTGATGGTAGGCCTCTCTTGGAGCCGGACCTTGGAACAGCTCCCAATTCAAATCTGAGGGCGGAGCTTGCTGAGAGCGATTAGGTACTTCTCCCCGGCGATTACTGTAAAATGCTACAGCTTTATAAGCATGACCGATGACACCATTGTGGATCTCATCTATAATTTCAATAGTATGCGGGGCGGAACGCTGCTGGTTACCCATTTGAACCACTTTATCATATTTTTTCTGAGCTTCAACCAGCAACTCACTTTCACGTGGATTGTGACTGCACGGCTTTTCCACATACACATGCTTGCCGGCTTTCAATGCCATAATCGCACCGGGAGCATGCCAGTGATCAGGAGTGGCATTAAATATGGCATCAACATTAGAATCATCGAGTACCCGACGAATATCATCTGTCAGTTTTGGAGAATAAGACAAGTTTTCCTTCAGATCATTTGCGACCCTTTCTCGCTGGCTTTGCTTTACATCACAGATATAGGACAGTTCGGTGTTAAAAGGTTCCGACAAGCTTTCATAGTAGGCCCCAACACGTCGACCACAGCCCATGAATGCTACATGAATACGATCATTGGCTCCTAGCACCCGGCCATAACTTTTGGCTGAGAGGCCCATAGCAAGACCACCTGCTCCAAATGTCGTTTTTTTGATAAAATCTTTTCGTGATCCCATAATATTTCCTTTTAAGTTAATTTTTAAAATTCTCGAACTTTTATACTTCGATAGTGTACCTCGTTTCCATGATCCTGCAGCAGTATGTGTCCCTGTGGCCACTGCCCGAAATCTTCCCACTTCTGATATTTGCTGTATGCTACCAGTGCTGTAAACATCTGGGAAAACCGATCATATTCGACTACTTTTATATTGTTGAGCCAGTGTTCAACATGCCCGTCTTTGGAGACGATACGTGCCTTATTCCACTGGCCAACACCATTAAAAGGCTTACCCCTACTAGGAACTGATAGGTTACGAGCCGCAATCAGGTCGTAAAGAGAACCCACCTTACGGTTTCCGGCTATACCTGCGTTGGCATCTGGATGGTTTTCATCATCCAAAATCTGGAACTCCGCTCCGATAGCCGAACCGGGACCCTGATTAAGTTCTGGATCTACAAAATACTTTATCCCGCTATTAGCTCCCTTGGAGATTTTAAATTCGAGTTCAAGTTCAAAATTGCTAAACTCATTTTGGGTTACAATATCACCAGGTCCCGTGGACTCCCCACCATCGGTTTCCTGTATGGTGAGTATCCCGTCACTCATTTCCCATCCACTTTTGGGGAAATGATCGATTTTTGCTCCGCGCCAGCCATAACTCGTTTTGCCATTCCAGAGCAAGCGCCAGCCATGACGTTTTTCCAGTTCGGTCAGTTCATTTTTCAGATAACTGATTTCTTTAACCTGCGTGTCAGGTTTGCGTCGGTTTTCTTCAAGGTTTTTAGTACGGATCTTTATATTGCGCCATTTTATCTTGCCACCTACCATCTCTTCCATATAGGGATAATGCACTTGGAGAGCGATGAAACCTTTGGCAGTCATATCATCTACAAGACGGGCACACTGAACGTCGTTGATCCAAGTATTTATTGAATTTCCTATTGCTTCCACCCGAATCTTATTCCATTGGCCATTTTTAAACGCCTCTTGAGATTTCTCACTTTGCGTAATTGGATAGAGCCATCCGCGGCGTGCCTCATCATAGATCCCGCCAGACCAGGCACGTTGTGAAGGATCTAATTCGACTTGGTAGCCATGTACTCGGCCATCCCGATAATCAGGAGAACTCAGACTTCGAATCTGTACGCCGCTGTTAACCTGAGGATCAACCCATACCTCGAACTCAAGGATAAAATCGTCATATTCGTCGTTAGTAGTCAGAAATGAATTCTCTTCATTACTAATAGTTTTGCCGACAATCATTCCATCCTGGACTGCATAGGGAGCATTGCCACCTTTTTGAGACCAGCCGTTTAGTGTTTCTCCATCAAATAGATCGACCCATCCATCCGCCTGAGCCTGCAGAAATAAAGGTGTTAGTAGCAGTAAAAAAAAGAGAACTGTAGTTTGTAAACGCATATCAAAAAATAGATTTGTTAATTTTTATGGTAGCAATATGCTTGAATTAAAGGAGACAGGAATACTCACCTTGCATCCCTTTCCACCCGACGATTGACTATTAATAAATGCAATCGATTGCATTTAGTCAAAAATTTTTTTGCCATAATACATATGAGAACTATTGCATGGTAAACCTAAACTTTGTGATCGGTTATTGTACCATTCGGCTTCTAGCCAGCCGCCTTCTCGAAAACTTCTTCCATAGATACCTCGAGGCCGCCCCTGCGTTTGCTTTCATCGGCTGCTTCCATAAAGGTATATATCTCCAATATTTCCTCCTTACTTACCGGGGGAACACCTGTTCGAAAAAATTTAATGATCTCCACTAATAAAGGCCTGTATCCGGTATAAGGTCCAACTTGGGCTTCACCTTCCTCCCCAAATGCTGTCCCTCCATAGCTATGATTGCCGGATCGTCGCCCGCGGAAGGTTCCTATCCTGCCATCTTCCCATGTTCCAACAACTACATCGGTATCTTCTGTATGGACACGAGTAATACTTTCACAACCGGTCCCCATCACTGTAAAGAGGGTTTCCACGCCATGAATACCATACCAATATAGGTCGGGATGTGACTTCTCCAGCGTCGCGGGGCTATAGGTATCGGCACCGGTAACCTTCCCAATTTTCTCCCCTTTCCGTATCGCCTGGGCATTTTCCATGTACCGCAGCGATGATGAACAGAATGTAGGGATGCCATAGCGCTCTGAAGCATCAAATATTGCGATTGCATCTTCAAGCGACCCTGCTATCGGCTTGTCGATAAATACAGGAGTTCCTGATTTAAATACGGGAAGAACCTGCTCCAAGTGACGGTTTCCGTCATTTGTTTCCAACAAAACGGCATCAACCTTTTCAAGCAATTCATCAATTGAATCAACAATTTCTACGCCTAAATCCTGTACCTGCTCGGTATACTTTGGTATTCTACTGTAGCTGGATTCTATTGTTAAACTACCTTTGGGATAGGCTGCCACCACCGGAAATCCTGCCAGATCAGAATTAACATTTGGATCATTGAGCGCTTCAGTAAACGCAATGCTGTGTGAGGTATCCAAGCCAATAATTCCCAATCTCATTTCAATATTTTCTGATTTTTTGCCCCATAAAGCTACCGGTCCTTTTATACTCAGGCCAAGCCCAGCCGAAGCAGCCATTTTTAGAAAATCTTTCCGATCCACTGAGGTATTCATAATGATTTCGTCCATTTTATTTCTTTAAAATTGACAAATTATAATTTATGGGACAGTGCATTCCAGCCGTTATGAAATCTCCCAAATGCATTGTTGAGACAACGGCCTATTAGCATTTAAACGGAAGGCTCCCAACCAGGCTCATACTCCCTTCCCCAAAGCGACATCGCCTCCTCGTCTCCTATAATTCGCCCTGTTTCGACATCACAGTTGAGTGTTCGGCCGGTACGGTGAGCAATATTTCCGAGCTGGCAAAGTACTACACTAATGTTCCCGTCATCTATGGGCGAATTCAATTCCGTGCCCTTACGGATAGCGTCCCTGAAATTGGCGAGGTGATCGGCATCTAGATCAAATCCTGGACCGCTTGTATCCAGGGCATCTTCATTGTCAAGCGTAACACTCTTTAATTTATTACCATCATTGTCGAAGGTGGAATACCCATTGCCATGGATAACCAAACTCCCATCTGTACCGTGAAAAGAGGCTCCGACTGAATTCCCCTCTATATTCTGTCCATTGCAACTTCTGCCCTCCCAGGCTATAGTCTTCCCTTCTTTAAAATCATATGAGGTAATCTGGGTATCGGGTGTCTCCCAGTCATCATCGTATGCGTATCGCCCACCGTTTGAACTAACCTGTTCTGGATAGTCTACCTCAAGCCCCCAGCGACAGAGATCAACAAAGTGAGTTCCATTATTCAATATTTCGCCGGTCCCCCAGTGCCAGAACCAGTGCCAGTTATAGTGGATCAAATTATCACGATATTCCTTGCGGGGTGCAGGACCCTGCCAGAGCTCAAAATCTAGTTCGGACGGTACCGGCGCAGGCTTTCCGTGACCGATGGATCCCCGGGTGTTGGCATACCATGCTCGCGCAAAATACGCGTTGCCAATTGCACCTTCTTTAACCTCTTGGATTCCTTGCACAACATTCGACCATGACCTTCGCTGATTTCCCATCTGAACGGCCTTACCATATTTCCGTTGAGCTTCAACCAGCAATTCACCCTCCCGTGGATTATGGCTACAGGGCTTTTCAACATATACGTGCTTGCCCGCTTTCATGGCTAATATGGCGGCTGGTGTATGCCAATGATCCGGTGCCGCAATCGCCAGCACATCAAGGTCCTTGTTTTCAAGAACTTGGCGGAAATCCTTAACGCCCTTTGGCGTTCTCTTCTGGCCTCCTTCGCGAACGGCATCAATTCCATTTTTTATGGCCTTATCGTCCACATCGCAGATGTAGCCAACCTCAGCCCCCGGCAACTTTGCAAATCCCTGAGCCAGTGCTGCGCCCCGGCTGTTTGTTCCCATCACAGCCACCACAATCGTTTCATTGGGTGAGCCGCCAGCGAATACCTGGGGAGCACTACTTCCCACAAGCCCTACACCAACTCCGAGCGTTGAAATTTTCTTAATAAAATCTCGCCGTTTCATCCTATCTTCCATAATCGATTGATTAGTTACCTATTGAGTTATAATTGTGTTAGCTTCCTTTTAAGCCTTCGGCTGATGCCTCATCCAAAAAGAGCACAGCGTTATCATGGGTTCTAAGTATAGAAGCGGGACAATCAGTACTGATCGGCCCATAAAGAGCATTATGTACAGCCTGCGCTTTGCGACGATCGGGCACGACACAACTGATCACCCCGCTAGCCATAATCGCCGGTATAGTCAATGAAAGTGCTTGCGTAGGAACGTCATCAATACCGTTGAACCAGCCTTCGCCCACTTGCTGTCGACGCGACTGTTCGTCCAGTTCCACAACCTTAACCATTTTAGGATCTTCAAAATCGGCTATTGGAGGATCATTAAAAGCAATGTGCCCATTTTCCCCGATTCCGATACAGGCCACATCGATCGGATATTTCTCTAAAAGATTTTCATACCGCTCAATCTCTTGTTGGATATCCTCCGTATCGCCCTGTAGAAAAAAAGCTTCTTTAGGCTGCACGTCATCAATAATGCGGTCTTGCAAATATTTTCGGAAACTAGCCTTGTGGGTAAGGCTCAGCCCTATATATTCGTCCAGATGAAATGTTCGTATTCTGGACCACTCGATGTCCTTGTTCTTTTTAAAAGCTTCCAAAAAGGAAAATTGAGATGCTCCTGTTGCTAGCATAAGGTTTAGAAACTCCTTCCGTTCCAGGACCTTTGCTATCTGATCAGCAACAAAAGATGCGGCGGCCCGACCCATCGAAGTATCATCCCTGTACACTTTAATCGCTAAAGAATCGACTTTGGACTGGAGCGTAAGACTATTTTCCATCATAAATACATACTTCTATTATTAGATTTTAAATTGATGTGCCTGCCTTATCTTTTACAAGGCTCATAGGCTTTCCTTACAGATCTTGTATGTTTTAACTGTTTAAAACCCCTGTTCCTGTGATCCCCAGATAGGTCATTCACCATCCCATTAAAAAATCAATATTCCCAAAACTATCGATACTTCAATCTTATTTGACGATCAACTAAACCAAAAACAGGCAAGGGAAAAACTTAATCACTTCAAAAAATAAGAAAAAACAACATTTATCTTCCAGATAAGTAAGCTCTAACATTTTTACTAATAAAATAGAAAAACTTCAACTTTCATTTCCTTTTACCTTGGGGAATAGTAATTCTCTAACTGCCAACCTTGTTGGTCGATCACGAGTTTATAAAGGGTATTCCTTTGAAAGTAAGGGCTTTTCTATGAATAATTTCTTTAAATCAATATTTTCATTCAAAATTGTAATATACAGTCAGTGGTATTTATGGGATCAGATCAACCAGAGTATGGGATAGGAATAGTTGGATGTGGGAATATCTCTAACACCCACGCCGAAGCAATCAAACGAACAAAACGGGGGAAATTGGTATCGGCCTACAGCAGAACCCGGCAAACAATTCGGGCTTTTGCCAAGGAATATGATATTACTGCTTTTACCTCCTATGATGATTTTTTAGCTGATACCGCTCTTGACGTTGTTGCCATCTGCACCCCTACAGGAACCCATCTTGATTATGCCCGGGCAGCGGCCAAAGCGGGCAAGCATGTTATTGTGGAGAAACCTATCGAGGTTTCCATTCAGCGTGGAAAATCCCTGATCAATTCCTGCGAAACAAACGGCGTAAAACTTGCCGTTATCTACCAAAGCCGCTTTATCGATGATGTCACCCGGATGAGGCAACTGGTTAAGCAACAAAAATTAGGCAAGATTGTGATGGCCAGTGCATCTGTAAAATGGTTCCGCTCACAAGAATATTACAGCGATTCCTCCTGGAGAGGTACTTATAAACTTGATGGCGGAGGGGTGGTTATCAACCAATCGATTCACACCGTAGATCTGCTGCAGTGGGTTATGGGTAGAATTGATTCAATAGCTGCTTTCAAGGGAACCTTTACGCATGGCGACATTGAAGCAGAAGACAACGCCGTGGCTTGCCTGAAATTCCGTAACGGTGCTATTGGTGTTTTTGAAGCATCAACCTCTATTGACCCGCCCCAGGATCGTCAGATAGAGATTAATGGAACTAAGGGTACACTCCTGCTGAAAGGAGACAGACTTCATACGATGTTGGATGATCAAACAGAGGTTTCGGATGAGAGCGATTCGACTGAATCCGCTGGTGCAGCAAGTCCCTTGGCGGGAATGACGTTTCAGCATCACAAGAAACAGTACGATGCGATCCTGGAAGCCTTCTTCCACGACAAAGTACCTACAGTTTCCGGTGCTGAAAGTCTTCGGTCATTGGCCATTGTTGAAGCCCTCTACAAGGCCGCTGATGAGCAACAAATAATTCATATTGATGAAATCCTGGACAGTCCATATTGTAATTCAAGTAATTAGATGTTACCAACATTGATATATCTTGCATATCTCAATTGATAATTTGAATAAACCATTGCACAACATTACCTTAAAATTTTTGCTTTTAAGGACTAAAAAAGTTTAGCACACTAAAATCACTATTTTATATTAAATGTTATGATTTTATTTCCTACTCATTCTCAGGTAAGATTGCTATTCATTTCTTTTAGTCTCTTGATGATGTCCTGTGGTGAGGCATCTGATGAAAAAGCCACCGACTCCCAAAGTCAACAGAATGGTTGGAACGCTATATTTAATGGACAAAATATGGACGGATGGGAAGTAATGGGTGGAGAAGGTAATTTTTATGTAGAAAATGGTGCTATAGTGGGAGAAACAAAAATGGGAATACCAAATACATTTCTGGCCACTGAAAAAACCTATGATAATTTTGTCCTGGAATTAGATTTTAAAGTGAATCCTGATCTCAATTCCGGCGTTCAATTAAGAAGTAACACATATGAGAAGGATACAACCACCGCCTATATTTCGGGGAGCCTGGAACACAGTACCAGAGATTGGTCAGCCGGCCGAGTGTATGGATACCAAATAGAAATTGATCCTTCAGATAGGTCCTGGACCGGGGGACTATACGAAGAAGGTGGTCGAGGCTGGTTGCAACCGCTGGAGAATAAAGAAAAAGCACAAAATGCCTTTAAACAAAATGAATGGAATACAATGAGAGTGATGGCAAAAAATGATTCGATAATCGCTCATATCAATGGTATTGAGACTGCCAATTATTCTGATATTTTGCATACATCTGGGTTTATTGGGTTGCAACTGCACAGCATTGATGATGAAGAAGAGGCAGGCAAGAAATTGATGTTTAAAAATATCAGAATTAGAGAAATTGAATAAAGGCTATACGTTAGATAATGACCATTCCAGGTTTTGTTGACTTGCAGGTAAATGGTTACAAAGGTGTTGACTTTTCAAGTCCTAATCTCACCGAAGAGGATTTCACCTTTGCCTGCCGGGCCCTTCTTGATAATGGAACAGCAGCCCTTTTACCGACGATCATTACCTCTCCCCTTGAGGTTTTTGAGCGCAACCTGCGCCTGATGTCACAAGCTGTAAAATGTAATGGACTTGAGGATAGATTACTCGGTTTTCATGTAGAAGGGCCTTTCCTGTCGGCAGCTGAGGGAGCACGGGGTGCCCATAACGCCGACTGGATCCGACGCCCAAATATAGATCTGCTTGATCAGATGCAGAACTGGTCGGGTGGCACAATTAAACTGATCACCGTGGCTGCTGACGTTGAAGGGGCCGCTGAACTGTGCCGCCATGCCACCGAAAATCTTGGTATAACCGTTTCCCTGGGGCATCACTTGGCCACCGCAGAAGACCTGGAAAAGATGTCTCAGGCTGGAGCCCGGGCTCTCACCCACCTCGGGAATGGGGTGCCGAAACAACTACACCGACACCATAACCCTATATGGGCAGGTCTTGCCAATGACAGACTGACAGCTATGATTATTACGGATGGTCATCACCTACCGGATACGATTATCAAAACCGTTATTAGAGCTAAGGGGATTGCTAATACTATTGTCGTTAGCGACGCGTCCCCGATTGCCGGCATGCCACCCGGTACCTATAACACACTGGGCAACGATGTGGTGCTTGATTCCTCAGGCCGCTTATACAATCCTGAGACTGGATACCTTGTAGGTTCCTCCTCATCTATTCTGGAATGCATGAACTACCTGTTATCCCTTGACATGTTATCGCTGGAGGAGATCTTTAAACTGGGATTTCATAATCCGCTACAACTTATCGGTGTGGATCCCTCTTCCCTGAAGGGAAATTTCATTTTTTATCATGAAACGGAACACAAATTTATTTGCACCAGTAAATAGGAAAACCTAGTGTTCTATGTCAGAATTTGACTCCTGTTTTGACTCAAGCAGGTCAATGATCAGCAGCAGAGATCGTAAAATATGGAACGGGTCTTTGACAGGCAGTGCGGCAATTTCATCAATAGGAATGCCTTTTCGGTCTCGAATCTGAATCCATTCGCCTATTTCAGTGTCGGGGTTGGGAAAGACATCAAATACATACCGCTCAATCTTTTTATAGAGGTCAAAAATTGCTTGGTCTCCGGTAATATCATAAGCAAGCAGGGTAGCATAAAGTGCTTCTGCATGAGGCCACCAAAGCTTCATATCCCAGGAATCTGTTATCAGCTTTTCGTAAGCATGACCTTCTTTTTGGCCTCGCGGTTTACCTCCACCAAGATCAGAAAATCTAAGTAGTCCCCCATAATACTTATCCCACCCAATCCGAATAGCGTATTCAATCGCCTTAACAGCTTGCCGGGTATATTTAGGAACCCCCTCCCGCTCTGCCGTATGGAGCACAAACCACATCGATTCGATCGCATGTCCCGGGTTCAAATGACGATTTAATATCGTCTCCACTCCTTTCGATTGGTCCTCTGGCAGTATTTCGATAATCCTATCATTTTCATCACAAAATCCTTCCATTATTTCTTTCATATATTCCAGGCTGTAACGTAACAGGGTATCAGCAAATGGGTGTTGCAAGTCCTGCGCTGTTTCGGCCATCTCCTGACTCAGATTCAACATGATCATAGGGATGGCGTGCGCTTTATATCCAGCTGGAATGGGGTAGGGCTCTGTTTTAAAAGTTCCCTTTTTTATGCGTTCCCTAATTCGGGTATACAGTTCAACCACTTTAGCAAAACGCTCGGAATTTCGGGTAAGGTGGGCATATTTAGCCAGACCAAGAGCAATAAAACAATCGGCGTAAATACTGGAATCATATACTTCAGAGTGACTGCTTTTCTTCTTTTGACCATCCTCCGCAAGTAAGTACACACAGTTACCATTCTCCAAGAATACATTCTCCTCCACGAAATCAATACTTTTATGGAGGTTTGCCAGATAGTTTTTACGGTCACCTTCCAGTTTTCCTTCACCAATCATACGGACCACTTCCGACCATAACCAAATAAACCGACCCTGAGACCAGGTATACTTATTTGTGTTTAGAAGCTTATCCCCCTCATTGTTAAAACACGTATAAATCCCTCCCTTTTTTTTGTCGACTGCCTTTTTCCAAAAAGGCAGTATTACTTCTTGGACATGCTCCCTATAAAATTCAAGCAAACTTCCACTCACCTAACTTATGTTGTCTCTTCCAATAATTCATGTTTATCAAGTTTCAGCTTATCCAGTAGCTCGTCCACTTCACCTGGAACCTTATTATTTCGGTTGAACCAGCCCATTGTTACGTAAAGTAAGAAAGATACAAACAGTGGGGAGGCAATTTCTACCACCTGTGGAGAATCAAAGGCGTATTTTGATACTACAAATGCCAGAAGTCCTGCAACAATTGATATAATTGCGGTCCTGGAGTTACAATGACGGAAAGCAGGTAGCAGGCCCAGGATCATAGGTACAGATATTGGCCCTACGATTGCCGCAAACCAACTTATTATTAATCCCAATACACCTCCAAATGAATCGGCATTAATCGCAATGACCAACGTTAAAGCAGTAAATGCAAAGGTTGACAACCGTGCTACCTGTAGTGATTTTTTCTTTTTCAAATTTTTAAACCGGTCTGATAAATTTGGGAGTATATCACGCGTGATAACCGAAGAAATAGTATTTGAATCTGATGATGTCATTGACATCGTATTGGCAAACATTGAAGCCAATACTAGTCCAACCATTCCTGGCGGAAGCAGTTCTTGCGTTATTAGAGCATATGATTGCGTGGGGTCCTCCAGATTCGGCAGAATTATAGGCGCCGCCCACATCGGAAAAAATAGGATAAGGGGCCATACCAGATATAAAACGCCTGATAAAAGAGCAGCTTTCCGGGCATCAGAACCTGAGGGCGAAGATATATAGCGGGTCGCTAGATTCCAGGTTCCACCATTATAACTTAGCAGATTGATGAAGAGAAAAGCTAGAGCAAAACCAGGGGTATATGGATCATTAAACAGCTGCCCGTTGGCTTCCGGAAGCTGATCCCATATAGTAAAGAGAGAGCTGGCTCCCCCCAGTATGTCGAGGACAATGAAAAACATGGCCAAACCGGCCACAATCTGTACTACAAACTGGGCCAAATCGGTCCAAACATCGGCCCACAGTCCACCTACTGTAATATAAATCAGGGAAATCCCACCGGCCAACAGAATTCCCACAACTAGGGAGGTACCTGTAAAAACGTTTAACAGTACCGCGATCGCCGCCCATTTTGCTCCCACATCAAACAGCTTGAGTAGCACTCCCGACCACGCCATTAACTGCTGGGTTTGTAGATTATATCTCGTTTTTAAATATTCCGTGGGAGATTCAATATTCAATTTGGCTCTCAAACGTGACCAGCGCGGTGCAATAAAAACAGATCCAACAAATATTCCGATAGCGATTGTAAATGCCCACCAGATATAAATAGTAAAACCATGTGTGTATGCCAGACCGGCATAGGCGACGAAAACAGCCCCGCTGTAGCCTGAAATGTGGTGAGATATACCTGATAGCCACCAAGGCAGTTTGCCGCCTGCTACAAAAAAATCTCCAGAATCGTCTACTTCCCGAAATGACCAAAATCCGATTATCACCATTACCAGGAAGAATAAGAATATTACAATCCAATCAAGTTGTTGCATATTTTATATACTTTATCCGAACATGAATGATTAATCGCTGAGAGGCATAACTTTGTCTCTAGCAAAACGCCAACCATGCTTATTCCAACTATTATTTGCAAAATGCGTTACGATATATAGACTTGGGAACCCTAACACCATCCCGAGCAAAAACCATTATAACAGATTGGCATTTAGGGGAACTCCATCAATCCAAACCGGTGAGGAAGATCTCAAATTGCACCCTAGGTTATATTTATTCGATGCTCGATATAACCTCATTTATGTAGACAATACTTTTGGGTACTCTTTCAATGACATCTGAACTTTCGTCTTCAATATAGTAGTACTCAATGTTCGTATCCTTTGCAGCATCCATTACTGCGGTAAAATCGATTTGACCGGTACCCAAGCGAACATCATACTCTTCGGGCGCACTTCCCGAAAAATCACTTTTTGCGCCCTTTTTTAGGTCTTTTAGGTGCATCAGCCTAAACCGATCCGGATATTGCTTCAGAAGTTTCACGGGATCAGCACCAGGATGGGCAACCCAAAGCAGGTCAATCTCAAAACTGACATACTCCGGATCAGTATTCTCAACAAGATAATCGAACAGCGTGCCGTCCTTATAGGGACGGAATTCATAACCGTGATTGTGATAGGCGAAATAAAGTCCTGCCTCACTAATCTTTTGGCCAGCACGGTTAAAGTCGGAGGCTGCTCTTTTGGTGTCTTCAATTGAAAAAGAGTCATCGTGTGGGATCCACGCTACGCGAATATATTTTGCCCCCAACGTACGAGCATTTTCAATAACCTCCTCGGTATTGTTCACAAGATCATTATAGCCCACTCCGAACGAAGTGCAAATCAGTTCTCTTTCGTCAATCATTGACCTAAGTTCATCTGCGTTGGTCCCAAAAAGGCTGGAGAATTCGATATTTCTAATTCCCATCCCTTTGATGAGATCAAGTGTTCCTGGCACATCTTCTTCAAACTGATGCCGGAATGTGTAGGAAACCACACCGGGCTCTGTAAACTGCTGATTTCCCTGTGCGTTGGCGGTTTCCAAGGTTGAGTTGTAGCTTATTGCTGCAAGACATAATCCTATCCCAATAATTATATTTTTTATCATAATCACCATCTCTTTATTCAATATTAACAGATATTTCCCCATGCTTAATTAACTAAAATATCTTTTAGATAAAAATTATTTATACTGTCAGTCGTGTTATTACCAGCGTTATACAGGACCGGAGCATCATGAGATTTACCAGTAGAATCAGGACCTTACTTTTAATCTTATTAGCGTTTATGCTGATTGGCCTGTCCCTGTACTTTTTTGGCCAATCATCTTCTATAGTTCAACAATTCACAGACACCGAAGTTACGAAAGGACGACAACTGGCTGTTACCCATTGTTCCAGCTGCCATACATTTCCCGATCCCTCGTTGCTACCCAAAGAACAATGGGCCGAATCTGTATTACCGGCTATGGCGCCGCATCTGGGAATATTCAGGCATAAATTCACAACCTATCCCACCGAAAACGATACTTATCTTCCACCAAACTATTACCCGGATAGCCCCCGCTTAACCACTATTGAATGGCAGGAAATATTGAACTATTACGCGGAGGAAGCCCCTAAAGAACTACATCGATCCCCGAAGGAAAATAACATAGTTACCGGGTCCTTTTCATTTGCGGCTAGGTTCTCTAACTCCGCCTGTGCGGAATCGCCACTGGTTACTGTCGCCAGATTTGATCCGCTCCATAAGCGGTTTTACGTGGGTGATGCCAACTTGAAAAAACTTTCAATTTATGATCATGATCTGAAGCTCATCAACGAGATCAATGCAGCCAGTCCCATTTCAGACATTCGGCACATGGATAAAACAGATAGAGAAGAGCTGCTGATAACCTACATAGGCCATTTGCTACCTTCGAATGATCCCGCGGGATCAGTGAAAAATCTCCGATTTGATCCTACTTCTTATGAATACTTATCATCCACAACGATCGTGGACAGCCTGGTGCGGCCGGTTGAAAGCCGGCTTGCAGACCTTGACCAAGATGGTAAAAAAGATCTGTTGATAAGCGAGTTTGGCCATAGAACGGGATCGCTCTTCTGGTTGAAAAAAAAGGAAAACGAGCAATATTCCAGCTCCAAAAACATCCTAATAGAAACACCTGGATGTATTGAAACGCAGCTTGTCGATTTCAATGGCAATGGATTAACGGATGTAACCGCACTTTGTACGCAGGCAGACCAGACCATCTATCTTTTCACCAACCAGAATGACGGAGAATTCAAGAAGAAAAAGCTGTTACAGTTCCCGATTACCTATGGATCGAGTTCATTTCAGATGGTAGATTTAAATGGAGATGGTAACCTTGATATTTTATATACCAGCGGCGACAATGCCGACTATTCTCCTGTTTTCAAGCCCTATCATGGAGTTTACATTTATATTAACGATGGGCAAAACCGTTTCAGTCAGAAGTGGTTTTACCCCTTGCACGGTGCCTATGATGCCAAGACATCAGATTTTAACCGCGACGGAAAATTGGATATCGCCGCCATTTCCTTTTACGCCGATTTCGAAAATAAGCCGGAAGAGGGTTTTGTGATCTTTAAAAATAACGGCAAACTTAAATTTACTCCGATCCACCACCCGGCAACCAAGAACGGACGCTGGATAACGTTGGACATTCTGGACTGGAACAACGACCAATATCCGGATATCATCTTGGGCAACTTTGCCCGTGGACTATTCAACCGGGGATCAACCTTCCAAACAGAAAGAGACGAAGGACCTCCATTCCTGATAATGGAAAACAATAACGGTACAGAAAATTAACGCCAGAAAAATCAGGAAAAAAACTTGCTAAACCAAGGTAATACGTACCGGGTTTACCTGTAAGTACCCGTATTCATTTGGTAGTATAACGCAAGGATTACATGCCATTAATATTCAGTAACTATACTTTAACAAAGATTTTATTTCTGTAAAGGAAGTACAAGACCAACCAAACCAATATCATTGCACCAAACGCTTCAAACACCTCATGCCAAGTCACGGGAGCTAAAGAATAGATTCCCGAAAACAGGAGATCAGAAGTATATTCAAAATTGATAAACCGATATCCAAGGTAGATTGCTAAAGAATTCAGTCCAATAACCTGGAAAAAAAATGCCCATTTCCTGTAGTTTAGAACATCAATTAGGCCATAGAATATAAACAGAAACAAATAAGCCATTCCACCAGTCAGCAATATATAGGAACTACTCCACAGGTGTTTATTAATCGGGAAATGCGCACTCCATATCAGGGCGATTATGATACAGAAAACACCGCCCCCAAAAAGGAGCAAGAGTTTGTTATTCTCATTCCGGTTGGATCGCAACAAATCTCCGGCCAGCGAGCCCATCACTGTTAAGCAAAGCGCGGGAAATTGCGTCAATAATCCAAGCTCGTCGTAGGTGCCTTGTAACAAACGTCCCGGTAACAACTGCCGGTCTATCCATCCTACCAAATTCCCTTCAAACGAAAGATCCCCTGCTCCATAGCCTGGAACCGGGATAAGAAAAAGTGCCGCATAGTATAAAATCAGGATGCCCGTAATCCAGTATATCCGTTCCTTCCACGAAAAATTGAGGTATAATATCGTTGTTATAAAAGCAGCGATTCCAATACGACCCAACACACTCACAAAACGTATTTGTGATGGTTCAAATATTGGAACGGGTGCATTTTTATATAAGATTCCAAGGCCGATTAAAATCAACATCCTTCGGAAACCCTTCCGGTATAACAACTTCTTATCCATCCCTATGGAAAGTCCTTTGTTTATCGAAAAGGGTAGGGCAACCCCGGCGATAAACAGGAAAAGGGGGAATATAAAATCGTAGAAGGTAAAGCCATTCCAGGCCGGATGAGTCATCTGTCCTGCCATCCAATCCACCCACGCGTAATCCGTTTTGCCCTCCATTAACCCTATAAATAAGGCTCCGCCTGAAATCAACAACATATCAAAGCCACGAAGTGCATCAATTGATAGTAATCGCTTTGATTTTTTTATCCCTTCTTCGTTATCAATCTTTGGAGAAGATAAGCTACCGAAAACAACCTTGTTTTTAATCTGCTTCCATTGTTTACTAATTACAGATAACATCATTTTTTAATCCCGTTGGATTATTTTTTGAACCATATTAGATCCCTACTACCTCTTTTGCAGATAAACACGAAAGTACTGTCCTATACCGCTATTCTTAGCCCGACTCATATAAAGCCGTTTGGACCTCTTCCAGAAACCGAGGCACTTTTTTCATCGGGTCGCCGCCCAGCGTTTCAATGGGGATATATCCCCTGTAGTCCACATCCCGCAGAATTTGGACAATTTTTTTTAGATCGGTTTTTACGATGCGGTCCTCGTACCCCAGGTTTTCCTTAATTTGCCATGAAACAGCATGTGGAGCTACCCTTGCAATATCCTCATATGGATCTTCCGTGGAAAAGCTCCCCACATCTAGAATGATTCCCAGCCATTCGGAATCGACCGAATTGATAATATTTAGCACCTGATCGGCATTTTTTAGATAATCATTGTGGTTTTGAACTCCAATCATCACTCCAAACTCTTCAGCGTAACTCACACACTCTTCTAAAGCCTCCACAATCCACCCATCAATTTCCTTCCGCCTATATCCCTGTGGTATCCCCCGGCCGGCAAAGACCCTTATAACCGGTGCCCCCAGCTTAGCGGCAACCTCCACCCACTGCCTGATAAGATCGAGATCAGACTGCCTGATTGAAGGGTCGGGATCTGTAAAATTATTGCGAATTCCCGTTCCGCTAATTTCCATTCCGTTTAGAAAAGCCATGCGCTTGATCCGGTAGATATAAGAATCATCCGGTATATTTGGATAGCCGGGGAAATAGTACCCGGTGGGATCTACCGCGTCGAAACCTAATTCGGTGCAATATTGCAGTAACTCTTCAAGGTCCATTTTCCCCTCTTGCAGATAACTATTAAAAGAGTACGCATTCAAACTAATTTTGATCTTTCTCTCCTCCGATACCGTATCATTATGCATTGAATGCCCTTGCCCGTACCAGGGTAAAAGAGCTCCCATTGCCATCATAGATTTTTCCAAAAAGTCTCTTCTGATCATATCTCCACCTTTTCCCGTGATTTATTTATGTTATCCAAATTTATCATCAGGCAAATTACCTACAACCGTTTCCCAATGAGAATTCGTCAGGCAATTCCCATGATACTGATTCAGTTTTAAAAAAATGAGCAGGTGTTTGGCATACGATTCATCGATCATTCATCATTTGTGATCTCGAAAACCTGGACCGGCTTATCATTTTTAATAACCATAATCACCGGGTCTGATTCAGATGTAGAAACAGGGAATATACCCCGCACTTCACCCCTCGTATAGAATCCACTGTCTGCGATATCGGATACCGTAAACTGACCATTGCCATCCCCTTTCAGCATCAAACAATAACTTGCATCCTGGCGTCCCCCGATCGATGGTTTAACAGCAAATAAATTACCCCCTAATAGCAGATCGGTACTTCCATCCCTGTCAAAATCTCCGGAATGCAATCCTTTTACCGGGGATAGCTGAGCTTTGAACGGTAATTCATGAACCTCATACCCAGTATTCCCTCCATTTTCGATGTATTGAGAGCTTAAGGTAGTAATCTCTTTGATTTCAGCTGTGGATATAATCTCTTCTCCAAAAATCTCGGTCATCGACTTCTCAGCAAATTCGGAGTAATCTGATTCCCCAAGTGAGATCGACGTGTATTGATTTAGCAACTCGTTGACCGGTACCAACGGGTAGTAGTCGCCCTCTTTGGGATAGGCCAGTATAGAAGTGATCTGACCGTTCTGCTCAAAATCCTGAACATATAAACGGAGCGGATATTCTGTAGAGGCCTGCAACCTAGAATTTATTCCGAAGTTTCCCGCAATGATATCAGGTCTCCCATTATCATTAAAATCATCGACTAGTAATTCGGACCATAAACCCGATGTTTGATTCAATCCTTCGTCTCCATCTACCATAGTAAGCCTCTCCCCGTCATTATTGAAAATGCGTACCGGCATCCACTCTCCAACTACCACTAGGTCCAGATGACCGGATCCGTCCATGTCAGACCACTCGGCATCCGTAACCATCCCAATGTTCCTTAATTCCGGGGCCACCGTAACAGTTACATCCGTAAAATTGCCATTGCCGTCATTTTTAAGCAGGTAGCTTGCCGGAGAAAGTCCGTAATTCTGTGATGTTTGACCTCCAACAAACAGATCCACTGCGCCATCGCTGTTAAAGTCACTGGCTACCACCACAGACCCGTTTGTACGTATAGGAGGTATATTTTTAGGCGCCCTCAGAAAGGTCCCATCCCCGGTATTGAGATACAGACGATCTCTCATGAGTTCCCCTCCATTTTGGAATTCATTTCCCCCGCTGACGACATACAAATCCGGCCTGCCATCTCCGTTTGCCTCGAAAAAGACTGCCGCCACATCTTCCATTTCCCGGTCCTGTTCAAAAAGGGAATTATCTGCGGATAACCTTGAGAACGACTCATTCGTCTGCTGTAAATAAATACTACCGGGCTGTCCCCGGGCGCCTCCTAGAAATAGGTCCTCTAGGCCGTCACCATTTATATCGCCATGGGCGAAAGCCGGCCCCTCCCTGGAGATCATATATGGCAGGCCGGGATCACGACTAAAATCGGTATACCTGTTTTCGCTATGTTGATAATCAATCGTAAACTGATCGGTTATATCCTGCAATACTCCGTTCATCTGCCGCTCATTCAACCTAGCATAATCGTATTTACCGGAAGCGCTGTCCTGGGCAATTTCCAGTAGTTGATTGGCCTGCACTTGGTAAATCGTTTGGAAGGAGTCGTCTGGCCAGACTACGGTCAGTGAGTCTATCAACTCAGTTGAACCGAGGCCGAAGTGCAGAGTATGGTCTACGGAAGACTGGAACCCTCGTGTAGGAATCTGTTCCTGATAAAACTTGTCCTCTCCTCTATGAAGGGTAACCTTAGCCCCAATGCCCGAGCTGTTTTTTCCTTTTCCCTGCAGTTTGACTTTCAGGTAGCTAGACTCTTCTAAAGACATGCTCTTATTTTGATACACAAACGCGGTCATATTCACATTGTTCACCACTAAGTCCAGGCTGCCGTCATTATCCAGATCTGCGTAGGTTGCACCGCTTGAAAATCCCGGTTGACTAAGTCCCCAATCCTCAGAAGTATCATCAAATTTAAGCCCACCCTGGTTGCTGTAGGTATAATTGGGAATCTTTACCTCTGGCATTTCTTCGATAAGTTTCAAATTTTCCTCTACTTGATCATCACCAAAAGAGATCCGCTGGCTTTGCTCGTGAAGCAAAAAATTATAATCCATATCGGTTGGCCGACCTATTAACCCATTTGTGATATAAATATCCTTGAAGCCATTGTTATCCATGTCCATCATTAAAGCAGCCCAACTCCAATCTGTGGTAGCTACACCAGCCGCAAAACCGATATCACTAAAATGCGGCTCCTCATTGTTAATCGATCCCCAGTTATACTGCAGGGTATTGTGGGAGAATTGCGGTTTGTACCCAAACCTGAGATCCGTTCGCATCCGCCCATAGGAGTTCAGGATGCCGGAGTATCTTAATACGGTTCGATCTTCGGGCAACATGTCCAGGGATAAAATTTCAACCCTTCCATCATTATTTAAATCTCCGATATCATTCCCCATCGAAGACTTGCTTGTATGCGAAATGGAATGCTCTAGGGCTTCCCTAAACGTTCCATCACCGTTGTTGATATAGAGGTAATCATCCTCATGATAGTCATTGCCTACATAGATATCAGGCCAGCCATCCCGGTTGATGTCGCTTATAGCAAGGCCTAAACCGTAACCCAGTGAACTACTGTAGATACCGGCATCGGCAGTAACATCTTCGAAGCTGTTTCCATTATTTTGATAGAGTCGATCTCCAGCGAGATAATCTCTTCGCTCCCGCAACATCTGGGCCTTACCTTTGGTATTTTCACTATGGAAGGAATGATTCAAAAGGTACAAATCCAGATCGCCGTCTTTGTCATAATCAAAAAATGCTGCCTGGGTTGAATATCCTTTAAAGTCTAGGCCATATTCCCGGGCCTTCTCGGTAAAACTACCATCGGCATTATTGATAAAAAGCTGGTTTGGCCCCTTCTTATTTGCGTAGTTAACCCGCGAAACATATATATCCAGATATCTATCGCCGTTCACATCAGCTATTGTAACACCTGTAGACCAACCCTCAGTACCACCCCCGACGCCTGCCGCATCGGTAATATCCTCAAATTCGAAATTCCCACGATTCAGGTACAATCTGTTTTCCTGGTCATTTCCCACAAAGTAAAGATCGGGCAACCCATCATTATTTATATCCCCCGAGGCTACGCCCGCTCCATCATAAAAGTAGCCGTAGTTTTGAATATTTAAATCCGGCGTATTTGAAATGTCATTTTGGAAATCGATGCCCGTTTGCTCTGGAGATAGCAATTCAAATCTCTCTGCTTGTTTTTCTTCAACAGGAGAACACCCTATAGCATGCAGTAGCAGTGGAATAGAAAGTATCAGATAAATCAGATTTCTAAGCACGTTGGAATCGTTATACCGTCATTAATTTATACTTGTATAAAGACATACCTTAATAAAACCCAAAAAAAGGGGCAACCTGCAGGTGGCTGCCCCTTCTTTGGGTGTAACGAACAAAGCTAGCGTACTGCTTTCTTAATTCTTAATTATACCCGGGATTTTGCTGCAATACCGGTTCTCCACCCACGGTACTCAAATCAATCTGATTTTGCGGAATGGGATAGTACTCATTTTTATCGGGTGTAAACTGCCCGTTACGGGTTGGAATGCCAAGCGTTGGCCCTTCATAATCAAAAAATGCATTCAGTTGCTCTTCGGCTTCCCCCCAGCGAACTAGATCGAAAAACCGGTGACCTTCCATGGCAAGCTCAAGTTTTCGCTCAAAATGAACTGCTTCGCGGGCAAAATCCTGGTCAGCAAACTGGGCAGCCGTGTATTCCTCAATCTCATAATTGGGAATTTCATATTCCTGCCAGTTACTAGCGTCACCAGAACCTCCGCCCAAGTATACAAAGGTGGTTTCAGTGTCTTCCCGGATCACCCAGTCAAACTGACCCACGTCCTCTAGGCTTAGCATCTCGTTTTCGTCAGCAACTTCCGCAATCGCCTGCGCCCGGTTATGATCCAAGTTGACCCAACCGTCTTCATTGGCCGCTCTTGCACGTACCCTGTTCACATATTGCCGGGCCTGCTCCAGAGAACCAACTTCAACCTCGGTTTCCGCCGCCAGCAACAGCACATCAGCAAAACGAATCACATATGTGTTGATTGCGGAACCAGGAGCCCAAGAATTAAGGTCGGCATACTCTGCCTGTTGCTCAGCCCAGTATACATGTTTTTTTGGTCCGTAGGGCCCAAAGTTTTCCGGCTCACGCGCCCAAGCGATACCCGGGTAAGGTCCCCAGTCTAAATAGGGCACTCCTCTGCGACCAACCGTCCAGTCGAGCCGGGGATCCAGCGGGCCGTCATACGGATCAAACTGATCTTGCGGGGATACGCCCATGTCGTTCGTAACCATCTGATCATTATAGGGATCTGGATCATTCACGTCGATGATCGGATGCCCGTTGCCATCGGTACGATATGAGTTTACTAGATCCTGCGTTGGCTGGTAGTAACCGCAGCAGGGAAACGGGCTGGTATCACCATATGGAAAAGCGGAAGACATCCCTAGGTTAGCATTGTTGGTGTGACCGGTACCGTCGTTGGCTACCATCTCCACGGCAAATACGGCCTCCGGGTTTCCGTCCTCACGGGCCGGATTGTAGTTCTGACGAAACTCTTCAATCAGGTCATATGCTACTCCCTGCGAGGTAACTCCATTGGCGATGATATCATCAAACAGCGGCTGAGCCTCGTTCCACTTTTCCTGGTATACATAGGTTTTTGCCAGGTAAGACGCCGCTGCCCATTTATTTACACGGGCTGCATCATTTTGTACTTCGGGTAAATTATCAAATGCAAACTGAAAATCAGCTTCAATATTTGGCCAAATGTCCTGATCATTGGGCTGGTTTGGATCTTCTGTATTTTCATCGACCCAAGGAACCATATTGAACATCTTTTTCAGTTCAAAGTAATAATGCCCTCTAAGGAACCGAGCTTCGCCGGCAACCCGCTGCTTGTCGGCCTCACTCATATCTTCCACTTCATCAAGCAATTGAAGCACAGAATTGGTACGTTTAATCCCCTCATATAGGGCTGTCCACTTGCCATCAAAAAAAGCAATGCTGGCCGAAGAGTTGCCGTTTCCGATTTGAACGTAGCCGTTGGTGTTGCCAAGAGATTCCCCCTTGTGGGCATCTCCACCAGCAAGACTCCCGTACACCCAGTTGCTGACATCTGTGGCTTCCCTTCGTTCGTCATTCAACAGTTGACCATCCAGTGCTCCATACGCCCCAACAAGAAGTGTTTCAACACCGTCTTGATTTGCTAAAACATCCTCACTTAACGCGCCTTTAGCAGGCACTTCAATAATTGAATCGCATGCGTAAATAAGTCCAACAATAATCAGAACTAATATTAGTGGTGTTTTCTTTAAAAAATTCATAAAACAATCCATTTAGTTGTTATATAATTTCATTTATCAGAACGATAAGTTAATACCGAGCAAAAATTGGCGGGGAGTTGCATAGGCACCTTCGTCAATACCGAAGTTTGTATTGCCTCCTCCAATTTCTGGGTCCAAACCACTATAGCCGGTAATAGTAAATAAATTGGAAGCTTGCAGGTAAATTCGCAGACGGGATGCTGATATTCTTTGGATAAGACTTTCCGGCAGAGTATAACCAAGAACCAGCTCTTTCATCCGCAAATATGATCCGTCTTCTACAAAATAGGAGTTTGGTACGGTAGATGTACTTTCACCACCCCCAGTGGTCTGCATAGGAAGAGAGGCGTCCTTGTTTTCCGGTGTCCAAGAATCATACAAGGCCGCATGACTTTTTGCACCAGCAAAGTTGGAGTAAAAATCAGTCCACCACTTAACTTGATTCCATATATCATTGCCTTGCGAACCATAAAGAAAAGCACTTAGGTCAAAACGCTTGTAATTCAGTCCGATATCAAGACCATAGGTAAAATCTGGGTTTGGATCGCCCAAGAAGGTACGGTCATCAGCGGTAATTTGATTATCACCGTTAATATCAGCATACCTAAATGTACCTACATCGGCATCTGTCTGATAATTGCCGTTAGGAGAATTGTTATTGGCCTCATCAAGTTCTTCCTGACTGTTGAAAAAACCTGTGATTTTATATCCGTAAAATGATGATATTGGCTGCCCTACTTCATTTCGGATAATATCTGACCCAAATCTGCGAGAGTCTTGGCTAAAAAACTCACTTATTTCAGATATCTTTACAATCTCGTTTTGATATGAGGTAAAGGTCAAACTCACATTATAGTTAAAATCGTTACCCAGGTCACCAAGTGTCGTTATTTTGGCATCAATACCCCTATTTTCCATATTCGCCACGTTGACGTATGGAGGAGTAGCTGTACCCGCAGTTCCTACAAGCCGAGGATTGAATAACAAATCTTGCACATCTTTCCAGTAGTATTCGGCTACAATCTCAAGCTTGTCATTGAATAGAATGGTTTCAATACCAATATTACCACTTACATTTTTTTCCCATTTGGCATCTGGATTCCCTATTCGGCTCTGTTCAAAACCCTGTTGAACATCGTTGTTACTGCCATTAATAGGATAAAAGGAAGATGAGTTATCACCTACATATAAATTATAGGGGTTGTTCGGGTCAACATTTAACTGGTTACCCATCACACCATATCCAGCCCTGACACGCAATTCAGAAAGCCACGAGATATCCTGCATGAACGGTTCCTGAGATATGCGCCATCCAATACTACCAGCCGGGAACATTCCCCACTGATAATTTTCAAATCGGGAAGAACCATCACGGCGCAGGGTTGCACTTATGATATATTTGCTATCATAGTTATAGTCAACCCGTCCGAAAAAAGATAACAATCCATCCCGGTATTCATTACTATAATTGGTTCTGTTTCCAGCACCAGTTGACAAGTTCGTGTAATCCGGATTGAATGAAAAATACCCTTGAGATGAACCTCCAAAATTGGTTCCCTGGTTATGGTAGGCTTCTGTACCTACAATTAATTCTAAAGAATGGACATCTTTAAATACGTCTTGATATGTCAGAGTATTACTCCAAGTAAAACTGTAGGTCTTGGACCCATCAAGATTGAATGCGTTTACCGAGTTGTTTTCTGCATTCTCGTATGTTGGATAGGTAAACGATTTGCTCGTCCACGATCCAATTTCTCCCCCAAAACTGGATCGGAATTGCAGTTTATTGTCTGCCATATCTACCTCAGCATATAGGTTCCCAAACAACCTGTTGTTGAGTGCCTGATTGTTTCGGTTCCTGTATTGCTGTGCCACCGGATTTACGGCCTGCCCCAACTGCTGTCCGGCTGAACCCGCAAAGTTGCCGGCAATATCATATACTGGAACGATCGGCTGCTGCCTGTAAGACATTCCAATAGCACTACCCTCAGATAGCGCATCCACTTGGGGGCTTTCAGAATGAGAGTAGGATATGTTTTCACCGATCGTAAAATTGTCGCTTAAACTAAAATTGGTGTTAACCCTGATCGTCGTTCGTTCGTTAAACGTCCTATCCAGCGTTCCTTGCTGATTATAATGATTCAGTGTCAGTATATAATTGCCGATTTCGCCACCACCACTGACCGAAAGATCGTGATTCATAGTCATAGCAGGAGAGAAGATTTCGTCGTACCAGTCTGTTCCTTGTTTGTTGGCCCGGACGATTTGATTAAAGCCATTTAGTGCTGCAGGATCTTTGTACTCCGGTTTTACAAAATAATCTTCCTCATTTACATCTCCACTCATTTCACCGGCCGGTCGAATATAATCGGGCAAAACCGGTTCAGATCCGTTTCCATATTGAGGATCCGGAGCCGGATTCCCACCTGAATTTCGAATAGCGCTCCATTTCAGTTCGGCCATCTCTTGAGGGCTCAAGATATTCCAAACATTTCCACTGTTGGGAATACTGTAACCAGCATAACCATTGTATTCTATCGTCACATCTCCCTGCCCTCTTTTTGTTGAAATGACAATAACACCATTAGCGGCTCTCGCACCGTAGATTGAGGCAGCAGAAGCATCTTTAAGAACCTGCATCGATTCTATATCGCTTGGATTCAACGAATTGATACTCTGGGTTGGAACCCCATCGACAATATATAATGGTGAATTATTCCCAAAAGTATTGATACCCCTTATTCTAACATCAGGCTCCTCACCGGGCTGGCCTGAAGAGACCACGGAAACTCCAGATGCTCTTCCCTGAAGTTGTTTCGTAATCTGCCCAGACGTCCCCTCATTAAGCCCTTCCACATCAACACTGGAGACAGAACCAGATATATTCTGTCGCTCTTGGGTAGTATATCCAACAACAACTAATTCATCCCCAGAGAAGGTTTCCATTTCAAGCTGTATATCAATAGTGCTCCGCCCATTTATGGGAACTACTTGATCCTGAAATCCAACAAAAGAAAAACGAAGAGTGTCTGTTCCACTATTAACACTTATCTGATATTCTCCATCAGTGTTTGTAGTCGTACCGGTGGTAGTACCGATAAGCAATACGTTAACACCAGGAAGCGGGGAGCCTGTCCCGCTTTCTGTAACCGTTCCCATAACTTCATATGAACCCGAATCTTGTGCATGTACCATACCAGTGCTGAGCAAAAAACACATCATGATAACACAACAAATTTGAAGTCCTATCGAGTTGTGAATTGATAAGATATGCCTATCCATTATTCCCATCATAGAATTACTCCTTCTTGCTTATTTTAGATAGATTTTTATCCCCTTTTATCGATAAAAGATATGCCTATTAGTTTTCGTAACCTTATTCCATACTTCCCTAGTTATTAGTGTGTGTTCAGGTAGAAATGAAATAATAAACATTTAATTAGCTAAATCAGCTAATCAACGTATTAAGCTCATTTCAACGATAAAAAAAGAGATCATTATTTTGTGAAATAAAACACAACCTGCATTACCAGATAATTGCTAACAAACAATTAGCAAATTCTTGTAATAATGCAATCGATTGTACATCGAACGTAATATTTTAAACCTATCATTGCAAGTAATTATCAGGATTAAAGGAATTTGGCTGCTATACAGAGAGATTCTAAACAATTGAGAAGGGACACAAACCGGATCACTTTTTGGGGATAAATTGATTTTACTCAATCATTCCCACACTTGGGTTACCTTTATTAGTATCATTTTATCCCGGTAAACAAGAGACAAGTCAATACCTACATACATAGATTAAATATGATATTTATCAAAAATTGTTAATATTAAAAGGTTTATGTGTTTTACACACATTTAAAATTGAAATGTTTTATTCAATAATTAAAATGAGTGAAGAAAAAAAAATACGACTGAGCGACATCGCCGAAGAATTAGGAATAACCGCTTCAACTGTATCAAGAGCGATGCAAGACCATCCAAGGATAAGTGACGCGACTAAAGAGGCAGTAGCTCAAAAAGCAGAAGAACTCAACTACCAGTACAACAATATCGCCGCAGCTCTTCGCAAAGGAACCAGCAATCTTCTCGGAATTTTGGTACCAACGGCCGACAGAAATTTCTTCTCTTCCATTATTCGAGGAGTGGAAGAGCTGGCCAATGATATCGGCTATAACGTGATCATTTGCCAATCATATGATTCTTATGAGAAAGAAAAAAAGAATATTAATGCATTATTGGAGGCTCAGGTGGATGGCATTCTTGTCTCTATCGCTATGGAAACATCTGACTATTCTCACTACAAAAAAGTACTATCAAAGAATATACCTCTAATTTTTTATGACAGAATAAATCCATCACTTAACACCAGCTCTGTGGCGATAAATGATTACTTAGGGGCTTACCAAGTGACGGAACACCTGATTGATCAAGACTGTAGTCGTATCGCTCATTTTGCGGGAGAACAACATATAAATATTTATAAAGAAAGGTTGAGAGGATATAAAGACGCTTTAATAGCAAACGGACTACCTGTTGAGGATGAACTAATTATAAATAGTAAACTCAAAATTAGTTCCGGTTCAAACGATATTAAAAAATTACTCGCATTGCCCAATCCACCAGATGCAATATTTTCAGCAAGTGATTATGCAGCAGTCGGGGCCATGAAGGTATTGGAAGAAAAAAATATTAAGGTTCCTAAGGAGATCGCAGTGGCAGGTTTCAGTAATGAATCTTTCACTTCCCTAGTTAGTCCTCCCTTAACAACGGTTGATCAACAAACAAATAAGATGGGCAGAATGGCCGCAGAACTATTTTATCAACAGATAAAATCGAAAGAGAAAAACAATGAACCCCAAAAAAGAATATTGGAGCCAAAGTTAATCGTCAGGGAATCTTCATTAAGGAAATAATAAAATTCTGCGAATAAAAAAGGTAGTGTAAACTAAACTCTGTCCTGTTATTATGAACCCAGAAGGAGTTAGTATCAGTAGGGGTTGCGATTCAAGTCCAGCTGTAGTTGGTCTCAAATCTATTTTTAGTTGCTGAACAGTCAATGCCAAATTTTGCAATAATGATGTCCATTTCTTCTCAATTTTCTGGATAGCCAGACACACCACTTGAGTAAGGCCTTATCACACTCCCTCGGTCTTGGTAACCAGCCCTTTGTATCGATTGTATAAATTAGCCTACCCATGGAAGGCGTATACTGAAAATAGGGTATATTGAGATAATAAGCCTTTAATAGAGAATTTATCCGGATTACTTTTGGGGTGACTTCTCATTCATAAGACGGATCTACAGAAAAAAGTAAACTTTTTACTTCTCTGACCCCTCCATTTTCAACACTCACGGGAACAAAAGTAAACATCCATTTCCATGAATTGCCGCCATGAGGAATTTTGAGTAGAACTTTATTCCACCTCTTACTGAGTTTTATTTTTTTGGAGAACGATAGTAATAATCCTCGTTTAAAAACGGTATTTCAGGGGTATCAGAAGGGATACCAGGATTCTCCCAGTGAGGGGGCTGTATGGATTGATTGTTTACCCAGATGTTGGGTTTTGTTTTGTGCCATTCTCCCTGTGACGGTGTTGGACCGCCTCTTCGGCCGCCAGAACGACTCCAGTTGTGGAAGCCGATCCAAAAGTCAACGGTTCGCTCAGACTTTGAGTGGACGTAGGTAAGAGCATAAACCGTTCCCGAATCCTTTTCTACCGGAGCGGGAAATCTAAAAAAATGTTTGATATGTATTTTTCCCCCATGCTGGATTTTTTCATGCCAATCATATGTTTGGCCTTCAACGGTGTACCGATCTTTGATTTCATCTTCAGCGGGAAAAGAGCGAGACAGATCCCCACCATGATCAAACGGTCCTATAATCTTCCAAGGTATATGTCCATTTTTTACATATGGAAACGATGTGGCCTCTTTGATACCGAAGGTCATGAGGTTACGTCGACCGATGGTCCCACATTGTCGGAGCATGCTTATAATATATCGCTTCGTACGCCCGAGGGAAAATCTGTGCGTCTTTCTGATTTTAAAGGGGATGTGCTTTTTGTGAATGTCTGGGCTTCATGGTATCCGCCCACTGCGTGGCCGAAATACCCACAATTGAGACTTTGTATAATATAATGTATCCGATCATAAAGATATCAAATTCTTGTTACTATCGCTGGATGAGCAACCTGCTAATGCAACCGTATTTATGGAGGATAAAGAGTTTCCAATGCCGTATTATTTTCCAACCAATGGACTCTCTGCCAGCTTCAGAAGTCCTTATATTCCATCTACCTTTGTGGTTTCCAAACATGGAAAAATAGTCTATAAAAAAGAGGGCTTGCTGATTATAGCTCAGCTGCTTTTCGCAACTGGCTTGTTAAGCAAACTGAGTCAAGGATCTTTGGAGATTATTAAATCTAACTCCTATTGAGTAAACTGGTTGATTTTCTTGTTAGACATTGTAAACCAATAGAAAAAGAAGTTATGTAACTCCTTAAACAAACTGATAATAATAAATAGATAAAAATGATGACTAAAATAAAATGTATTCTGCTCTTTAGCTTGGCAGCCATTTTACTGACGTGTGGTAAAGCTGATCAACAAGATATTTCAACTACTGATGCAGATTCATTTGTTTCCGATTCATTACAAAAATTCATTTCTTACAGCTCCAATGCAGTCTTAGGAGAAACAGTTTATGTTCCAGTATACTCTCACATTTATCAGCAAAATCGAAGCAGAACATTCAATCTTACTACAACACTGAGTATTCGAAATACGGATCTGAATGCACCTATAATAATTAAAAAAGTCTATTACTATGACTCAGATGGAAATTTGGTTCACAGATATCTTGATGAACCTCAAACGATAGATCCTTTGTCATCTACTTCTTTTGTAATTGAAGAAGAAGATTTGCGAGGAGGAGTTGGTGCCAATTACTTAGTGCTTTGGGAGGCAGAACATAATGTAAATCAGCCTATTTTTGAAGCCGTAATGATTAGTACCGCTCAAAATCAAGGCATTTCATTTGTCAGTGTTGGCAGGATAATAGACGCTTTAAGCCGAACTTCAGAATAATCTTTTAGGGACAAATTTATAACCACTAGTTTTTAGTTTAAAAACTTACAATTGAGTTTTTTGAAGGGTAGTTATTATGCGTTTAAAAAATTTTGGGGAGTTCTTTAACGAAAGTCATATTCCCATGTGGATATATGATACGAGGGACTATTCAATCAAGGATATTAATAAGGAGATGATTGAGCTATTTGGTTATTCAAGAGAACAGATGCTTACCTTTACTTTATTTGATCTGCGGCCGGAGGAGGAGATTCCGAAGCTCAGAAAACACCTGGCACAGGCCAAGAATAATAAATTTAGCAAGGAAGGGATATGGAAATACAAGAAAAAGAATGGAAAATTAATATACGTATATGTCATCTCAAATCCAGTGACTTTCGAGGGAGATAGCCAGACCTATCAGTTGGCCATGCATAAAGATATTACAGAGGAAATGAACGCCCGGATAAGTAATGAAATGCTTTTCAAGAATAGTTTAGATGGGGTTATGTTGACAAATCCAAACGGAGATATTATGCATGCAAACCAGGCAGCCTGCGATATATTGGGCATGACTGAAAAGGAGATCATGGAGCGCGGTCGAGAAGGGATTGTAGCAAAGGATAGAAAATTAGAAAAAGCATTAAAGGAGCGTTCAAAAACGGGAAAATTTACCGGAGAGCTTAACTATATCCATAAAAAAGGCTACGAAATACCCGTTGAAGTTACCACTTCAGTTTTCGTGAATTATGCAGGTGAAAAACGGACCAGTCTTACATTTCGGGATATCAGTGATCGAAAGGAACAGGAACGAGCTTTGCAGGAGGAAAAGGAATTTACCGAGACAGTCTTGAATAGCCTGCCAGGTCTGTTTTACGTCTTGGATCAAGAGGGCAAAATTGTTCGTTTTAATAATCGTGCTACAAAAGTATTTGGCATACCTGCTGAAAAAATAAATGGACGATCTCCTGCTGAGTTTGTGCATGAATCTAATCAGGAAAAAGTACCCGAAGAAATTCGAGCCGTTCTTGAAGAGGGATACCGTGAATTTCAAATAACCTTAAAGACTGTTGGTGGGGACGCAGCTATTTACCAGTTTAATGCGGATCGACTAGAACAGAATGGGCAAATATATATTATTGGCACAGGATTAGATATTACGGAGAAAAAAGAGCCTGAAGATAAGTTAAGCTCATTGCTACAAGAGCATGGCCAACGGAAGAAGGTAGAAGCCGATCGTAATAAGCTTCAGGAAATGTTTGAAGAAGCACCAACACCAAAATGCTTATTGGAAGGTCCTGATTTACGATACGCGATAGCTAACAAAGCATATCGACAATTAGTGGGAGAAGAATATATCATAGGGAAGCGAGTAGTTGATGTAGTACCTGAAGTGAAGGAACAGGGTTACATGGATGTTTTAGAAGAGGTTTACCGAACCGGGGAAGCCTATTTAGGCTATGGAGATCCCGTACAAATTGACAAAAGAAAAGAAGACTCGAGTCAAAATTATATCTTTAACCTTTTGTTTATGCCCTTGTTTGATGAAGATGGAGAAGTGTATGGCATTTTTATTGAGGCGATGGATTTTAGTAAGCAAATCGCCTACCAACAGCAATTGAAAAAATCTCTAAAAGAAAAAGACACGCTTCTGGCTGAAATCCATCACCGGGTAAAAAATAACTTAGCCATTATAACGGGCATGATGGAACTGCAGGCCACGGAGGCCAAAGAGGGTGAGCTGCGGGATTCACTTAGAGTAGCCCAGCAGCGCATCCGGACTATCGCTAACATTCATGAGCTGCTGTATGGAGCAGAGAGCTTGTCGCACTTAAATTTTGGAGAAAATTTAAAACAGCTGGTCCAAAACCTTGAGGAGGTATATAACAGCAGCAAGCGGATTACCGCCACTGTAGAGGCCGAACCGATTTCCATGAATATAAATCAGGCTATACCTTGCGCACTACTTGTTAACGAAGTAGTTACCAACGCCTATAAACACGCTTTTAAAGATCGGGAAGAGGGAGAAATCAAAGTCAGACTGCAGGAGAAAAATGAGAACGTAACAGTGGAGATTTTCGATAACGGAGTAGGATTACCTGCTGATTTTTCTCAAGACTCTTATACATCTATCGGAATAACATTGATAAAGCTACTCAAGCAACAATTAAAGGGAGAAATTACATTTTCTAACCAAAATGGAACACGATTTGAATTGACTTTTAAAAAGGCTGATGTAAAAGGAATTGGTAGCAATTTATTGCAAAATTGATCTGATATTATATAAAGTGGAGATCAATTATGCCTTTAACAAAGATACAAATACATGCTTATTGATGAGATAATCCCCGATGGGGTTTAGATTTAATAGAAGTAATAGGGACTTTTGCATTTGCGATATCTGGTGCAATAGCAGCTGTTAAAAGCAGGTACGATTTGTTTGGAATCCTTGTGTTGGCGTTTGTAACAGCTATAGGGGGAGGTACGATTCGTGATTTACTGATTGGCAATTTACCGGTTAGCTGGCTAAATAATTCAATTGCTATATGGTCAGCTATAGGGGGATTTGTACTGACGGTTATTTTTCACAAATGGATTAAAAAGATCCAAAATTGGATTCTTTTTTTCGATGCTGCCGGACTGGGACTTTTCACAGTCATGGGGATCCAGGTAGGACTAAACGCCGATATGGGTATGGGAATATCTATTGCCTTAGGAACAAATAACCGGTTGTTTCGGGGGCGTTATACGCGATGTTCTTTCCGGAACTCGACCGCTCATTTTTCATTCTGAATTATATGCTACCGTTTCTGTTCTTGGTGGGGTATTCTACATAGTGTTGCTGACTCAAATTGCGGAATTTTGGGCTCAGATTATCGCAATCACAACTGTTATCGGTGTCAGGGTCACAGCATATCATTTCCATCTACAGCTGCCACAATTTAGTTCTAGTTTAAACGAGGTAGCTTAGAGATATGACTTCTTGAATATTACACTACTTCTGAATAATCCCATGCATTACAATATCCATGAAGGTGTTATAAATTTCATGTTCTTGCTCGTTAAAATCCTGAAAAAAGGGAGTATTTCTCGCAGCTGACTCGGCGTCAAATATTTCCAACATGCCGCGTATGCCGCTCCACAGCATTAGAGTTAACAGTCGGGGTGAATAAGACCCTTTGACAGACCCGTCCTGCATGGCAACCTGTAAAATACGGTAGGTGTGAGTTAATAATAGTTGGCGCTTTTCTTCACACTCTTTGACGATTGGTTTGGTATGGATGTCTCTCGCTTTGGTGTGCAATTCATAATGACGGAAAGCCTCCATATGAATAGGATAGTTTTCAGGAAAACGTACTCCCAACTTCCAAAGCCTTTCTATCATTTTTTTACCAGACTCATTACTGGAAAAAATTTTGGACAGCTCTTCATTTATTATGCTAAATCCCTTGGAATTAATTGCATAAACCAAATCATCCTTACTGGGATAGTATAAATATAAAGTACCCTTACTCAATTCTGAGCGTTCGGCGATATCATTCATTGTAATTGCATCCAGCCCATGCTCCAAGATCAGCTCTTCGGCAGCACAAATAATGGTTTTTTTGCGTTGTTTCTTTTCGCGTTTTCTGCGCTCTTCGGTACCCATTTTTCTAAAAATTGAGGCTAATATTATTATAATAATAGTAACTACAGTTATATCAAATATTCCACTCCTCGTTGATGGATGCAACTAGTGATTAGGATTTTTCTCTATTCCTTGGATTAATTGATATATATCAAGATTATTTCCTGTCATATATCAATGGAGGATATGGTCCCACACTTTATGTTAGGCATACATTAATCGTTTAACATAAAACCAATAGAACATTGACTACTGCAACGAAAATATTATGGAAGATTGATCCCACGCACTCGGAAGTACAATTCAAGGTGAAGCACCTGGTGATTTCCACCGTTACCGGAAGCTTTGGCTCCTATGATGGTACAATCGAAGCTGATGGCGATAACTTTGAAAATGCCAAGGCTACGTTTACCGCTGATATCGATAGCATAACCACCAATAATGAAGATCGCGATCAGCATCTAAAATCAGATGACTTCTTTAATGCTGACGAATATCCACAGCTGAAATTTGAATCGACGAATTTTGAAAAAGTCGGCGACGGTAAATACAAAGTCACCGGAGATATGACCATTCGCGACATCACCAAGCAGATTGAGCTGGAAGTTGTCCACGGCGGCACAGTCGACGACCCTTATGGTCAGACCAAAGCCGGATTCGAAGTCTCTGGCACCATCAACCGAAAAGAGTTCGGTTTGACCTGGGATGCTGTGACCGAAGCCGGAAATGTAGTGGTAGGAGATAAAGTTAAGCTGCAACTAAATGTTCAGTTTATCCAGAATTAATACTGGCGCATCGGTTGTCCCATAGATGAAAGCGGGTATCCTTTTGTAGGATATCCGCTTTTTTAATTTGCTCATTATTAATGTACATTTTTCAGACATAGCCTTAAGATCTAAATTTATAATTCAATGTTTGAAGAACTTAAAAAAAGTATAGAGCAACATGTTTCGCTATCTGATAAGGAATGGGAAGTGTGTAAAAATAAATTCCGTCCTAAAAGAATGCTCAAACGACAATTCTTGCTTCAGGAGGGGGATGTTTGCAGGGATTTAACATTTGTAGAGAAGGGAGCGCTCTATTCTTACACAGTAGATTCAAAGGGGAACCAGCATGTTATCCGGTTTGCTTTTGAAGGCTGGTGGATGGCAAACCTACAGAGCTTTTTTACTGGAAATCCTACAACACTAAATATAGAGGTGTTGGAAGACAGTGAGCTGCTTGTCCTTGATCGCGATAATCACGAAAAGCTTTTACAGGAAATATCAGCCTACGAAACGTATCATCGCATTATTTTGCAAAATGCATATACGGCTCTTCAGCAGCGTGCCGAAAATGCGCTGGGGCTTACAGCCGAAGAAAAGTATAAACGTTTGCTGGAGCAAAACCCTGAGTTTCTGAATCGCGTACCCCTAAACCTCGTGGCTTCCTACCTGGGTGTCAGTCCTGAGACCCTAAGTCGTGTTCGGGGCAGCTTCAACCGGTAAAACCAGCCTTTCTTTTACCGCAGTTCTGTCTCTTGGGGGATTTTGCTTGATATATATCATGAAAGTTTTTTGATAGATATCAAGGTAATATAAGCGGAACGCATGTATTTTTAATATGAATTCACACTAAAAATACATGCTACGATGGAAAATAATACTGAAAAAATAAGCAAAGAAGCGGAACCCGAACAAAGGGAGAGAAGGGAGTATGAAAAGCTGGACGAAGATCTTATGCAGACATTTCTAGCAAGTGACCCAATATCTTATTACTAATAAGGCAGTGATAAAAAGTTGAAGATGTAAACCAATCAGTTGATACGCATTATTGTTTGGAAATTTAATATTTGAATAGAGTAAGTTTTTTAGAAAACAGTATCAATAAGTGGTATGCACATAAACTCTTATCGCTAACATTCACACTCGCTCTTCCTACCAGCGTTACCACACTATTCTTGATATAAATCAAGGGTTTTTCTTAGCACATATCAATGAGAAGGTAATGCAGGCTAGCTAAGTTTGCAGTAACAAAATAAAACTGCAAACAGAAGAATTGTTATGCCTATTACCAAACAAACAATAGCGATCATAGGAGCCGGCGGGAGTATGGGATCCGCTATCGCAATACATGTTGCCGGCGGTAACTATCGTCTACTCCTATTTGACCAAGATTCGGGAAAATTACCCAGACTCAAAGAAGAAATTCAACAGCAATATCCCAATGCCGATGTGAAGGCGATGGATTGTGCTCATGACTGCAGCTGGGAAGCCGATATAATTATTCTGGCTATTCCTCACGATCAGGAAAAGCAGATAGCTGACAAGATACGTGACGTTGCTACCCAGAAGGTCGTGGTTAGTATTGCCAATCCTGTGGATGAAGATTTTAGTGAATTAACCACTGATCCCAATATAAGTGCTGCTGAGGAGCTGCAACAGTGGCTTCCGCATTCAAAAGTCGTAAAAGCATTCAATACGACTTTTGCAGCCGATTTTGAACAGCCAGTTTTGGATGGACAAAAGTTCGATTCTTTTATCGCGGGCAACGACGAGCAGGCAATCGAAACAGTTACCGAACTCATTGAGACTGTAGGATTCAATCCTATCAAAATTGATGACCTTGTGTTCAGTCGTACCCTGGAACGCATGCAGTTTCTGCTACTGAAAATAATTCACAGGAATGACTACCAGAGGTTGGCCGGATGGAAGGTACTACACAATTAAATCTCACTTTAAGACTAACAATAAACAATTTAACACTATGATACTTATTACAGGAGCAAACGGAAATTTAGGATCACAAACCATTGATTTTCTATTGGAGAACAACCCCGATGCTGAAATTGCCGGACTCGTCCGAAGTGAGGAAAAAGGTTCCAAACTTAAAGAAAAAGGCGTGGAGCTGAGAATCGGTGACTATGCTGATTATCCTTCAATAGAAGAAGCAATGCAAGGTATTGACACGCTACTCTTAATATCCTCCAGTACCCTGGAAGGACGGACTGATCAGCACAAAAATGTGATTGATGCAGCTGTAAAAGGGGGTGTAGATCAGATTTTCTACACCAGCATTGTGGAGGCCGACAAAGAATTAAGTCCACTTTCCCCGGATCATGCGGCAACGGAAAAGCTTATCAAAAATTCCGGCACTCCCTACACTATTTACCGGAATGCGTTCTATATGGAATTTCTCCCGCTTTTCCTCGGAGATGCATTAGAAACCGACCAGTGGGCATTTCCATCCGACGACAAAGCTATCAACTTGGCCCTGCGCTCGGAGATGGCCGAAGCCCTGGCCAACGGCCTCGCAGATCCCGAAAAACATAAAAACAACATCTATGAAATCACTTCGGGACAAGACTACACGCTTGCAGAAATTGCCGAGATGCTGAGTGAAGCGTCCGGCAAGCAGATCTCTTATACTGATATCTCCGTATCTGAATTTGAACACGCCTTGACCGAGGCCGGACTGCAGGATGAGCAGATTGCCATGAGCGTAATGACGGCGACCACTTTTGTAAATGGCGCGCTGGATTTCACCTATGATGATCTGGAAACCCTGCTCGGGCGTAAGCCAACAGGTCTTGATGCCTTTATCCCCGAATTTGTAAACAATTAACAAAAAGAATAGACCCATGAAAATAGAAATTTGGTCAGACTTGGTGTGCCCGTTTTGCTATATCGGCAAACGGAAATTTGAGCATGCCTTGGAACAGTTTGAACATAGCGATGGCATTGAAATTCAGTGGCGAAGCTATGAGCTTCAGCCCGGATTACAAACCGACGGCTCAAAAAGTCAGTACGAACATCTTGCTGATAGGAAAGGATGGACCTTGGATTATTCCAAACAGGTGCACGATCAATTGACGGAAACGGCCAAAGGAGCGGGATTGAATTACAATTTCGACAAAGCCATTCCGGCCAACACGTTTAACGCGCATCGTCTTTCACATTTGGCTGAAAAGCACGTTCTGCAGGATGAGATGGAGGAGCGTCTTTTTCGCGCTCACTTTACCGATGGAAAAGACATAAACGATGATGAAACATTGGTAGAGTTGGGCGTTGAAGTCGACTTGCCGGAAGAGGAGATCCGCGACATGCTGCAAAGCGATTTATATGCCGATGAGGTGAAGGATGATATCCGTAAAGCCCATGAGGTAGGTGTTCAGGGCGTACCATTCTTTGTTTTCCATGAGAAGTATTCGATTTCAGGAGCGCAGCCAAGTGATTTGTTTCTGGCGACCCTCCAAAAAGCATACAAAGAATTCAAAGATGAAAACACGCCTGAAGTTATCACTGATGCTGATGGAGCTTCCTGTTCGATTGCTAACACATTTTAAATCAATAACTACAATTTAAATCACAATCATAAACACGACTAAACCAATGAAAAAATTAACTTTTATTCTGTCACTTTTAATTCTTCCTGTCAGTGTCTTTGCGCAAGATACCTGGGTCGAAGATCCCGCGCACTCAAAGCTTGGATTCACGGTCACCCACCTGGGTATCGCTGATGTACCGGGTTATTTCGGTGACTACGATGTTACGATCAACGCATCTGAAAAGGGTTTCAGCGACGCGCAGGTAGAGCTAACTGTACAGACAGCCTCTATCGATACGCGTGTTGATAAGCGTAACAATCACCTCAAAAGTCCCGACTTCTTCAATGTGGAAAAGTATCCGACGATGACCTTCAAAAGTACGGATATTAAAGAAGCGGACGATGATAAATATGAGTTGACCGGTGATCTGACACTTCACGGTATAACCAAACCGGTAACCGTGACCATGGTTTACCGCGGAACCATCCAGAATGAGATGACCCAGGGCAACCTTAAAGCCGGAATTCAAATAACGGGTACGATTGACCGCTCTGAGTTTGATCTTGGAGGCGATTTTCCACCGCCCATGATCAACAATGAGGTCCGCATCAAGGCGGACGGTGAATTCATAAAACAATAAGATATGTCCGATTGGATCCGCAAAGTTTTAAACCTTTGCGGATCACTTAGTCTGAAAACACAAACAGCAACACGAAAATACTTTTAGAACAGATGTACAACTTGAAAGTTATCTCCTCAACAACGCGTCCCGGTAGGAAGGGTCCCATTATTGCGGGCTGGATTTCCGAAGTAGCGGAACAGCAAGACAGTTTTGATGTGGAAATGCTCGATCTCGGAGAAATTGATTTGCCGATGATGAATGAACCTAATCATCCGAGAATGAAAAAGTACGAGCATGAACATACCAAGCAATGGAGTGCCAAAATTGATGAAGCAGACGCCTTTATCTTTGTAACCGCAGAATATAATCACACCTATCCGGCATCCCTTCAGAATGCCCTGCAGTACTTGTCACAGGAATGGAATTACAAAGCGGCCGGAATTGTGAGCTACGGCGGCGTATCGGCGGGAACCAGAGCGTATATCGATCTAAAACGAGATCTGTTGACATTTAAAATGGCTCCCCTGGTAGAGGCCGTAAATATTCCGTTCTTTCCTCAATTTATAAATAATGAAGATGAACTTATTCCAAACGATGAGATGAAAGAGGCTGCAAGTACTATGTTAGATGAACTAGCGCGATGGAGCGCCGGAATGAAAGTCATCAAAGAAAATAAGGTTGTAAGTGCTTAATGAAATCTAATTACAAGGAATTTTGATCATGGAAAACAATCACACCACCCCGTCCGAAACTCGAATCGGACACGTGCATTTGAAAGTGTCCGATCTGGATCGAGCCCTTGAATTTTATCGTGATCTGTTGGGCTTCGAGCTAACAACTATGTATGGTGAAAACGCGGCCTTTCTATCGGCTGGCGGATATCATCATCATATTGGACTCAATACTTGGCACAGCAAAGGCGGTCCACCCGCCCCGAAAAACAGTGCGGGACTCTATCATACCGCCATTTTATTTCCCACGCGAAAAGATCTGGCTGAAATTCTGCAGCGGCTGATTGATGAGGAATATCCCATTGACGGGGCCAGTGATCACGGCGTTTCGGAAGCGATCTATTTAACCGATCCCGACGGCAACGGCGTAGAGTTGTACCGCGATCGACCGCGCGACAAATGGGAATATGCCGAAGACGGGTCGGTAAAAATGGTAACCAAGCCGCTGGACGTAAAGGATCTGCTCAAAGAACTAGAATAAAAACATTTTAATCTGAACGTTCTCAACAACTAATCATAACGAAATAGAAATACCTTTTATCAACCAATGAAGAAATTGAAAATTACATATTGGATAACAACCGGATTTTTTAGTGCCATGATGCTATTCAGCGCGACAATGTACTTTACGAATCCTCAAATGGCTCAAACGTTTGAACATCTGGGATTCCCGGATTACTTCCGAATAGAGCTGGGTATTGGCAAAATAATAGGGGTACTTTTATTGCTTGCTCCTTTTACGGGACGCTTTAAAGAATGGGTCTATGCTGGATTTACCATCAATATGATTTCCGCCAGTATTGCTCATTCAGCAGCTGGTGATCCCATATCAGCTATACTAACGCCACTTGTGTTATTGGGAGTATTAGCGGTTTCATATGTACTACTTCAAAAGCTGAATGAAGAGATCGAGCCGGAGTTTATTGAACAACTTGTAACCTCAAGCTAGTCAACCATGTTTCATATATCCAAAGCTGATAAACGCCAAAGAGTAAGCCGGGGACCGTTTACCTCCCGCTTTCTTCCCTTGGGTCGAACCATACCAGATTCCTCCGATCATGGCATCGCCCAAATCGGGCGGCTGGAACACGCCACACTCGAAGGTGGTGCCTTGGTGCCGATGCACCTGCATCAGAACGAAGAGATTTTGTCCTATCTGCGTAAGGGAATGATGCATCACAAAGACAGCGACAAAAACGAAGTACCTATACATAACAGGCACATGATGTTAATGAATGCTGGAAGCGGCATCCATCATGAAGAAGGAGTGCACGAGGGTGACGAAACCGTTGAGATGCTACAGATATTTATCCGACCCAAAGCAGATGATTTGAAACCGAGGGTTCAGTTTTATGAACCTGATGAAATAAATAGTCTGAATGAATGGCGACTGCTTGCTGGGCACGAACGATCCGAAGCCCCGATGTTATTCAGAAGCGAAGTGTTGTTCTACGACCTGCATCTGGAAGTAGGAAACATCATCAAAACTCCCAGCCTGGAGGGGAATACCGGATTTATGTACCTGTTTAGCGGGAATGTAGCGATTGGAAGTAATTGCGAAAGTGTCGAGGAGGGCGATCAACTAATTATAAAAGATGAACAGTTGACTCTGGAAGCAAATGAGGATTCAGATCTGGTCTTTTTTGTATTAGATGAATCTGTACCCTATAGCCGAAATGGGCTTTATACAAAATGAAATATCATCAGAAATAGGAGTTTCAAAAAAAGTAAAAGACTTGAGAACGTACTATATATCCCATGTTTTATAAGAAGAAAGAGAATCATACCGAAGGAAGCATTCTTCATTCTCTTGTTTCTCTTGCTATTCCCATAATATTAGCCAACATATTTCAGACGGCTTATCAGCTCATCGACACCTTTTGGTTGGGTAGGTTGGGAGCCAATGCTGTGGCCGCTGTGAGCATCAGCTTTCCCGTTCTATTCCTCGTGTTATCGGTCGGCGGCGGACTCACGGTAGCGGGCACGGTCATTGTATCTCACTACAAAGGTGCCGACGATCAGCGCGGGGTTAACTTCAGCTCAGCGCAAACCGTATTTATCATTTTTATTGTTTCGATTCTCTTGTCGGTGATAGGATACACCACGGCGAAACCGCTGATGAGGCTGGTGGGCGCCGGACCCGAAATTTTTGCTGATTCCGTGACTTATTTCCAAGTATCCTCCCTCGGCTTTGTGTTCCTTTTTATGTTCTATGTATTCCAGTCATTGATGCGGGGAATCGGGAATGTACTAATGCCGATGTACATCATTATTGGGACGGTATTTCTAAATTTAATCTTGGATCCGCTCTTTATTTTCGGATTCGGGCCCATCCCCGGCTATGGGGTAGCGGGAGCAGCTATTGCAAGTGTTTTTACACAAGGACTTTCGGCACTTGCCAGTATAATAATTCTCCGACGCGGAAACAATGGCATCAAAATTCACTGGTCGGATATGACCATTGATATCTCCTGGATTAAGCGGATGTTTGATCTGGGAATTCCAGCCAGCCTCGAACAGTCGGCACGTGCCGCGGGCATGACTATGATGGTAATTATTGTTGCCAGCTTCGGGAGCCATGTGGTAGCGTCATATGGAATCGGCGCTCGTATTTTAAGCTTGGTCATTGTCCCTGCACTGGGATTGTCCATCGCCACCACTACGCTAGTCGGACAGAATATTGGGGCTGGAAAAATAAAACGCGCTGAAAAAGTCGGTAACCTCAGTACGAACATCGCATTCTGGGGACTTACGGCCACTGGGCTGTTGCTTTTTATCGTTGCCGAACCGCTGACTGCCTTTTTTGTCCCTAACGATCCAAGAGTCATTCAAGACGGAGCGCTGTTCATCAAAATTATGGCACCCAGTTTTGGCCTGCTGGGCGTTCAGCAAATATTAAACGGTGTCTTTAATGGGGTAGGATTTACCAAAGCTTCCATGCTTATCTCTATCCTAAGTTTATGGGTCCTTCGCTTCCCGTTAGCCTATCTTTTATCATATAATACACCCCTTGGATTTGAAGGAATATGGTGGGCATTCCCGGCTTCCAATCTCATTGCTGCTATCGTTGCCTTTATCTATTACAAGACGGGCTACTGGAAGAAACGAGTGGTCCAGAGTCAGCACTATACCTTATAAATTGGCTTTCAAACTTAAAATTGAGATATATCAAGGGGTTTTCTTAGCAAATATCAATGAGCGTTAACTCCGTTCTATGTACGTTATCAGTAGATTATACAAAGATAACTAAGCAGAGGAACCAATTATGAAAATTTCAGATTCCAGTATCCCAAAAGACAACACCAAAGGTTATGACTATGTTGTTGTAGGAGCCGGATCGGCAGGGGCCATTGTCGCTGCACGTCTTTCTGAAGATCCCGACACCGAAGTACTACTTCTTGAAGCGGGTCCCGAAGACGACAGTTTTTGGTCAAAGATCCCACTCGGATTTGCCAAAATTCTTTTCGACGAGAACTATATGTGGTTAGACCAAGAAACGGAACCCGAACCCGGTCTAAATGATAAACAGTATCCGCTGCCGCACGGAAAACTGCTTGGTGGATCTAGTGCTATTAATGGATTGGTTCTCGTGCGCGGTGCTCCTCATGATTATAATTCGTGGGCTGAAAATGGCGCCGAAGGATGGAGCTACGAAGAAGTACTGCCTTATTTCAAGAAATATGAAAGCCATGAAGGTGGAGCCGATGAATATCACGGTGGCGATGGCCCTATTGGAGTTGAACAAGCACGTTGGAAAAATCCACTTGCGGACGATTTTATTGATACAACTATAAACACGCTCGGTATTCCTCGAAACAATGATTTTAACAGTCCTGATATTGAAGGAGCCGGATATTGGGATCTGTCTGCGCAAAACGGTCGTCGTTCATCCACCTCTCAAGGTTACCTAAAGCCAAACCGCAACCGCCCCAACCTGCATATTCTCACCGAGGCATATGTGACCAAGGTTGAGTTTGAAGGCAAAACCGCAACCGGTGTTATTTATGAGCGTGATGGACAGCTTCATCGCGCCCAGATGGATCAAGAAGTTATTCTTAGTGCCGGAGCGCTCCAAACTCCACAGTTGCTACAACTTTCAGGTATAGGTCCGGCGGATTTGCTCAAAAAATACGGCATTGATGTGGTACAAGACTTGAAGGGCGTAGGTGAGAACCTGGTAGACCATGTACAAGTAGGACGAAGATATTCTACTTCGAGCGAATATACGTTGAACAACAAGGTAGGTGGTCTCTTCTCACAGATGAAGGCAGGAATTAATTACTACCTTGGTCCGCGTAACGGTCCCCTGACCATTGGAGCTTCCCTTGCGGGCGCGTATGTGAAAACGCGTGAAGACGTGGAAGCCCCGGATCTGCACTTGCACTTTCTGCCGTTTATGCCGGGAGAAAAAGGTTGGGACCTAGCGGATTTCTCCGGATTCAGGCTCGGCATGTATCAAAGCAGACCAACCAGCCGCGGTAGGGTCCGTATTACCTCTGACGACCCCAAGTCCAATACATCTGTTCTCTTCAACCATCTCACAGAGGATGAAGACGTTCGCACTCTCATGGAGGGCATGAAAATAGCTAAGCGGGTCGCTGAAGCCATGCCCAAGAAATATAATGTTAAAGAGATTGCACCAGGATCTGACGCCGATACTGATGAGGGGCTGCTCGATTATATTCGCACAACGGCGAATACCGGCTTTCACTACTGTGGCACAGCCCGAATGGGCACGGATGAAATGGCTGTGGTTGATCCCCAGCTTCGAGTGCATGGCGTGGATAATCTGCGCGTGATAGATGCATCGGTGATGCCAACAACTACTTCTGGAAATATCAACGCAGCTGTTCTGATGATCGGTGAAAAAGGAGCTGATTTGGTAAAAGCAGAATGATATTTCTTGGTAGACCCAATATAACAATTGCAAGCAGGCATGAATCAATTAGTAAATAATCTTCATAAAGAGGTACCTCTATTTATTCTATTAATAAAATATTAGTCCCGACCGATTTCTCAGAAAATGCCTCTTATGCTTATAGCCAGGCCCAGCGGATTGCAAACCACTATGGAGCCAAAATTGATTTCATTCATATCATTCCAACGCTCCATTATTTTTCGGAAAGCCTGCAACAGCTTGGTATGCCACTGGATATGGAAAAAGATCAGTATCCGCGTGCCCAAGTGCGGGCTACAGAAAAAATATCAGAATGTATGGGAAAGTACCTTCATCCGGGTACTAAAGGAAGAGGCATTGTACGAATTGAACCAAGGCCATCAAAGGCGATTGTAGAATTTGCTGAAGAAGAAAAATATGATCTGATTGTAATGGCTGCTAAAGGCCAGCACGAGTCTGATCTATTGAGAGGCAGCATAACGGAAAAAATAATCCGTCATTCCAGGGTACCTGTTCTAACTATGCCCAAACTTGATACCTACAATGTAAAAACAATATTGGTGCCGACCGATGGATCTCAAACGTCGCTGAAAGCTCTGCCAATAGCCATATATCTACCGCACTAAATCATGATGCTTCAATCACCTTATTTCACGTGCTGGAATTGCATGGAACGTTAACGGAAAATGCCATGAAAAATGTACATGAATCTGAGGTCGAGAATATCAGGGATGTCATTTATGATGCAATAGATACGTTCTTCAAAGACTCTTGGAATAAAGCAGAACTTCGACGAGATGAGGGATTCCGGGATGAGTGGTTTGACGGCGAGTTTGTATTTAAAGACGGAGATTCTAACGCTATAATCAAGATAAAAGGAGATTCCAATGCAACAATCAATATAAAAACTGTTATTAAAAAAGGGATATCAGCAAATTACGCCATAACCAGTTACGGTGACGAACATACTAATCTGATCGTTATTGCCACGCACGGGCATAGTGGTCTAGCTCATTTGCTTTTAGGCTCAACTGCTAAGAAAGTTGCTCAGCATTCGATATGCCCTGTCTTAACTGTAAGACCGGATTTTATTGGAGTTGCATAATAATATAGACACTGAAAATTCAATTTTTAGCGGCTCTTTCTGCTTTTAAAAGCAGGCGAATATAGTCTGACTGATTTTTGCTTGACAAAATGAGGAGCTTGTCATTGGCCGCTATTTCGGTGGTCCCACGGGGCACCATAAATTTACCCTCTCTGTTGATCAAAGTAATTAATACGTCCTCCGGCAGCCCTAACTCATGCACCTTTTTACCCCTGGCAAAATCATCTTCTTCGATTTCAACTTCTTCCAATGCTGCTTTGGTATCCACGGTTGGTTCCAGTTCAATGGGATATCGCGTTTTCTCTTCAATCGGTGAGGCGACTTTTAATAAACGAGCTACAAACGGTAGTGTTGGTCCCTGAATCAGAACTGAAGTGACAACCACAAAAAAAACAATACTAAAAAAAAGTTCGGCATTTTCAATGCCGGCCACATAAGGGAACGTGGCCAAAATAATAGGTGCGGCTCCCCGCAACCCCACCCACGAGACCATTAGTTTTGATCGGGTATTAAAGTCAGTAAATATCATGGATAGAAAAACACTGACGGGCCTGCCAACTACTATTAACGACACGGCAAGCAGGAGTCCACTTCCCGCGACAGTAACAAGCTGTGAAGGGAATACAAGTAAACCTAAAGTTAGGAACATGGTAATCTGCATGAGCCAGCCGACCCCATCGAAGAAATTCATCAAACTGCGACGATGTACAAAGATAGAATTCCCCATAACGAGTCCGGCTATGTATACAGCTAAAAAACCACTGCCTCCCAGCAGGTCTGTGGCTGCATAGATTAGGGGAACAAAGGAGAGCATCAATACCGGGTACAGCCCGTCATATCCCAGGTTGGCATGATTGATAATCCATGTCATAAGTTTGCCAGATAACAACCCTGTGATTAATCCAATAGACATCTGCAGCACAAAAAGCATGATGAGGGAATCCCAAGACATATCCGGTACCGTCAGATACAGGATAATTCCAATCGTCAAAAAGATGGCCATGGGATCGTTGGTGCCCGATTCAAACTCAAGAAGTTCCTTTAACTGATATTTGAAACCAAGAGCCTTGGAACGCAGTACCGAAAAAACGGCAGCGGCATCAGTCGAAGATACCACTGCCCCTAGAAGCATGCCCTGGAGGAGGCTGACATCCAGTATCAACGAAGCCAAATAACCAACAATCAATGCCGTGATTAGCACGCCAATCGTCGCCAAGATTAAACCAGGAATTGCGATGGGTTTGGTAGTCTGCCAATTAGTATCGAGACCGCCAGAAAAAAGAATGTAAATAAGCGCAATAATCCCGAGATGCTGTGCAAGCTGATAGTCATCGAAATAAACCACGTTAAGAGCATCTGAACCAAAGATCATACCGATCCCGAGAAAGATAAGCAGGGCTGGAATCCCATACTTCAAGGAGAGCTTGCTCGAGAAAATACTGAGCAACAGTAGTAGCGCCGCGGTTAATAGGTATAGAGAATAAGCCACAAAAGTTGATGTTAATTGGTAGCAGATTGGTAATAATCCCGAACTGATAAATGTACTATTTTAATGGCAGTTTTTTAATGAAAAAGATCGGCGATGTCGTCGGCATTTCTCAAATTCCAATATTTAGCAATCAGTTTCGGGATTCTTTCAGGTTTGTATGCATGTTCACAATCACTCATTTTTTTATTTCGATTTATAGAGTGCTTTAAAATAACTCCTCCTAAGTCCCTCTTATTTTCACAGGGGGGATTTGGGGAGGTCAAACAGTATTTTAAAGCCCTCTAATCGGTAATCACCGGAGTCTCAAATGCTATAAGTTCCCTTGCCGCGAGACGGGCAGCAAAATGGACCTAAATTGAATAACGTAATTTACTCGGGCAGTACAATGAGTGGGATTGTACCGTCATGTACAATCCTGTTTATGAAAAAGCGTTTTAATACCATGTCTTTAAAGGAGTCTCCTCCTTTTTGAAGAACGAGAAAGCTATGTTCTTTTGTAGTTGTATATGATTTAAATTCCTCAAAGACTTGTTGGCTCTTAAATACCTTATAAGATGTGGGTATCCTACCGTTATACTTATTGCTCAATTCCTTTAAATAGTTTGTTGACAGGTTTTTATCCTCAGATCGATCGATAGAAATAAAATCGATGCTTTTTAAAGTTGGGCACAGAAAATTCACCAGTTGATCTAATTTTTCATCATTAATAGGATAATCCGGATTTGCAGGAACAATTAAGTTTTCAGGAGTTGCTTTATTAGCCTTCAGGGGGACTCCAACCGTAATTTTATTTAGTTTACTAATAATTTGAGTGGCTACACTTCCAATAAAAACTTTTTTGAGCAGCCCGGTACCTTTGAGTCCCAGCATGATGACGGTTTGTTCCTTGTCCGACATCAGATGTGGTAAAAAATAAGTCAAGCGCCTGTCTGTCACCTCATATTTTGTAGAAATGTGTTCTGGAATATTTCGCTCTGCCAGTGTTTTCAGCATTGAAATGGCTTCCTCCTTCTCATAGTCAATTATATTATAACGAGTATCGTCATCAGCCATGGCTGGAACCATACGTGGTACTTCGTGGACAAGAACAAGCACCGCATCAAGCAAATCAGCCCAATTAGTTGCAACCTTAATTAAACATTCAGTATAAAGGGAAAAATCAACCAGAACTATTATTCGCATTTTGTTAAACCTCAACTTTTTTGATGGCTGTTTATCAGTAGGTAGTCTATTAGTTCATTATTGATAGAAGATACGTATTCATTAAATGATAAATCAGTTGTATGGGAGGAGATATCGCTAAATAAATAAGCTTCATTCGGGTGACAAAATTACAACTCCAAAGTGCCTAAGCCATCTTATACGGGACAAACCCCGTCAAACCTCTGTCCATATTTACTTTTAATCTTCATCCATCATTTAAAAAATACGGACCGTTTCTCAGCTGAGTGGGAGTTTACAAATAAAAGAAGGGCAGGATTTTTATTACTTCCTAGGTCTAAAAATGTAGGAAATAATCAGTCAAAGAGGAATAGGATGTCACCGAAGTCCCAAATACTTCATCAACTCCCTTGCCGCAGCACCACCTGCACGGTTGGCACCAATGGTGGAGGCGGAAGGTCCATATCCAACTAGGTGAATTCTCGGGTCCTTTTCTACCTTTGTGGCCAGGCGGCCGGTCATGGTAATACCACCGTCGTCATTGCGCAGCATCAGAGGTGCAAGGTGATCAAGCGAACTGTGAAAGCCCGTGCACCAAAGAATGACGTCCGCCCGGAGGGTGGTGCCATCGGACCAACGGACGCCAGTTTCTGTAATTTCGCTGAACATCGCCCGCCGCTTTAGTACGCCGTGCTTCTTCATGGATTTAATGTGGTCAGTCACGGGTAAGCCTGTTAATGAAACAATAGAACCGGGCGGCTGACCATTGCGTACTCGTTCTTCAACAATGGCTACTGCCGCTCGACCATCTTCCTTTGTGAATGGGCCCTCGCGAAAATCGGGCGGCCGGCGTGTAACCCAGGTGGTTGTAGTGACCTGTGAAATTTCATCGAGCAGTTCAATAGCCGATATGCCTCCACCCACGATAACCACATGCTGTTCTTTAAACTCATCCGCAGTCTTATAATCTTTGGTATGCAATTGCCGGCCTTTGAAGCGGTCGTTACCAGGATACTCAGGTAGGTGTGGACTTTCCCACGTACCGGTTGCATTCATAATCCCGCTGGTAGAAAAGTGAGGTCCATCCGTTTCTACTTTAAGTCGGTTGCCTCTATCGCAGACCGCCATTACTTTTACAGGTCGATAGACTGGAAGGTTGAATTCCTGCTCATACCTCCTAAAATACTTCGGCACGGCGATATTGGCTTGTATATCTTCCTCATCAGTATTGACCGCTTCATCAAAGGACAAGCCGGGTAGATCGTGAATGCCATTGACCGTGCTCAGCGTTAGTGACGGCCAACGATGCTGCCAGGCCCCTCCAGGATCTTCCGACTGATCCAATACTACAAATCCGCGACCCGGTTCCATCCCTTCCCGTCTAAGGTGATAAGCAGAAGACAGTCCTGCTTGTCCCGCCCCGATAACCACGATATCTGTTTTATACAAGACGCGTGATGCCGGTTTAGAATCCGTGGCGTCATTTGTGTGTGTTCGTGCATCTGCCATAGAGGTTCACTTATTTCGGCCATATCTTTGACATAGTACTGTGTCAAAAATCTCCTCAGTATGTTCCGTTTCTTCAGGCCCTGCCCCTGACTATTTCGAACTGTTTAATAGCCGGTCAATAATTTTTGCCTTGGCCGGATCCACATACATGCCGTAGAAAATAATCAACAATCCCTTGGCCCCTGATTCCGTGGTAATGGCATGTACGCTTTACTCACTGCCGGGTTCTGTTCCCCTGCTCAAAGGAGTGAGATTCGACAAGAGTCAGTTCATCAGGAGTAAATTCTTTTTCTAATGAATTACAGGTAATACAATCATATTCTAATTCAAAGATGTTGGTATAGCCTTTTTCATTAAATGATTCAACGGCATCGGCAAGGTCTTTATACATAGTGATCACCTCTCAATATTTATTAATCACAATCTTATTTAAGGTGTAAGTATTTACCTTTAATACAAAATATTTGAATCAGGGATAAACTGCATTGGTTAAGCAACTGCTTACTTTCATTTTCTTGCCCCTCTTTCATCAAAAAAACTTCGAAGCCGGTCAAGTTCCTCATTGCTCCAGTTCTTTGGTTCGGTGAGTTCTAACCAGGATTGAAGGTAGTCGGAGGAAGCATATTCATGTCCATAGCCCTTAGGAGCTTCCGTACTTAAAAGCATGTCCGCCACCAGCTGCAATGTAGTTACGACGGGATACCATTCCATCTGTTCGTTGACGCTAGGCCCTCTTGGACGTTGCATCCATTCCGGTTCTCTGAGCCATGAATGAGGATCAAAAAAGACAATGGGATCGCTGGCATATTGCAGGTAGGCAATGCGAAAGCCCCCCCATCCGGCATTCCCTTTTGACAGGCCACCGTTACTATTGGCAAAGCGAACTACAGAACCGTCTCGGAATTGCGGAAGCCAAATGGGAGAATCTGGCCGGCGCTCCTCGGTCACCCGCTGCCAGGTTTCACTGCGGAAGGGCGGCCCGCTCCAGAGCGCTCCGTGAAAAGGATCATCGATGATGTCAAACAGATCAAATGATTTGTCGGAATTTAGGGCTCCCAAGCTTAATCCTTGCAAATACAGTTTGGGACGTTCATCTTCAGGAAGCTCCGACCAGTATCTATACACTTTTTGAAATAGGATTCTGGCCATTTCTGAGCCATATTCCCCTTCCAATAATAGCGAAAGCGCGCTGGGCAGATAAGAGTATTGGGCTGATACCGTGGCAATATCACCGCGATACAGGTATTCAACCGGATCAATGGCCGCCACATCTACCCAGCCTGATCCGGTAGGAGTGGCAAGTATCATGACTGAGCGTTCAAATGCATTCACCCGCTTTAGCTCTTGCAAAGCCAGTTCGGCACGCTCTTCAAGACTTCCTTCAAGCATACCGGCATACACGCGAATAGGCTGGCGTACAGGCTGATCGGTAAATCTCTTGAGATCGGTAGTATCCGGAGATTGGGACAAAAACTCACGTCCCTGTCGTCCCATTTTATCCCAGTCAAGTAGTGAGGCCTCGCTGCCGGCTTTTAGGGAGTCGGAGGGTTGTCCCAAGTCGGGCTGAATCTGACGATCCCATTGTTTATAAGTGGCATCGGCTCCCTCCAGGATGAGAGTAAACAGCACTCCGTTGGCTGCGAGCCCAAATATGATAAATGTTGCGACTAGACCTATAGCATTTGAGATGCGTCTGGGCACATACCGTTGCAACCATTCCGAAAGTCGGTGGAATATACACCGGAAGACCCGCCCGAGCATCAACAGGATCAGGAACAATCCTACAGTTATAAGAAATATGACTATCGGACGCATGGCAGCTGTCTTTTCCATGCCCATCATGCCGCGCAGGGAGTTTTGCCAACCGGTGGCCTGCCAGAGAAAAACGGTTGTTATTATCAGGCAAATACCACCGGTTATATAGATCAGGATCTTTTGTGTTTTTTTCGTCGGTATCGGTAGTTCAAAAAAGGACCAGTTCCACCGGATCAAAACACCTAATCCGTAGCCAGATGTCAGGGCCAAGCCCGAAATCAAACCCTGTATAACATTTGTCCGCGGCAGCAGGCTAGGCGTCAGTGAGAGGGCGAAAAATAACGTCCCCAGCAGTAATCCTATAGGGGATATGTTTTGTTTAAATAACATGATTTAAGTTTAAAAATGTAGAAATTCAAATAGGTACGTAAAGGGATTGTAATGAGCAATGAATTATACCTAATTAGACACACCTTTATTGGATGGCTAAATGATCAGGTTGAAAGATCACAAAATACAAGCTTACCATGCTTAACTGACAGACATCAACCAATTTTCTTATCAAATATCAATGCTGTTAGCAAGGTACCATTTTAACTTTAGCTAAAGGAATTAAACCATTAACCTAATTTTTTACTGTGAAAACTTTAAATAATACCAACGGGTCGCGACCCGTAAAACGTTGGTATCTGCCGCTTATATTTAGGGATCATTTTTATAGCTGTAGGGATATGGGTCATCTTAACCCCGGCCGAGTCGTACCTGGCCTTTCGATATTGTTTGCCATTGCCTTTTTGATTTCCGGTATTCTTGGCATCAGTTATCTCCAACCGTGAAATATTATCGGGCTGGCGCTGGTCGCTAGCAGCCGGTATCGCAGAACTACTCATTGGAAACCTGCTGATTGCCAGGCTGGAATCACTGTCGTTTTCCTATCTTTGTAAGTAGGCTTTGCCTTCCTTTTCCGATCTATTATGTCCGTGATCTGGTCATTTGAAATTAAAAAAATGAGCTTTCTGGGTGGTATAGTTTACTTGTATTAGGGATTACTTGCTTTAATACTGCTTTGGAATCCTATTTTGGTGGGACTGACGGTAGTAGTTTATACTTCCGCGGCATTTATTATAATTGGAGCGTTCCAGGTATCTCTTGCAATTAAGCTGAAGAAATTAAAAAGATAGTGAGAGTTATACTTGTTGATATTTTAATCAAATAGGGTACCTGCCATGACAGCTATTTATTCACGGGTGTAATTGGTGTCGTATTGTTTTTGCATTTGGGAATCACAGACCGTGCCCAGGCCCAAGCATCCGATAAGGTGAATTATTACTTAGATGTTGGGATCGGGATTCCTGCCAGTCTTGCCAATTTCACTCAGAACTGGAATGCTACGTATGGCGCCGGAGCTGGTATAAGCTACGAAATTCGACCCTCGGTTAAACCCCAGCTTTACAGCCAATATCATCGATTCAGCTTTGATGAAGATGGTGCTCGCGTTAAAGTAAATGTTCCGCAGTCTATTACCGATATTGATGGCGCGGAGGCCGAAATTTTTACGGCTATGCTTAATGGCATTTATGAGTATGAGCTGCCGAGAGTATCTACCTTGACATACGCTTCGGTAGGAGCAGTTTTTTTCAGGTCAATACGGAGAGATTTCACAGTATCAACCGCTAATGATACATTTACATTTGATCAGCGTTCAGAATCCACTTTGGGCATCAGTGGAACTGTTGGTCTGCGTCATGCAATTAATGATAATTTTGCTGCTTATGCTGAAGCAAAAGTTGTAACCAGCTTTTTTGTCGATCGGCGAACCCAGTATTTTCCTATCAGTATCGGCATTCCTTTTAAGTTTCCGTTATAAACTTAGCGCAACTACTTTTAAGCGTCTATATCTATGCCAAAAGCCTGTGAGTTAACCCTCACAGGCTTTTTTTATTGAGATTTATCAACTGTTTTTCTTGTCAGATATCAATGACAGTTTAGGCTGATTGAAATAGTTTATGGTTGAAGATCAACTGTAAATGAAGATTTGATCCATATAACAGTTGGACAAAATCAATTTTAAAACCTGAACTAAAAAAGGGCACGTGATGAACTTTACAATATACACAACCGAAAATGCACCGAAGAGATCAAAATCGTTATTGAAGTCAGCTAAAAAGTCTAATGGCTTTCTACCAAATATATTGGGGGTAATGGCTGAATCCCCCGCTGTGTTGGAAGGGTATTTGAAACTCAGCAAAATAGTCAGCAGGTCTGATTTTTCGCCACAAGAGAAAGAGCTCGCTATATTAGCTGTAAGCGAGGAAAATAAATGTGAGTACTGTACTGCCGTCCATTCAACAGCTTTAAAAAAACAATTGAATGCCGATGAAGGAATTGTAAACGCCGTTTTTAAAGGTGAAGAATTAGCTAACCCCAAACTTAATATTTTGGTGAACTATGTCCGAAAAGCAGTGAGGAGCCGTGGACATGTTCAGGAGGAAGACATTCAGGAATTTCTCAAAGCAGGATATAGTAAACAAAATGTATTGGAAATTAACCTGATCATAGCCCTGATGACGATCAGCAATTATACGAACCATCTGGCTGATACACCCCTTGATGAGGTTTATAAGTCCGAAAAAATTGAGCTTGAATCAGCCTAATGTTAGGCCAGAGTAGTTCTCTGTTTTGGAGTCTTGATCAATATCAAGGCTATTTCTTATCAAATGTCAATGTATTACGGTTGTAATTCAGATACATTACTTAAAAGCTTGAAAACACAATTAAAAAGTGAGGTAAATATTATGTCAGCAATAACAAAAATAGCAAATGAAACAAATGTCGATATTGGAATCAGTACCGAGAATCGGGAAGTGATTGCCGAGGTGTTATCAAAAGTATTGGCAGATTCCTATGTGTTGTATTTAAAAACGCATAATTATCACTGGAATGTAACGGGCAAACTGTTTCACTCATTGCACGAGCAGTTCGAAGAGCAGTACACCGAATTAGCCGAGGCCATTGACGAAATTGCCGAACGGATACGGGCACTGGGGTTTCACGCGCCAGGGACCTACAAAGAGTTCCAACAGTTGGCCTCCATTGAAGAAGAGGGCGGTCAGCCCGATGCCATGGATATGGTTAAAAGACTGGTTTGGGATCATGAACAACTGTTGCGTACGGTGCGCAAAGCATTGAAACCAGCAAAAATCGCTGATGATGAGGCGACCATTGATCTGCTTACCCAGCGACTGAATACCCATTCCAAAACGGCGTGGATGTTGCGAAGTCATTTGGAATAGATTATTGTAAACTCATGACCAATTAGTAAAAGCCTGTGTAAATTTCACAGGCTTTTTTTATTGTTGCTACAGTAATCGCTTCGCATACCTATTCGACAGATAAACATTTGGATACGGATCATAACATTCTTCGCAAATGATTACCACTTAATGTTGAAAAATGTGCCAAATCAATCTGGAGTTAAGTCTCCTATTCAGTAGCCGAGCGCATAGATGACCGGTCGGGAGAAACAGTACGGGTGCAGGGTCATAGGAGCGAAGAAAACGTGATAATTGAAGGGACTCATTTGCTTGCTGCCACCGGGCGAATCCCGAATACAGACGACATCGGGCTCGATGTCACCGGGGTGGAAGTGAATGAACGTGGATACATCCTGGTCAACGAGCATTTGCAAACTACCGCTGAAGACGTGTAGACCATTGGTGAATGCGCGGGAGCGTGATATCCCTAGCTAGTCTAACGGGTGCTCCCGGTCATACCCTTTATGGAGCAAGCAAAGGTGCAGTGCGCGTAATGAGTAAAGATGCCGCAGCAGAGTATGCTTCTAAAGGAATACGAATAAATTCAATTCACCCGGGGTATATCACAACGGGTATGGTTGATGCTTCAGAAGTAACAAATCTGTCAAAAGAAGAACTTGATTCTACTTATCCACTAGGCCGAATGGGTAAACCATCAGAAGTAGCAAATATGGTTTTATTTTTGGCCTTAGATGAATCTTCATTTTCTACAGGAGCAGAATTCGTCATAGATGGCGGGTCTTCTGCTATTCAGTAAGAATAGCATCCCGCTGCTTTAAAATTATTAAAGCAAAAAGCCTGTGAGTAAAAAGCTCACGGGCTTTTTTATTGAGAAATATCAAGGGGTTTTCTTACCAAAGATCAATGAGTTTACTGCGGCAAAAGAGTTAATTAAAGTAGTGAAAGAAATTAACCCTAAATAAAAATAACAGGTGACTATAATGAAACTATTGGAAAAGAAAGTGGCATTGGTAACAGGCGCAGCTTCGGGAATTGGAAAAGAAACCGCTCTGCTGTTTGCCAAAGAAGGAGCAAAAGTATTAGTCTCAGATATTGATGCCGATGACGGCCGCAAGGTAGTAGAACAAATCAAAAATAATGGTGGAGAGGCTTCTTTTTTTAAAGCTGATGTTTCAAAGCCTGAAGAGCAAGAAGCACTGGTTGAGGCCGCCAGGAAGAAATATGGAGCGCTTCATATCGCATTTAACAATGCCGGAATTGTAGGACCAGTTGGACCGGTCGCCGACATACCGATTGAAGAATGGGATCAAGTAATCAGTATTAATCTTTCTGCAATTTTCTACGGTATGCATTATCAGATACCGGCCATAATTGAATCAGGAGGTGGAAATATTGTAAATACCGCTTCCATCATGGGGCAGGTAGCTGCCGCAAATCAGTCGGGCTACAACTCTGCAAAACACGGAGTGGTTGGACTTACCAAATCAGCCGCTCTCGAGTATTCCGACAAGAAGGTTCGAATCAATGCCGTAGGTCCGGGATATATCGATACCCCGCTACTGGACTTCCTGGATGAGGAGCAAAAACAGCATCTGGTAGGTCTGCACCCAATCGGCCGGCTGGGTAAAGCCGAAGAGATCGCCGAGCTGGTACTGTGGCTGGCTTCTGAAAAATCCTCCTTTGTCACGGGTGGCTACTATCCCGCCGATGGGGGGTACCTGGCGCAGTAGCGGCAAAGACAGCCATCAACCTTCTCCCCCTCCTGGACCGTCCGGTGAGGGCCGAAGGTATTCAAAATCTCAATACTCATTGATCATCCCAAAAAATAGAAATAAGAAACCAAAGTTGGGAGGTAAGCCATGAATAAAGAAATTGTCATTATCGGCGGCGGATTTGCCGGGGTAAACTTGGCAAAACAGCTGAAAGATAAAAAGGAATTTTACATCACACTGGTAGATAAAAACAACTACAATTTTTTCCCACCCCTGCTGTACCAGGTGGCTACCGGTATGCTTGATGTTTCAAGCATCAGTACACCTTTCCGTACCATCTTTAAAGGTGTTGATAACATAAGTTTTAGGATGGGTGAGCTGCAGAAGGTCGAGCCGGAATCCAATAAGGTGCAGCTTTCTACCGGTGAGCTAAAATACGATGGGCTCGTCATCGCCACAGGCACCAAAAGCAACTTTTTTGGGATGGAAAACATCGAAAAAAATGCTGTGCCCATGAAAACGATCAACGATGCGGTAAAAATGCGTAACTATCTGCTGCAAAAAACTGAAGAGGCAACATATACTGATGATCCTGTAAAGAAAGCCAAGTTGCGCAATGTTGTTATCTCCGGGGCGGGTCCCACAGGGGTGGAGGTGGCCGGTATGCTGGCCGAGATGCGCAATAATATGCTGGAGAAAATTTACCCGGAGCTCGCTAATCAGGAGCTGAATATCTTTTTGGTTGATGCCGCTCCTACAGTACTTCCTCCTATGCGAGAGAGATCACAGAAATATACCCATGAGGCATTGGAAGAAATGGGCGTCAAAGTAAAGCTTGAAAAGATGGTGGAAGACTATAAAGATGACACCGTTTATTTCAGAGACGGTGATACCATCGAAACCGAAACCCTGATCTGGACAGCAGGGGTAACGGGTCGTATGTTTGAAGGGATTCCTGAAGAGAGCTACGGTCGTGGAAACCGCCTGCTGGTGAATGAATTTAACAAAGTGAAGGGTACCGAAAATATCTATGCCATCGGTGATGCCTGCCTGCAGAAAACCGATGAAAACTTTCCCGAGGGGCATCCCCAGTTGGCAAACGTAGCTATGCAGCATGGAGAACACCTGGCTAATAACTTTTTAGCAATGTCCAATGGTGAATCACTGGAACCCTTCCACTATTTTGACAAGGGTTCCATGGCTATTATTGGCAGGAGCAAGGCCACTGCCGACTTGACAAATCCCTCTAAAACTGTGACTGGCTGGTTAGCTTGGGCCATGTGGTTGTTTGTGCACCTTTTCCAGTTGATTAATTACCGAAATCGAGTAAAAACGATGTGGAACTGGACTACGGCCTATTTTATCCAGGATCAATCACTGGGGATGATCATACGACCATCGGAAAGGGTGGGCACTGCAACGATCGAAAAAGAAATGGCCCGAGATGAGGAATGGTTAGTAGAGCTTGGAAGTCGGCATATAGAATTGCAAATTAATGGAATTCCAACAAGGGGTAGTGATTATGGCTGACAATGAAAAAGAATCAGCACCTGAAATTCGTAAGCAAGATCAGGCGGCGTCGGGTGCCCCTCATTCAGGCTGGGCAATTGGTGATCGCTTCTCATGGCAAGAAATTCAGGACCGCTTACTTGCTTCTGCCAGCGAAGAAATTACCAGTGAAACTCAAGAACTTATTCTCAGTGGAATTACTGCCGGTATAGCTATTACACTAACGCTGATAGGCTATGCAGTGGGTACCAGCCATTTCCCAGACAATGCATTTATGGCTGCGATATTATATCCACTAGGATTTATCTACATTATTCTGGGCCGATTTCAACTCTATACAGAAAACACTCTGCCTCCGGTGACGCTGATTCTGACGCGGCTTGCCAGTATTCCCTTATTACTTAGAGTTTGGGGGCTCGTGATTATTGGCAATCTCATAGGGGCAATTGCAGGGGGATACGTTTTGGCGAAAACCTCTGTTCTATCGCCAGATGGCATGGAGGCAGCAACAACTTTCGTTAGCCATGGACTAGAACTGGAGTGGTGGGACGTGTTTTTTAGGGCTATGTTTGCCGGTTGGCTGGTAGCTGGTGTAGTATGGCTCAATATTGCTGCAAGGGATACTATATCGCGTATCATCATTGTCTATCTTGTGTTTTTTATGATTTGTGCCAGTAATTTATTTCATGTGGTAACGGCTGCAGCAGAAGTTTCCTTCTCTATTTTTCACACAACCGAATATGAAATTTCGTCTCTAATCATCAATTATTGGATTCCTGTTTTGTTAGGTAATACGGCTGGAGGTGTACTGCTTTTTGCAAATATGGCTTATTTTCAATCGGAACGTAAGCGTTATCCTGAATTCAGAATACTGAGTATCCGTGACTGGTTGTTTACAAAAAAAGGAGGGCGCCAATTTGGAACGCCTCGTCCGCGTCCGCCACGAGATAGTGATTAACAATGTTGAGTGGAATAAGTATCATTAAAAACCAGTTTAAAATGAGCAGAATCAATAAACAAAATCCCTTTTTCCAAAAATTGCTGAAAGATGGGCCGGTAACAATTCTCAAGGTACAAGATCAGCAATTCATCTTGGAAATAGTCGAGGTTGGCGAACCCGAAACCCTTGACACAATTACGGCAGGTGATATTCAAACCATTCTTGTAAATCTGAAACGCGAACCGGCTGAGACTATAGAGCTGGAAGCTGCTATAGCGGATATCGAAGATCAGTTGATGCCCATCATCAGTGAACTGCCTAACCGCCGCTGCCTAGCAACATACGAACAGGCATTTTGGAATATTGCCAAGGTAGCGGGTTTTGGCTCGGACGATAAGCTCCAATTGAATGTTGATACCGTTGAAGAGGTTTTTAATCGATTAGTTGATGTAGCCTATGGCACTCCCGCTCACTGGCTTGATGTACCAGAAGACCGTGAATTTGCTGCTACCGTTCTATTTCTTCGCGAGTTGATGCACCATGCCAGCTTTAATTCTATAATTCTCAGACATTAAGTTTCGCTATGGCACATTCACACAGCCATGCTAATCATGAGGAACATCACAACCACAAAGAACATACTCCGTCCTGTAGACACGCTGATCACCATGAGCATATGCTGGATTTCAAAAAACGCTTTTGGATCTCACTCATTGTGACGATTCCGATCCTGGCACTGTCTCACATGATCCAAAGCTTCCTGGGATTTGGGGATTCGCTGCATTTTGACGGTGATCTCTATTTATCATTCGCTCTTTCTTCGTTTGTGTTTTTCTACGGCGGCTGGCCTTTCTTGTCAGGACTGATAGATGAGGTGAAAAAGAAAGAGCCGGGAATGATGACTCTCATCGGTATCGCTATTACTGTGGCTTATGTCTATAGTACGATTGTCGTGTTTGGCGTGGAGGGAGAAGTCTTTTTCTGGGAACTGGCTACTCTGGTGGATATCATGCTGGTGGGGCACTGGATTGAAATGCGCTCAGTGATGAGTGCTTCTCAGGCCCTCGAAGAGCTGGCCAAGCTGATGCCCAGCGAGGCACATCGCATAAACAATGATGGATCTACCAAAGATATACCTCTGGAGGATATCCAAACCGGAAATCAACTGTTGATTAAACCGGGAGAAAAAGTACCGGCTGACGGCATTGTCGCTAAAGGTAATTCTTCGGTTAACGAATCACTAATGACTGGTGAATCTAAGCCGGTTTCAAAAGAGCAAGGCGATGAAGTGGTTGGCGGCTCGATTAACGGAGAAGGCTCACTGACTATTAAGGTTTTAAAACGGGCGAAGACTCTTTCCTGTCGCAGGTTATTGAGCTGGTGAGACAGGCGCAAGAGAGTAAGTCGAGAACGCAGGACCTGGCCAACCGCGCTGCTTTCCGGCTGACCTTAATCGCACTGGGAGCCGGCGCTCTTACTTTTTTCGGATGGACATTTTGGTCAACCCAAAGTTTTGTATTTGCCATGGAGCGTACGGTTACCGTAATGGTCATTACCTGTCCTCATGCGCTCGGGCTGGCCGTGCCGCTTGTCGTAGCTGTATCCACATCGCTTGCCGCTCAGAACGGTTTCCTGATTCGAAACCGGGCCTCCTTTGAACAGGCACGTAGCATAGATGCGCTTATCTTTGATAAAACCGGAACGCTCACCAAAGGTGAATTCGGAGTTACGGATATACTTGTTTTTAGTGAATCCTATAAAAGGGAAGAATTGTTAACAATCGCTGCGTCAGTTGAACAAAACTCAGATCATCCACTTGCAAAAGGGATTCTGAATGCTTCTGAGGAAACCTATGGGGTTGATGATTTCAAGTCCCTCACCGGCAAGGGAATAAAAGGAATTGTGAAGGGTAAACAGGTACTTGTAGTAAGCCCCGGCTACCTGCGTGAACAGAAAATTGAGCTACCGCGCAAGCAGTATGAGCAGCTCTCTGAACAAGGCAAAACAGTGGTATTTATAATTATAGATGATCAGTTGGAAGGCGTCATAGCCTTGGGCGACCAGATTCGTAAAAGCTCCTATGATGCTATTGAGCAACTTAAAGAAATGGGCATCCGCTGCATGATGTTGACTGGCGATAATAAACAGACTGCAGCATTTGTGGCTAATGAATTGGGCCTCGATAATTTTTTTGCCGAGGTATTGCCCGATGAAAAGGTTGCTAAAGTAAAGGAAGTACAATCACGTGGGTTCAAAGTGGCTATGACTGGTGATGGATTAAATGATGCGCCAGCGTTGGCCCAGGCTGATGTTGGTATTGCTATTGGTGCCGGTTCAGATGTAGCAGTAGAGACAGCCGATATTATTTTGACGGACAGCAATCCCAAGGATGTGGCGGCCGTTATACAGTTGGCCAAATCGACGTACCGGAAGATGACTCAAAACCTGTTTTGGGCTACCGGCTATAATGCTTTTGCCATTCCGTTGGCGGCTGGTGTATTTACGGGTTATGGTATTGTACTCAGTCCGGCGGTTGGTGCAGTACTGATGTCACTAAGTACGGTAATTGTGGCTATCAATGCCCGGTTCCTTACGGTTCAGCGCTAACAGAAATATTCGTACTTCAGTGCAAAAGGTTAATACACTATTCTTCTGAAACAGGTTCTGCAGTTTTTTCTCCGTTAGTAGTTTTAGCCAAACCCAGCTGAAAATCCTCCATCGGCTTATGATAGTCATAAGGACCATGGACTATCACAGGGGTATATTCGAAATTATGGGGAGGTGCTGGGGAAGGGATTTGCCATTCGAGTGCCCGACTACCCCATGGATTAGCTCCTGCATTTTTTCCTTTATAAATTGATCTAATCAAATAGTACACAACCATCAAAAAGCCAATTCCCAGTATAAAAGAACCAACGGTTGAGACTTGATGGTAAGCTGTAAATTGCTCAACATAGTTGTAATAACGACGAGGCATGCCCTGCGCACCCATGACGAATTGGGGTAGGAAAGTTACGTTGAAGCCTACAAAAATGAGGAAGCAGGCAATCTTGGCTAAAGTTTCGTTGTACATAACGCCAAACATCTTTGGCCACCAGTAATGCAAGCCTCCTAAAAAGGCCATTACCATACCGCCGACCATTACAAAGTGAAAGTGGGCAACTACATAGTAGGTGTCGTGAAGGTGGATATCGAGTGCAATTGTTGCTAATACGATGCCTGTTAGTCCACCAACCGTAAACAAAAAGAAGAACCCCAAAATATATAATAATGGTGTATCCAGTTTAATGGAACCTTTATGCATGGTAGCCAGCCAGTTGAACATTTTTATTCCGGTAGGGATACCCACCAGGAAGGTCAGGAATGAGAAGATCGTGGATGCCAGTGAAGCCTGACCTGAGGTAAACATGTGGTGTCCCCAAACTAGGAAACTAATGAAGGCAATAGCTAGGGATGAAAGCGCAATGGCCCAGTATCCAAATATCGTTTTTTTGGAGAAAGTGGAAACGACCTCGGAGACAATTCCGAAGCCAGGTACAATCATAATATAAACGGCCGGATGTGAGTAAAACCAGAAAAAATGCTGATAGAGTACGGGATCGCCGCCAAGTGCAGGATCGAAAATACCGATTCCAAGGATGCGCTCCATTCCGACTAGTGCGATCGTAATAGCGAGAACCGGGGTAGCCAGAATCTGGAGAATGCTTGTTGCATACAATGCCCAGCAGAAAAGAGGCAGCTTACTCCACGTTAGGCCGGGAGCACGCATTTTATGAATCGTAGTAATAAAGTTGACACCGGTAAAAATAGATGAAAATCCAATAATAAAGACGCCAAACGTCATGGCGGTTACAGCACCGCCAGTTGAGGAAGAATAGGGCGTATAAAAGGTCCAACCTGTATCTATGCCACCAGCGAAAAGCACATAAATAGATAAAAGCGCCCCGGTCATAAGAAGATACCAACTAGCTAAATTAAGTCTTGGAAAAGCTACATCTTTGGCACCCAGCTGGATAGGTAAGAAAAAATTTCCTAAAACTGTTGGAACCGAGGGTACAAGAAACAAGAAAATCATAATAGTTCCGTGCACCGTGAAGAGTTGATTATAAATATCGGCTTCAACAATTGTTTTGACTGGAGTCCAAAGCTCAGCACGTATCAGAAGGGCTACTAATCCAGCAAATAAAAAGAAAATCGTAATACTTATGAGAAAGAGAACCCCGATCCGTTTGTGGTCACGGGTGTTCAACCATGACCAAATCCCCTTTTCTGCATTAAGATAATTATCCTTAAGATATTCGACCGGTATATATCTTTTAACTTGAAGCGTTTTAAAACTAGGCTTTTCCCCTACGTCAGCCATAACAGTAGGATGTTTTTTACAACATGCTTAATACATCTTCATATTTATGGTAATAAATATTGAGTTTAATAACTATTTTTACAGAATTTAATTGATATCCCTCAAGGATATAAAATATGGAGGGAAGCTTGGACTTCCCTTTAAAAATTAATTATCTCCAAATAATTTATTGTAAAGTGTCCGTATTCCTCCTATACGAATCAATACTTTGCCACCAAATTGGTTAATAACAATTCGCAATTCATGGAGAAAAAGATCCAAAAGGCGTTCTTTTTCTTCTGGAGAAAGTTTGCTCCCTTCTTCACTTTTGGGATCGGTGTATTGAGCATATAATCGCAGTATATTTTGGATTTTTTCAATTAGCCCGTGGATTTGTACTGAAGATGTTTAACCAACTGTCCATATTTTTTTATAGCAATTCCAGTAATCTAACTATGTCTATGAGACCATTATTCCTATCTATGCATCGTCGTTGGAATTATTCTGAAGGGATGCACTACCAAAAGAGCAACGGATGATTCTGCAAAAAAAGACAAAATCATTAGTCAAGAACGTCACTGAAAGTTGGTCCGGAGTTATTCCCTGTGCCGACTGCCCCGGTATCAATTATAAGCTTATCCTTAATTCTGATTACCACTATACCGAACGCAGGCGCTATCTCGAAAAAGCTTTTACGGAAACTGGTCAATGGGCGATCACTGTCGACTTCATTGTTAAAATCATCCATAAAGAATTAGGGTTACTTTAAGTTTACCAGCACGCAATTGAAGATGCTCGATCAGGAAGCCCAATCGATCACTTCTCAATTAGCCGAGCACTATATCCTGAAACGTCAACAGTTTCAGTTATACAGGCTTGATGACGTATTTTTAATGAACCAGCTTAATCAAAAGAAAAGAAATAATAGCTTTGTCAGATGTAATAGAATGAATAGTACGGCAACCGATGGCCTCGACTTTCTCCAAGTATCAAAAAGCCTGTGGATTAACCCTCACGGGCTTTTTGATTAAGATATATCAAGGGGTTTTATTAGCAAAGATCAATGAATTTAGGAGGTATAAAGAGTTACTTAATAGTAGCACAACAAGGAACACTCAAAGAAAGACAGGTGAATATTATGAAACAATTAGAAGATAAAGTCACTTTCGTAACTGGAGCAGTTTCTGTAATCAGATTGAACTATTTAAGTTAACAAAATATTTGAATAGACATGGATTTTATAACTACAATTATAGGTATCGCTGCATTATTAATCTTTTTTATCCCCATAGCCTATGACTATTGGAAAAATAAAAAGAAGGACGTTATACAATGATTTTTTTGCTTTCAAGTAATTTTAAACTACCCAAACAGTTTATTGAATACCTTCCGAATAATGCCACCAACTCGTATCAAAACTCTTCCGCCAAATTGATCAATAACAATTCGTATCTCATGGAGAAATAGATCCAAAAGGTGTTCTTTTTCTTCTGGAGAAAGTTTTCTCCCTTCTTCACTTTTGGGATCAGAATACTGGGAATATAATCGAAGAATATTCTGGGCTTTTTCAAATAGACCACGGATTTGAACCGATGCCGACAGGACGATCATGCTGAGGATAACTACACCAATTTCAGCTAGGTTATTCGGCGCCAAAAACCCCGTTAGCCAATCGGTACTTAGTAGAATTAATACTGTAGAGGATATAATTGATAGAAATGTGATCATGGGTCTTTTTCTTTGGTTGATGGTTTATATATTTGGAAATATTTTTAGCTTCGATTTTTGAGATCTGAGTAGTCATCATCAAACAAGGAGTTTGCGGAAAGCTTATAATCGTTGTTCTTTTGGATTTGTTTAAGCCACCCTTGCCCTAACACCTTAGCTTGCTGATCTGATAATCCTTCCCCCTTTCCTTTAGCAGGTCATTAACAGGATAGGTCTGCGTGGCCCCCGATGAGATGGCAACCATTCCGTAGAGATATCCGACCATTTCCAGGATGGAGAGAAGGATCAGCAGGGTCGACTCAATACCAAAGGTAGATAGCCTGCCGGTCGACAGGAGCCCGGATATGGTGAGGCTTGCGATCCCGCTTTTTACAATGCCCCTCCCTTTTTCAGAGGTTTTGCTTTTCAAAAGGCCAAGTAAGGTTGGGACAGCCTTAATAATCGGCGATAGTATCTTTAGCATCAGTGGTGTCTTTTTTGGTTTGAGATTGTAATCGGTTGATTTGGCGGGGAATAACTTCAAATTCAATCGACCGGATTCGGCTGTTATGATCTTTGAAACGCTCGTCCGTACGCAGGGCATGAGTTTCCAAACTCTTTTCCAATTTGTTTAGGTTGTCAGCCTGAACTTTTACTTTTTCATTGATACCAACCATCAGCTCATACCACTTCTTGATCTCAGCGGTCTGGTTATTGATAGAATCGTAGATGCCGGTCAGAAATAGACAGATGATCGTGGTGACGATCAGCTCCTTGTACTTTTTAAAAAAGCCATCTGTTTGGGAGTTGCTCATGGCCCATACCTCCTGATCGCCTCATCCAGCATTATAGATTGCTTGTTCGATTTGCAGTAAAAGTGGCCACTGGCAAGCGATTGGTAGTAATACTGACCGTCAATCCGGAGCCACCGGAGCGGACGCTGGGAGTGGGTGTTCCCGGACCATCCGTCCACATGCAGTCCAATGGCAGGTACTTTTTCTCCTTTCTTGTTGGTAAAACTCCAGTCGAAGTACAGGCCTACGCCCCGGAATCCCCAAGTAGTAGCCAGCAGCCAGTGCTGGAGGGCGGATGGTTGTTTGACCAGCCACTGGTCAAACAGCAGCACATCCAAGGCAAATCCATGGCCGTGGGCTTTGGGGTCTCCTTTGCGCCAGGCCGAGCTGATCAGGGTGGGTAGCCCATGCCATCGGCGCCAGGCCAGGAAGGACCGCAAGAAGCCGACATCCATCCGAATGATGGTAACTGGGCCTTGGATTTCAAATTCGGATATGGAAAAGTGGTTCCCATAACTATCTAAAAGAGCGGTATAATCGTTTTTGTTCATATCAGTTTCCTCTGGTGGCTATGGTGAGAAGGAGAATGAGGGCGATTCCGCCTGCAATCTTATAGCTGGTCGGGATCTCCCCATTGATGTATTTCTTGGCCTCGCTGATGAGGTCTTTTTGAGTCTGGGGGGCTTTAGCTTCTCCCAGTCCCCCGGTGCAACCGCATCCACAGGACTCTTGGTGTGTATATGAGGTTTCCATGTTACTTATCTTTTCTTGTTAGTGTTGTTAAAAAAATATTTTCCAAAGTAGCAGGCTTCCTATAATTCCGCCTCCAGCTACAGCCGCATGTGTTTTCTTTACTTCCAGGCCGCCAACGGAAAAGGTTCCTTTAAGGGTTGGCAGGTGCCCTGTTGCATTGTCCCCTTTCGGTTTGGTTGGCTTTCGGGGTTTACTTTTCAGGGTAGCTTTGGGTTTGGGTTGCGGCTTGGCCAACTTCTTCGGAGTTTTTACCACCGGAGTGGCTTTGTTTGTAGGGAGCAGGCGGGATCTATTAGTGATCTTAAGCTCTTGCTCTACCCTTCTTCGTTTGGTGGGTTCGGCCGGCATCAGTCGCAATGGAATACGACCTAACCCTTGGTGGGTGTTGGGAGTATCACTAACGTAGTGAGAAAAGGTGTTCATCGGGGACGGGTGGTTAGGTAGTTATAGGTTAACAGGAGAAGGAGACCTGCGGGAACCAGGTAAACGGCTTGGGAGGCGGCTGCAGGCATTCCGAGCCATCTACGTATCAGGTTCGCTCGCTTTTGGATATCACTAGCGTAGTCCCCGCCGGTGGTAACCACATCCGGCGGGAGGCCAGTGTGGACTGCCTTTCGGACATTGGCTGGTCCCGCGTTATAGGCTGCAACTGCTTGGAGGATATCTCCGCCAAAGTCACGCAAGAGCACCCCCAGGTAGCGACCACCGTAGTCAATGTTGGCCTGGTGGTCGAACGGGTCATGGGCCCGGGTAAAGCCGGGATGGTAGCGCTTGTCGATCTGCATAACCCCGATCCCATGACCCCGGTCGCCGGTGCCATCGGCCGAAAGGGCAAGCCCCATCCGGCTCTCGCGGGAGGCCACCGCCAACAGCAGTGCGAGCGGCAGGCCGTACTTTTTAGAGGTTGCCTGGAAATATCCCATCAGCCCCCGGAGGCGCACGTAGGTTAACTCCACCGATATCGAGAGCGGGCTACTCATCAGATCACCGCTTTTACGCTGTAGATGATCTTGATCATCTCCCCGGGTTGAATGGTAAACTCCTCGCCCGCATCCAAGGCCGTTCGGGCGATAAGGACCGGGCTCGGATTGACCATACTTTTGGCGCCATTGGCAAAAAGCCCAATCTCCCGGACGGGCAGCGCCACGCTTCCCCGGTTTTCCACAATCCGTTCAATAGGAAACCAGGCCTGGTTCGCCAGGTCATCAATGGCCAGTTCCCCGATACTGGTGCCATGGTAAAACAGCGTGCCATCGGTATCCCCCTGGGAGTACCCATTGTCGGTGTCGTCGGCCGGGGCCAGACTGTTGTCGGTCATGGAAACGAACTTATTGGAGCTGCCCAGGCGAATGCCGTATTCCCACCCAAAGGAGGACTCATCATGCTCCCCTGCCTTGCACCATCCCCCTCCGAAGGACACCAACAGCCGGTAGTACTGCTCATACCACCCGTTACTGTCATGGGCGGCATTGGCCCGAACATAGGAAAGAAACTTTTCGACAAACCCGCCGTTGGTTCCGTTGGCAAGAGTGTCCTGGGAGAAATTCTCGATGTCGGTACGCACCTCATAGTCCAGGGTCAGCGTCTTCCCGTCGGCCAGCGTCAGGGGAGCGCCGAGTAGGTCACGGGCCATCAGCGTGTATTTTTCATGTCCGTCAAACCCTGTTTCAATACCGATTTCGGTGACCTCAACCGAGGATCCCCGCTGGTTGGTAAAGCTTCGGGACAGGTTGAACTTGGAGCTTTGCTGGTCGGTGATCAGGGGAGCAATCGTGGTCCCGCCCAGAAAAAACCCCGCCTTCAGGGCCCCTTTCAGGACCAAATCAGAGGCCTTCACCGGGTCGGTGCTATCGCCGATGACCGGATTCCAATACCGGCCGGGGGCGTGTTGGTTGAAGGTTTGCGGGCTGTAGATCCCGTCACAGACCCACCCGGTGCCGGTGGTTCTGCCCGGATACAGCGTGCCGGCCCCGATGATATCAAAATACTCGTAGTCCCGGCGAATAACAGTTAACCCTTCGGGATTCCTGGGGTCCTCACCCTGGTGCCAGATTCCATTGAGTTCCGGTATCCCCTCGAGGCCAAGCAGCAGGATGACGGAAGCATCGGAGCTCCAAATATTAGGCCCTCCATTTAATCCTACCCGTATGTTCTCGTCGCTGCCCACATAGGTTACGCTGGTAATGGCGGTGGGCTGGTACCCATAATTAAAATCATAACGGGGAAGATCATAGCGCCCGGACATCTGATGATAGAGAGACTGGACAAAATGGCCGACCAGGCTTTCGCATTTCATGCGGTACAGGGTCTGCCCGGAAAGCCCCACGCTGCAATACATATCGAGGCCTTTTCCTGTTTTTCCAATAGATAATTCGCTGGCAATAGTTCTCATGTAATGGTGATGGTATTAGCGGTGGATATATTTTTTGATTCGATAGGTCTGGTTTGATCCGGGGCTGCGGCCGGGCCGAGCTGAAGGGCCAGCGCGGGGCTCCCGACCCATTCGGGCTCGGTGCTGACTGAGAGCAGTTGCGCCCGGTAATTGCTTGTGCCTTCCTGCTTTTCCCCTGCGGGCGTGACGTTCAGCCACGCAAACGGGGCAAGCATCTTCCCGGCCAGCAGGGTTCGCAGTTTTTCGGGGACAATCACCGAATAGACGGGGCTCTCCCCGGTCCTGCCGGAAGCGGTTCGCGATCGCACCCGGAAAAAATGCTCGGTGTCGGTCAGCGTCTTTGGAAATGGCAGGGTGTGATAGCGCACCATATCCGGAGGCTCCCTGTGGTATTCCGGGGTGGTAAACGGCACCGAGGGGTCATAGCCCCAATCCAGCTGGCTCGAGGACTTCTCCCCGGTGGCCCAGCTAATCTGAATGGATCCGCCCACCAGCATGCCACTTACGACGCGCATTTTAAAAGCCTCACGAAATTGTTTACCGGTGATCTCGCTCATGCTACCTACTCCAGAAGAGTTCGGTTACGAGGGCTTTTGAGGTTTCTCCGGCACCTGTAGCCTCATCCCAGAGCCCCATCATGCCGCCCTTGTAGAGTTCCTTGAAGTGGCGCTCGTCCATGTGCAGGGTTTCGCCCGGCTTCAGCCGGAAGGTGTAATAGCGCTCGTCGATGCGATTCTCGTCCAGGGCGATCATGAATTCCCCGTCGCTGCTATTTTGGATGATGACGCCAAGGCGCATGGGATTTGGGTTAACCAGCTTTACGGGGTCGGCAGCTTGTTTCAAGACCGGTGAAATCGATGTTCCAATCCGTCTGCCTTGTTGCGAAGCCATCGAGGTAGTACTACCTCGGAGTTCTAACAGCAGGGCGTCCATTTTCTGGGTGAGCTCGCAGAGGGCCTGAATGAGGCTATTCCACATAACGTTACACCTCCAGTGGATTCGGTTCAGACTGCTGAACCACGTAGGCTTCACACAGAAAACTTACGTTGGCCTGAGAGGGGCCTTTGTTGGACGCATACACCTGAAACGGCATGTTGGAGCCAATGATAAAGGGGACGTTGGCATAGAACTGGCCGAACTCATCGTTAATCTGCTCCAGATACACTTCGTTGCGGATGGTCGTATTATAGACTTTCAGGCTGGCGGTAATATCACCGGGTCGGTCACTGCTCATGGCCACCCGCCGGGCCTCCACGTCAATGCTTTTGGTTTTGACGCCCATATCGATATTGACCGCTCCAGCCGCCAGCGTGGCTTGTCCGTAGAGGAAACGGGGCTGTGGCATCGGACTGCCAATTTCAGAGTAGATGTTTATCAGTTTGGTCAGGCTATAATGATCGTAGCCAACCAGCTGGATGTTCACCGTCTGGGCCGCGTTGTGGGTGTTGGTCAGCTCGAAGACCAGGCTGTTACTTTTTTGAATGATGAACGGGGCTAACAGACCATCAATACGGCGGAACAGCTGATGAACAACCGATAATTGGAGGTCGCGAAACAGATACAAGTCTTCATTAAGTCGAGCCGAAACAAATACCTTGTTCATGTCAGCGGCATAGGGCAATACTTTTCGGACGCCGAAACTTTCCCCGCCCATGCCATTCATCATGATATGGCCGGTGCCGCCAGCTGGGATTTCAATGGCTTTGGCCGGATTAAAGGGCGTAGACTCGGTAGGTGGAATAAAATTGGTTACAATTTTCATATTGGTCAGCTAGGAGTTAGGTCAATAAAAAGCCGGCAACGGCCCGATGGCCGCTGCCGGATCTAGGGATTATTTTTCGGGCTTCATTTCAGCCACGACGATGCTGGCTCGCAGGTACAGTAGGCCCTGGCCTGAGGTCGTCCAATTTTCGTCACTCGGGAACACCGAGGCATCCTCAAAGTGGACCGACAGGGACAGGGTCTGATTGACCGCCAGATCAAAGGGGTCGGCCAGGCGGTACTCGTCCGCTGATTTCAGGGAGGCAATGCGCTTGAAGACCACCGGGGCATCTACGGTATTGGCCGTACCGGCGACCATATGCATGCCGGTTCCCGAAAAGTTGGAATGCTTGGAGATCGGCACCCGCAGGAACTCTTTGTTGTCATTATCGGCCTGCAAAATGACACCGGCATCTTTCAGGGAGTTGACGATCCCGCGGGCATCGATGCCGTTGGCCTCATCGTCCTCGATGAACTGTTTGGTCACCTCGAAAGAGAGAGCTAAGACACGTCTTTTTAACTCACCCGGAAAGGGATTACCGACGTAGTTATTACGGGTGATTTTACGGGTCGAGTTTGCCGGAAAGAAGTTGACGACAGCGCCGTTTTGGGTGACTTGCTGGGTATCAAAATAAGTTTTGATGCGCGCGCTGGCGGGGACAATAGCTTTTTTAGAAATTTGGTTGCTCATAGCTTGTTATTTGTTAAAAGGGTTGTAGGTGGGGCCGTTGTGGCCTACTGCTTGTTCCCGCAGGCAGTCCCTTGGCCAGTAAGAGCTATGAGAAGAATGGTATGCCAGTTACACCTCCACGGTATCTTCAAACAGGGTTTCGATTTGAGAGACGTGGCCGGTTTCTTTTGGTAACTGGACCGGTGGCGCTGGCTCAGGGGATAGGTTCTGCTCATTCCACAGGTACTCGCTGCCTTCCATCAGGCCCTGGGAGGGGGTCCAGTCGGGCATGACGAACTTGATCAGTTCCATTACGCCTTGCACGCCGAGCCCCATGGCCAGACCGCGAAGGTGTTTGTTTTTGGTGAACATGGTAAAGGCCATGCCGAGGGTGAGCGGGAGGCCAACGCGGGCCGCTTGCTGGACGGTAGCCGAGCTTCCGCCAAGGATAGCGGGTACGGCCAGCCCGTTAAGCTGCGCACCAATTGCCTGGCCGCCCACAATATATCCGGCAGTGATAAGCTGCTGCTTAAATTCGCTGACAGCTTTTTCGGTTGTTAGTTGTTTTGCCATAGTTGCAGGTTTTGGGGTTGTTGGGTTTTCGATTACATCCAAGTGAGTTGGATTTTTTGCAAATATTCGTTGGGTCATAAGTCGGTTCGGTAAGGGTTAATTAAGGATGCCTCGGCCGTCAATATTCAGGTTGGTGACGATATACACGTCCCCATAGGAGAATACAGGACGCTTCCCGTCGTCGAAATAGTGGTAATAGTGATGGTCGTCTCCTTTCTGGTCGCCGGAGTAGATCACTTTGTCGCTACTGTACATGATGCGTTCGGCGTGACCGATGGTAACCAGCTCGGTGCCGACCGGTGGAAACAGCTCGTAGTCGTAGCCGTCGGCCGGGAAATGGTGGAACTCCTCATACATTTGTTCGGCCTCGCCGCTGGCGTAGGCCCCTTTGATCAGTTTCATGCAGGTGGTCGGAAAGGCAAACAGCGTTGTGCCTTCGGCGTCGATAATCATCGCCAGATCCTCATCCTCCGAGTCGATGCGCTGCATAAATCCCTTAGCGTCGATGAATTCTAGTTCACCGACGGTGCCAGCGTAGACCAATGGCTGGCCGTACAATGTTTTTAACGGCGATGGGAGTTTGTCCAAGGGTTGCTTTTTCTTTGGGCCGGTAGAACGGTTGGGACGAATATCATCCCCCGCCGGTTGGTCGCGATAAATACCGACCTCACGGACGCGAACGGTTCCTTTTACCCCATAGGTGGGCGCAATGCGGTTGAGTTCCTGGTAGAGCTCCGAGCGGTCGGAAAATTTGGTCTTGACCAGCTCGTTGACCACATCTTGCAGTTTGGTTACGGTGTTTTGGTTGGAGGAGAGGTCCAATTGAGCCTGCTCCAATTCTTTTTGGGTTTGCTGGTGGGTAGCCTCCAGTTCCCGCAAGGTTTTCTCCGAGCGTTTCAGCTCGGAGGTAATCTGCTGAATACGGGCATCTGCTGATTGTTGCCACCCTTGTTCCAAGGCCAGGAAGAGTTCGGCCAGTTTGCTTCGGATGATCGGCAGCCAACGCTCGGTGCTGTACATGCCGAGCTGTTGCTTGATCTGATCGTAGGTTACTTCGCTGCCGTCCGGGCTAGTTTTGGCTTTTTCTTCCTCAATATCAATTCCGTAGTGATGGTAAAAGTCAGATTCATCGGCGATGATATTGCCTTTGTTGCCCGCCAAGCTACGGCCCGATTGAACCGACTCATTCATGCTCCAGCCAAATTGCCCGTTCAGCTGGTCACCCGCCATCTGTTTAATTGAGCTCCACTTAATCTTGTTGTAGAAACTACTGCTCGGAGCGTTCGGGTCAGGGATAAGGTTAAACAGCACCCGTCCGTTCGCATTATTTTTCGGCACTTCCAAGGTAAGCTCGTGGCGGAATCGGGGGATGCGCTTACCTTCGGAGGAGAGGTTGTTTTCGATGGTCCCAACCTCTCCGCTGTAATCCAGCCAGCCGATGCGGATGTATCCTTCGCCGAGGGCCTGTTGGGCCGATGCCGGCAGCTCCGAATCAATAAGGGATTGCTCTCGGGCAATAGCGGACTCCATACGCTCGGAGCGTTTGGTTACGTCCCCGCTTGCTTGCGCCAGGGAGGACTCCAGTCGCTGGGTCTCGCTAAGTAATGAATCAATGCGAGCCTTCAGCACCTTGGTTTGGGCTTTGGATTGGAAGAATTCTTTGACTCGGGGATCGGAATTGGTGGCGGCCACCATCTGCTCGTATTCCAGGGACTCTCCGTCCGAGTCGGCCGAGGTTTCCCGGCCGTCGCCAAAGAAAAGCTCATCAATCCAGCTTTGTTTCTTGCTGACCAGCTCCAGGCGGTACTGATCGAAAGAGTCTTTCATCAGGTAGAAATGAATATTGACCTTTCCGTGCTGGTTGCCCTGCCGGAGCCCGCGCCCGTTGCGCTGCTGAATTTGCGAGGGCGTGTAGGGCACGTCCATATGATGTAGATCGGTGGTCCATTTTTGCAGGTTCATCCCTTCGGCAATGGATTGATTGCCAATAAGCACGCGGTATTTGCCGAGGTTAAAATCGTCCTGCACCTGTTTTTTAAGGGCTTCTTTGTCATCAGAGGAAGAGACAAAATAGTCTTCTCCTTTAGAATCTGTACCAATAATCGAGCCGTTAATAATGGCGATTTCGATGGCCGGAATACCTTTTTTTACTAATTCCTCCTTAATCAGCTGGTGATAACTGCCGCCTTTTTGTCCTTCTACCGAGATCCAGTCGCAGAAGATGATTTGATTGCGGAAGGTTCGGGCAGTCGGGTTTTCGCGGTCCCCATACAGAGCCTCGACAATCAACACCGCTCGGTCGAAGGTTTCTTCCAGTTGGTCACTGCCACCCGAGAGCTTTTCGCGCTGCTTCTCGATTTTATTCAATAGGAACTGCTTGCCTACCGGTACCGCGTGGAGGTCGCCTTCGGTGGCTTCTATTTCACGGGCTACTTCCTCGAAGTATCCCAGGGATTTGAGCTCCTTAATAAGTTTGGGGCGGGACTGGCCATGGTATGGGTTCGGGTTTTCTCTTACGGGGGATACTTTTGAAAAGTAATCGCCATAAATACTTTCAGGTACCCTGCTTGGAGCAGGATTTTCGCGGTAGGCGTAACTTACCGCAACGTTATCGACCAGGGCTCCGAGCTTCAGGAACCTCCCATCTACACCCGCGAAACTACTGTCATAGACGCGCAGGTCGGTCGCAATCTTGCTGCCATCACCGGTAATCACCAGGAAATTGTCTTTGGTCTGACATCCGCGCTGGCGCATGCAGTCCAGGATGTTGTCCGCCCGGAGGATAATATCGTCGAATAACAATTTGTGGATTTCGCTGGGTTCAATAACCTGCTGTTTAGTCTCGGATTCGGGGCGCTTAAATCTCGGCTTTAGCGCTTGGGGATCACCATCTTTGTCGGTTACAATTTCGCCTGATTTATCCCGGAGGTAGTCCGGAAACTTCTCGTAGAATCCCACTAGCTGGTCATAGCTTTTGATGTCCATGACTTCATCAATGATGGCCCTCATTTCAGGCAGGTTGTAATAACCGGCCACTACGCGCTCGGTCCGGTACTCCCCGTTGGTCTTTTTGACGATTTTTTCTTCCTCGCGGACAAACTGGTTGATGAAGTTATCGAGGTTGGCAATCTGGTATTTTTCGAGCAGGTCCGGAGCACAGAGGTTGAGCATGTGCCATACCTCTACCGGAGAATTGACGACCGGGGTAGCGGTCAGTACAAAGACATTTTTAAAACCTACTTTTGAAAACAGCCACTTCGTTTTTTGGAGGGCGTCTTCGGCTCTCTGAGAGGGTTTGTTTACGGCGATGCCCAGTTTAGCGGCTTTGGCGCTGCCCAGTGCATTTTTGTAGAAGTGTGCTTCGTCAAAGAAGAGGGCGTCCACGCCGAGCTCGTCAAAAAAGATATCGGTATCCAGGCGTTTGGCACTGGCTACGTTGCGCAGCTTGGCTTCCCACTCTTCTTTCATCTTCTCTAGGCGCGTGACCATCGACTTTTTGGCCGTGGAGCTGAGGGCATCATCTTCTTCGATGAGCTCGTCGAAACTATCAATCATTTGATCGAAGTATTCCACGCGCTCAGAATACATTTGCTGTTGGACCGCCGGGGACAATGGCAGGCTCTTGAAGGCGTGGTCAGCGATGAAGATCGCATCCCAGTGGTAAAGCTGGGCCATAGTGAGTTCCTTGTGGCGTTCGGAGCCCGTCATTTTCATGTTGAGGATTTTAGCTTCGGGGAACAGCATGGCATATTCCTCAACCCACTTTTCCTGTACTTTGCCAGGCACAACAAACATGGGCTTGTTGCAGGCTCCCTGTTGCAGGAGAATCTGGGAAGTGATGATAGCCGAGAGCGTCTTACCAGCGCCCACGTCGTGGCAGTTGGCTCCGCGCCCGTTCCAGACCAGCTTCTCGGCGACCGCGCGGTTGTGTTTGTATACTGCAAAGTCTTTGACGCCGTAGAAGGTGTCGGACATGCCGCGCACGCGAAGGGTACTCCCATCGAATTGCGGGTTGATATGAGCATTGTACTCGTGGTTGTAGGCCTGCTCGATGAGCTCGCGGATTTCCGTAGAGGCTTTGGTACGGACCCACTGGTTGAATTTTTGGGGCACGCGCGTGAGCATCTGGTCGTTATGGGTGCGCTGTTTGGCGCGGGCCCGTTCGATAAGCGCTTGCTGGCCGGTTTGCTCGGCTCGTTTAAGCGTCATATTCGGGAGCACGTTGTCGTCCTCATCGTAGAAGACGAGCGGGAAACTGGAATCTTGAATATAGTTATTAATAATCTTGCTAAACGGCGTCTCGCCCCAACCTTGGTTCCAGTCGTCGGCCGTTTCCTCGCCATTTTTGATGTATCGCCCGCCTTTGCGGAGCTTCATATAGAACCGGTTGCCGAGGTCGGCTTTATCTTTGACGAGCCCAATATGTACATCCCGGTAGCCCAGCTCATCTTTTATCCACTGGGTAAGCACTTTTGTGGGCAAGTAGGTGAAAATGTGGCGGGGATCTACGGTGATGCTGTAGGCATCAATCCACTCAGGGAGGACGGCCTTCAAGGCCTCAATATTTTTCTCCAGCTGGTTGTCTTCGGCCAGCTCCAGCTTGCGCCGGACATTGCCGGACAGGTACTGATAACGAAACTCATAGCGGTTGGACTCAGGACTATAGAAGAAATCCGGGTGCCGGGTAATGGCTTTTAGCAGCTCGGCACGACTGGCGGTCCCGCCTTTGTAGGTGGACCCGTAGAAATCAAGCGACAGCTCTTCGCTGATGGAGCGACCGTACATGGCAATTTCGGCCAGGTCATCGGAGTCGGAAACCGCCGGTACGTAGTTGCGGTTAAATAGGGAGTCCGCATCAATGATATCGGCATATACGAGCTGGCCGCTAATAGGATCGCGCTTCGCAAAGGTCGTAAGCTTATACAACCGGTTGTCGTAGCGGAATATCTCGCGGATATCCTCGTCTTCATCGGGAATGCCGTAGGCGTCGATATGGCTCGTGAGTAACTCTTTAAACTCTCCGCGGAGCGGCTCTTTTTGCTTGCTGTCTTGAGCCAGCGCCGTGACGAAATCATCGTATTTGTCCAGCATCTGGCAAGCTGAGCTGATCTTGGCACGTAACCCTTCGCCTGCTTTGTCGGCGCTTCCTACAGCAACGGGTTTAAAATAGTGGCGCTGTTTTTCGTAGAATTTCTTCCCGTGCCAGACAATATTTCCGGCGTGGTAGTCGCGGGTCGTCTCCAGCCGCACGCCCTCATCGGGGATCCGGTAGAACGGCATCTTCCCTGGAAGCGGGTATGGGAAGCGAAGACCATCTCCAAGAACCTTACCGGTCAAAGCCTCATCAACTTGACCTTTTACGCCCATGCGGGTCAGGAATTGCATGTCATGCCCTTGAATATGCTCACCTAATACCTGTTGGGGATATTTCTGATAATAGGGGTTATAATAGGCCCCGTAGGATTCGCCGTTATGTTCAGTGATACTGACAGCCAGTTCCTCATAGGCAAACAGCTGGTTTAATCCACTGCTTACGTCAGGATGGGTTTCCCCGTCAACATCGGGATATTTCTGAAACAGGATGAGATCCGTCGTGACCAGCGTATCGGCATTGTCCTTGAATGCGGTCGAGGGCAACCGGTAAGCACCTACAAATCGGGCCCGCTGGACCATGGCCTGTCGGATGGCCGGATCCTTCTTGTCCATGGTACCGACCGAAGTAATCACGGCTAAAAATCCGCCGGGCTGAAGGGCGTCCAGGGATTTTAGGATAAAGTAATCATGGATGCGTGGATTTAGGGAAGCCAGCGGGTCGCGCTGGGTGTGAATTTTGATATCGCCAAAGGGGACATTGCCTATGGCGCCGGTCAGATTATATAGCGACAGTTCGGTCTGGGCAAAGTTTTCGTGCCGGACCAGCTGGCTCGGGTATAACAGCCCCGCAATGCGGGAGCTTACTGCAGACCGTTCAACCATCAGCATGCGATAAGCATCACGGTTGGGAAGAAAGCCTGCAAAATTGCCGACGCCTGCCCCTGGCTCTAAAATGTTGCCACCATCCACGCCCATGGCTCCGAGTTTATCCCAGATGAGTTTCACCAACGGGTAGGAGGTGTAATGTTCGTTGAGCAGGCCACGCTCAGTTCCGGTTGCGTCTTCGCCATATCCGAGCCCGCCGGCGCCGGTGTATTGTCGGAGTAGATCCAGGTCCGATTCGGTAATCGCGCGGTCCTCTTTTTCCAAGACGGCCAGTGCCGCCTCGTTGGCTTTCCGGCGTTCGGACTTCGATAGTTTGACAGGCTCAAAATTCTTCAGATTGATGCCGGAAAAACGGCTTCCAAATCCCGCTTCTCCCGGCCGATCTCCGGAAGGTTGGTATGATTGATCGTCTTCTTTTTCAGGTTTTTTTGCTTCCTGTTGGGCCGCCGAGAAAATCTGGTTAAAATCGACACCGATGACTTGCCCGTGCCCCCGAAACAGTTCCAAGGCTTGCTCGCGATGCTCTGTGGGAAACTTATCAAGCGAAAAGGCCAGGGCCAGTTTCTTTACGGTTTCAGTGAATAACTCCTGGAGCTGTTGCAGGTCGCTCGAAGGATTCTCACGGGTCGTCAATTCGCTGGTCAGTTTTTCTGGATTTCCAAGGAGGGAGTCGATACTACTGGCTGCCTGCTCATCACCTTGATCAGCTTGCCAAGCCAGGTCAGTGAGCTGGTTCATTCGCTGGGTATTGAGCTTGCCATTTTTGTACGGGGTGTGGGCGGCAGTTGCGATTTGTGCCATCCGCTGGGTTTTTACCTGAATTTCGACGGGAATATCACCGGCGGTGCCAGCCATCACGATAAAATGGTGCGCTCGGTAGCCACCAACGGGTTCGGCGTATTTATCTTCATGTTCAAATACTTCTCCGATTGCTCCTGATGCAATTTGTTTTACCACCTGGTCCAGATCCTCTTGCCCAGATAGCACGATCATGCACCCCGCCATATCGGTTAGGCCTTGGGTATAGAGCTCATCTGCATTAGCCTGCTTGATATCGGTTTTAATGCGCTTGCGACGCAATTTGTTGATGACCGAGTACGGAGATTTTACACGGCCCTTTATGGTGGCTTTCGGATGCGACTCTTTGAGTTTGTTGGTTACCTCGTCCAAAGCCTGCTGGTAGTCGCCTCGTAAGTCGATCAGCTGTTTGATTTCGTCGGTAAGCTTGGTCTCTTCGACGGTATCGATGTCGCCAGCCAGTTGTGGGTTGGGGTCGTCAGCATTGGGGATCCCGTCCCCATCAAAATCGCCAAAAATGCCGGGGTAGTCCTCAGTTGTAATTTCTTCAAAAGGAGTAACAGTCGGATTGTCTCGCATGGGGTTAGCCTAATAGGTTGGTTAGGAAGGCGTCCAGCTTAGCCTGACTTGCTTTGGCCGCTTCAATGTCTACCTGCTGCTGAGGTTTTTCGTTAGATGAAATATTCTTCGTCGTCGGTTGTTCTTTCGACGACGTTTTTTCTTGTTTAGTAGAAGCTGGCTTGGGTTTAGTAGCTGGTTTCTTCTTGGTCTTTGGCGTAGGTGAGTTGGTCGCAGTAGATTTCTCCTCTTTCCCAAGCGCGCGTTCCTGGCGTTTGTACTCTCTAGCGCCTAGCACGACTTTGGCGTGGTCTTGTTTGTAAATCCGTATTTCCAGGTCGCCATATTTGTTGACTAACTTTTTCCAGCACGCTTTTAGCCCGCCCCCTTTGCCTTCCGTGCATGCTTGATATTCCAGATGGCCGTCCAGCAGTAAGTCCATGATGTACCGCTTCTTGGGATAGTCGGCTGTGTATCGGATAGACAGGTGGGCGTTTTCAGATTCCCCGGAATGCTTGGGCGCGTAACATGGCATTTTGCTTCCAAACATGGAGTTGATGCGTTTCCAGGATCGAATCTTGTGGAGCTTGTCGATCTCTTTGAGGGTAATCTTAAAAGGAGTATCTACGGGATTTTCTCGGGTGTCCGATTCGCTTTTTTCTTTAGTGGCAGGATTAGCCGGTGCCACCTCGCGGTCTTCCGCTGAAAAGGGCACGGCGATAGCGGTAAGTTCGCGGTAGCGGTTCTTTTCGGTTTCAGCCCCGCCTTCTTTGGTGACTTTAATCTCGATGTCACACTCATGGGCGATGCTGGTGTTGCCTTTGTACTGCCCGTCCTTGGTGGCATGGGAGACCATGACAAACATGATCCCGTTTTCGCGACACCATTGGGCTAGCTCGACCGTTTCCTTCGCGTTGGCATCAATCACTGAAATGGAATCCAAGATGCAGGCGAAGGACCGGTTTTTAAGCAGAATTTCTTTGAGGGCCTGAATTGATTTCCATTTGGTAAAATTCAGGTTCCGGTGGGTGGCTCCGAGTCGCTTGACGCGGTCGACTAGCGTTTTCCCAAAATGCTCTTCGGCGGGGATATATTCGATACGGCCATGTTCGGCTAAGGCATCGGCCAGTCCCAGGCTCATCGTGGATTTTCCGGAGCCTTTTTCGCCCCAGATAAAAATAACGGCATTCTTCTCGGGTTCGCCGAGCAGTCGCCCGTAGGGTTGGACTATTGTTATGCCTTTGATATTCAGTTTTGCAAGCTGCTGGGCAGTCATGGATTCCATATTACTTCTGTCTGGTTTGTTTAATTGCGATTCCAATTCCAATAATGGCGATGATCCCTAGTGCAAGGAGTGCTGTTTTGGGCAAAGTGCTTTTCGGAGTTACCTGAAGAGAATGCTGGTTAATACCGAGCCTGCTTAATAATACCTCGTCAGCTGTTCCGCTGGTCGGGAGTCCCAGTTGTTGCTGGGCTTGCTTGACGGCTGCCTGCGTTTCTGGACCAAATATCCCATCGACGCCATATTTGGGAAGCCCAATACCCAAAGCTTTCAGTGCTGATTGCAGGTGCATCACCTGGGGACCTTTGTCGCCTATTTTGAGTATCATTTTGAAGATCGTTTCCTGTTATATAAGGAGAGGCCGGCAACACCAATGGCAATACCGACTGAAAAAATACCTGCATGTTTGATTATAGACACAGTTTTGCTTTTAGCGACCGAGTCCTGGAGTCCAATCATATCGCTTACTGCCTGCAGATCTACGTGCTCGAAGTACTGGTTGATGACATCGGCGTTTCGGTTGAATATCTGCTGGAAAGAGCGCCTGTCTTTAGTGAGATCTGCCAAGACAAGGGCTGTAGTAACAGCTTGTCCTTTTCGACCGCTCAGGGCGCGGTCGGCAAGGCCGATGGCTTTCTTGAATGCATTGCGACTGGTCTGGCGTAGGTAACTGCTGAGGTTGCCCATCCCGTCATCAACGATCTGGTAGTCTCGGCCTTCAATAAGCTCATCCATTGGGCTGCTCCTTTTGTTTCTTGTTGCGCCCGGCCAACTGCTTTACGCTGTCTCGAAGTCCGGGCATGAGGGGAGCCAGGAAGTAGGCTCCGGCCCCGAGGCCGATCAGCCATAATACCTTGGAAAGCGTGCTATTGACCCCGCTTAGTGCACCCTGGGGGTCCGGCAGGTTGATTTCATACCAGGACTCGGTGGGCTGGGCGTACACGCCACTTTGCTGACCTTGCTCGATATCCAGATCTAACGTCATCACCTTCGAGGAGGCCAGCGGCGTAGCTTGAGAGACATTCGCTTCGGTAACGTTGCTGTAGTGAAGCTCAAAAATGACAGGATGGTTTCTGTCCGGCCGAAATGAGCGCCCGAAAACCAGTCGAGCTTGACCGCGACAGCCGTCCCACATGCTGGTAACGATGCGTGAAATAGCTAAGACTTGTCTGGACTGGGGATCCAGCGCTGCGACAACCACGTCCGGGCAGACGACAAAAAGGAACGAGTTCCAAAACGTGCGATAGATATCCACTTCCACATCCACCGAAAAGGGTACTCCGGATTTCGGCAGCCCGCGCTCAGGGTGTCGTCCGATGATGCGCAGCTCTCCGGCCTCCGAGCTTATGATGTTGCCGGATATGGCTGGGGAGCCTAACCCGGTTCCGGTATATATAGAATGGCTCACTGGTTACCTCTTTCTGGTTATGATTCGCAGCGCCAAGTATCCACCAGCGATCCATCCCAGCGTAGCTTTGTTCTGGTTAAACCACGCGCGAATTCCTTTGGTGGGATCCTCTTCGGCCAGGCGCCCGCAGAGGGTTTGTTTGGGTTGATCCGTTATCTCCGCACCCTTCGCTACTTCTTGCAACTGGACGGTGGGTTGCAGATACACGGTCTCTTGCGAGGTCGTTGGATTGGGATACCGTCCATTAGGGATATGCCCATCGATAAAGTGAGAAATCCCAACGGGATGGGTTGTTGTTTGGATGGCTTCTGTCATATCAAGACTTCTTTTTTAACAGTGTGTACATAACAGCTCCGCCTACGACGACAACGCCGCCAATGAGCAGGAAGGAGGTCATATTTCCGCCCGACTTTTGGGATTGCATCAGCGCCATCTGTTGCTCGGGCGTCAGGCTATGGCCCCCAGATTGGGGTTTCCCGCCATTGATAATCCCATCCACGGTAACGGCGGTATCCGCCGCAGTCGTCAGAAAACTGGACAGATCATCAAGGACACTGCCAAACTTGGTTTTCTTCGAGGAGGCAGATGATTGCACTGGGGGAAGCAAGGGATTGGTTAAGCTGTAGTTAAACGGCCGGGTTGTTTGCAAGAAATCTAACTGGTCGTAGGAACTGCTGTTCATAGGGAGGGGCTTAAGCTGTTTTGGATTTGGCTTTTTTCTTTTTGGCGACCCGAGAGACTAGAGCCCCCAAGATGGCTACCCCGCCAATGGCGGCACCCGCAATCATGGCGGTGCTGGCCGTTTGCTGTTTGGCAGCAGTATCGGTCACGTTATGCTGTAGGGCCGTCAATAGCAGCTGTTTTTCCTGCTCCATCTTTTTGGTCTCGGCAAGCTTGCGATCGTGTGCCTTGCAGAGCGCCTGGGATTTTTCTCGTTGCCGGCGGCAGCTTTTGAGCTTTCCGAACATCTTGCCCTTACAACTCTGGTTGGCATACCGGCAGGGATCATTCTCCTCCCAGCCTTCTAATCCACTAGGTGATGTCTGATTAAAGGAGATGACCAGTTGATCGTCTCCCATTTCTATGGCTAGGGGGCGTAGATAAGAGCTACTCATAAAATTATCAGTGGTTTAAGGCCCAGTAGCTGATTCCGCCAAGCGTAAGGAGCCCGGCCGAGAGTCCGCCATACAGGAGCCATTTTTTGTGTTGGGATTGTTGTTGGCTGGCCAGAAAGCTGCTGTCCAGGCTTCCGAACCGGTTCAAGTAATCGATGGCCGGTTGCCCATGCTCTTGGATAACTTGGGCGTATTGCTGGAGGATGGCGTTATCCTTTTGGGAAAAGGATATCACATCCGAGCGGACCCCTCGCGCCATCAGGTAGTCCCGCCATTGCCCGCGTTGGATGCGCTCGCCTTTATCTTTGGCGCCAAACCACTTGGAAAACAGGGGTTTCATAGCGGCTCCCGTTTTTAGGGCCGTCGTGGCAGCCGCCGTCAGGGTAATCGGGTCGATACCTAAGCCATCTGGCATCCGGTTGGGCAGGTGCTTGGACTTTTTGATCAGTCGCTCATCAAACCCGAACCCGGGATATTTGGCAACAGTCGTATCAAAGGATTTCCACCCTTCTGGGGATCGAAAGACCGTATAAATGTGATCATAGCTGCGTCCGGTGCGGCTGACAATACGAAAACCCGTTTGGATACCCAGGCTTTGCAGCAGGGCCGCCGACAAGATCGCGTGATCGTCACAATCTCCGGCTTTTTGCCGAATGGTCACGTCCGGCGACTGGATCCGCTCGATATTCCATGGGTCGCGAACGTAGTTGATGTTGCTTGTTATCCACTTGTAAATAGCCGCGGCAATTTGGTCTACATTGCGCAGGTCAGGCAGCCCCGTACGTATATTCCTGGGAACCCGGCGGGTAATTTTCAGAGCAAGGCTACGAATGTCCTCACGACCGGTGTAGGTGGTGACCAGCTGAGAAGCCAGTTCCAGCACGCCTTCGATTCCCGGGTAACGTCGCCGGTGGGCAATAATAGAGGCGGCAGCATCTCCACGGGGGGAGCCTACTACCGCCTTATTGCTCATCACTGAACCATGGGTCGTGACTGCGTTGCGGGAAATCGGTATAGTGGGGTAGCTGCTACTCAATTGTTTACGGTAACCCTTTGGATTAGGAGTTGTATGCCATACTGAGGATTATGCTTAATGACTTTGTGCAGGTGCTTGGCTCGTCTGGAATCGACATTTCCCAGACTAATGAATACACCTGCAAACCGCCCGGACCGGGTAAAGCTGGTCACCCCGGGTCGGGATACTTCATCGTAGATGTTGTCCCGGAGGTTGGTTATTGCTTGCGTTTTAACATTCGACATGGCAAAGGGGGATAAGTTACCGATTTGCTTTGACAAGCTTTTGTAGCTCGTCGATGACATCGGTGAGCAGTCGCCGGACCTGCGGGCTAACGCTGGTGCCCGTAAAACTCAGCAGTTGGTTGCAAGCGAGGTGGGCAGGGATATGGGATACCGCAACAGCGTATTGCCCTAATCCATCCACAAGGGGATATATCGTTTTTGCAATGCGTGCGGGGCCTATATCCCTGCTTATCGCCTCTACCGAAAGTATCTTTGCCATCCGTACCCAGTCGCCCATGGTGATCGGCTCCCCGCCAGCCTGCATTAAAGCCACCTGCGATTTAATGCGTTTGGCATAGCACCCATAGCCGCAGGGCTGGTCGGCCAGGTATTCCAAGGCCATTTTCAGGAGCGTAAGTTGTCCGGAGTTCATCGGGATCTTTTAAAGGCTGATGGTTGGTTCAGTGTGGCCGTTGGTGTGGGGTGGGCCGAACATGCCATTCAGGGTTGCATGTGTTTCAAGTTCATGGAGATCTTCCGAGTTATCGTCGGCGGGAAGGTGCCGGGGAGTCCCCTCCGCGGCACCTTTGGGATGGTTGTCTTTGTTGAGGTGGGCATCAGGTTGTTGGGGTTGGGGAGAGGTCGGTTCTAGTTGGTTTTTGAGAGACTCGGCCAGGGCTTGGGCCTCCTCTTCACTGATATCAAGGGCGGCAGACGGTTGATTTAATTGTTGATTTCGAGCTGTTTGACCAGCAAACAGCTGAGAAACCACGGTGAAAAACATGGGGGCATTCTCCTGGAGCATATCCAGCATGCGACTGCCGGCATCACGGCCGCCGGCCCGCTGCTCCATCTCCATGCGGAATTTCACCTTTTCCAGTTCTCCGAGCTCTTTTTCGAGGGCCTTGAGGTCACTTCGTTGAATTTCTTTAAGGCGGTCAATTTCGTTGCGATGGGATTCCTTGAGGTCGGCCAGCTCTTTTTGATGGGTTAGCAGGGTGGCCGTTTTGTCCTCGGAGAGTTGGCGCTTGAGGCCCATGATTTCATCGACGAGCTGGCGAATCTTGCGGTCCCCGTCATGCAGCTCGCCTTCCAGCCGGAGGGCCCGTTGCTGGTAGTAGTTTTCAGGAGCGGTTCTACTAGCAACAGATTCTTCTTTAGCTTGAGCATCTGGCTGCTCCCCGGGTCCGTCAATGCGAAAGCCAATAACAATATCTTCGTCGATGCCGGTGTGAAGGGAGTACAGCCCGGGTTCTAATTTGAAAATAGCTTTCACCACATTAAAGGGCTGCCGGAAATTGAACGGAAGCTCCTTCTCTACTTGCTTGAGCCCGTCGGTGGTGCCGCTGATGCGGCCAAAGATGGGCAAGCCCTGCTCCAGCTCTTGCAGGCAGGTGGCGTAGTCCCGGTCTTGGGTTTCGTTTGGCTTATTTTCCAGCGTTTCAGGCATCGGGGTAGCGTTGGTTAGCGTAATGCAATAGCACCACTGTGAATAACAACTGATGCTAACGTAACACTAATTCAAATCAGGGAAAATACCCCGGGATGGGCTGGGATAGGGTGCAATGGGCTGCCAGAGGATGGGACGGATTGGGATAGGTTGTTATTGTATAGTCTTGCATAGAATTGCTACAAAATAAATATCTGAGTTTCCATACATTGATTTGAAGCTTTTTTAAATAAGTAAAGATAAGCTCAGTAAGGTCATTAAAAGTATGCTTAGCGCCATATAGACAGACATTTTATGGGCCGTCATAATTGGTTTGTTGGCCGGAGGCATTGCTACAATCTATTATTTGGTTCTCAACGTCGGACTATACCTCGTATGGGATATCATTCAACCTGCGATGAAAGATATTTTAGGTTGTTCTTTGGCAGGTCTAATCTCAATTGCTCTATTAACAATAGTCGGATTACTAGCTGACCTTTTAATCAAATTTTTGCATCCGCCGCAGAGAAATTTCTGTGATCGTTAATAACATGAACGGGATAAGCAGAAGTTGATATGAAATCCATAAACCCGGCCTTTCGAAATTTTTGTTGATCAAGAGAGTGGAACCGGAGGGTGAAGAAACCATTTCTGTTTGAGGTCCGCGTAGTCCAGCGGATCGAGTTAAATGGTTTTAGCAACAAAAAATTCACCAGCTTGTGCTATGAAGCCTCGCGCGAAGTAGTGCCGGCGATTTTTTTGGTTCATTTTTTCATCGGTGAAAAAATGAACACCCCTAAATCCTTAAATTCAGTAAATGAAGTACTATTTTGGCAATTCCTTAAACCGAGCTGACGTTAAATAATAATATTCATGTTAAACAAGGTCATATTGATTCTAAACAGAATCCTTCTATGTTTTAAATCGTCTACGAGTATAGTATTTGGCAGTCAGTGCTGGACCGGAAGCTCCACTGGTCAATTTATAGGAAAATTAGGAGAAAAGTTATGACTTCATGGTGATCTAACTCGAACGTTTACTTTTTGTGGAATAGCTGTGGTATTGGGAGCTTTCTTTCTCCAAAAATGCCCTGCCCTATTCTAATCATATCGGCGCCCTCCTCGATGGCGATCTCAAAATCGTAGGTCATTCTCATCGACAATATCTCATTTCTATATATCAGCCCATAAGAGATCAAAAGAGAATTATGAACATACCATAAGCTAAATTTCTGACTTTCTTTGAAAATATAATTCATGACCATTGTTTGTTGTTTGTGTCCAACTAATAATAGATTCATTATTTGTTAACTTAGATAAGTATGGCGCATTAGCTTCGACACTAACAGAAGTTATATAATTTATAAATATTTTTCCCTCCGAACTTATATGGCCAAGTTTTATTCTTCTATATACATTCTCTTCAGTCTTGTATCTTTCATCCCATACTGCAACTGTTGTAGAACCAATTGAACCAACATATGGATGCATTGCAGATTCAGCCAACTTTTTTCTAGCAGTAAAACTATCCCCATCGTCTTCAGACGCGGCATAATATAGCCCTTCTTCCCCGCCTTGGGTATACCAGACTATATAGAGTTCGCCATCACTTTCAGTAATAGAGGGGCCATTATGAGGACATCCCATTATCTTCCAATTATCTTTGCTGATTCTTGTAGGTTTTGAAAAACTAGCTCCATTATCAGTTGACTTGAGATGCATAATATCTCTGATATTATTTTGGCTTAAGCCTCGATAAACGAGATGTAGTATTTTGTCACTATCCACATACATATCAAGTTTGCAGCATTGGCAAGTTGGGCCACCAATTCTTTTATCCTCGCCAAACCCAAGTTTTCCATCTGTTTTAGAAAAATAGATGACCGAATGGTCCAAATGATGACGTCCATCTAACCAAATCGCCCCAACCTCCCCATCTGGTAATAAAATTACGTCAGGGAAACCATGACTATTATCTTGATCAGTATCGGTATGTATCAATGCAGGTTCAGACCACGACTTGCCCTCATCAAAAGATTGTGAATAAAGTACACTACTGGCAAACTGAGCGTTAGAGTCCTTATTCCGTATGGCAAATACTAATACATAGGTTCCATCTGCCTTGATGACCAGTTTAGGCATATGTTCACCGCCAGCATTTACACCTTCACTAGCGGGTATGATATTTTTACTATTAAAGTTGAGGTTAGAGTTTCTAGATCTGGAAAAATAGACATACTTTACTCCACTCTTTTGATCAGTTTCTACCCACCAGGCGATGATATTTTCGTTTTGCCTACTTGTTAGCTGTAAATAATCGGCGGTTTTATTGGCCACTGATATTCTTTGAGTACTTTGGCCCACTTTACTGTTATTTGAACAGCCGGCCAGTAATACAAATAAAACAGGTATGAAAGTTAATTTTCTCATTACTAAAATAGTGTCCGGTTAAAATATGTAGGTCACTGCAAGGCCCGTGAAAAAGTTACGATCAGGCGCGGGGTTAAAGTAGGCAGGAGGTCCATTCCCAAATGATCGCGCATTTAGTGCTGCATGAGAAGTGTACATTTCATTCAGCAAGTTATTAATACCCGCAGTTAGATTTACCTTTAGGAAACTTCTGATCTCTTTCTCAAATCCAACTTTAGTATTTAGCAATGAATACGCTTTTTTATATGCGGTATTACCATCAGTTAAAGGAGCTTTGTCATTAAAGAACCATGTCGCATTAAGAAATAGCCCCATTTTTGTGGTAAGATCAATCCCCGCTGAAAGGACGTGTGGCGAAATGCCGGTTAGATCGTTACCCGAGAAATCCGAAACTATCTCTCCAATTGGGCTAAGGATTTTATAATCCTCAAAGGTGAAATTAGAGTATGCATAACTGATAAAAGGCCGTATGGTATTGATAGAAGATGTTTCGCTCGACCAGAAGTACGATATGGCGACCTCTAAACCTTGTCGCGAGGTTTTTCCCGCGTTATTGAAAATGGTATTATTCTGGCTCACTGATTGCGGTATTAATTGATCCTTCATTTGAAAAGAGAACAGGGCAATATCATAATTGAGGTTTCCACCTGCGATATTTCCCCGAGCTCCTAACTCATAATTAACGCCTTTTTCGGCTTGCACTTCCTCCCGAATTTCCCCATTGGCATCTTTTATCTCACTAGTCGTAGGTGGTGAAAAACCAAAACTGACTCCAACTCGCAGAGCAACCATTTCGTTGAACACATGACTTAAAGCTAATCGAGGGGTAATTTCAGCATCGAAATCTTTAGAACCACTTGCAGTAGCATTCATGAAGTCGATAACTTCGTATTCTACATCATTCAGGCCTACACCAACTGTCAGCGTTGTTTTGTTACTAATATTGGTTTCTGACTGGTAAAAGATAGAATATTGCGTATTATCTAATTCCTGGTTAACAATCAGCTTCCCCTCAGTTCCTTCAACATTTGCAAATCTTTTTGCATCGGTTCGTCCATTTAAAAATTCCGCACCCACAGTGAATTTTGTTTTTAAAAAATCCATCTTGGGAATAAACGAAAATCGCGTGCGCCCGCCGTAGCTTTGATATGGTTGTCTCAGATATGCAAAGCTTAGAGGATGATCCAGATCATAAAATGAAGTATACAGGCTCGTTGAATTATTTATTTGATCTGAGAAATTATATTCATGCGCAACCCCAATTCTTGTCCAGGTCTGAAACCTCCCGGCTTGTTGAGTCACATTACCTTCACTGGCCTGACGTGGATCATTTTTTAGTTGTTCTGCATTAATATTTCCCGGTATCAAGGTTTCTTGTCTGGAGCGGTTTAATAGAAGCGTTAACCTTTGTTTCGCGGAAGGGAAAAACTGCAATGAGCCCGTAAAGAACTTACGTTCATCCCTATTGTGCCTTCTATAGCCATCATATATTTGTTGACCAGCTGTTATCGATGCGTTAAAGCTATCTGTTCCAGTTCGGAAGGTGGTTGATAACCTGCCAAGTCCGTAGGAGCCAGTCAAACCATTTGCTTCAACACTGCTTTGTCCGTATGGGGCTTTCTCAATTTGGAAATTAATAACACCGCCAGTCCCGGCACCGTAAATGCTGGATGCTGGCCCCTTAATGATTTCAGCACGGCCTAACGTAGATACGTCAAGACCCTCAATACGCGTAAAGCCGTCCGCCTCTGTCAACGGGATATCATTAATATATACCTTTATATTTCTGATCCCGAAGTTTGACCGTATGCCTCCACCCCTTATGGAAATACGAGCGTCTGTCAGGTTGCTTTGATCCATTTGCACCCCTGGAATAGTATTTAGAACCGGTTGCAGGCTCATCTTGCTAGTTCTGTCAAATTCTTGAGAGGTAACCAGTGCAATAGACGCAGAAGCCTCTTGGAGCTTTCTGTTAGTATCAAAGCCAACAACGTGGACTTCATTTAAAGCAATGTTATCTGGCTGTAATAATATATTGAGAAAGCCCTGTGATTCCTTTAGGTTAACTCGTTTTTTAACATAGCCGATATGGCTGACATGTATTTGAGAAATTGCCGCGATAGATTTTAGCTCAAAGAAACCGTTATTGTTGGTTGAGGTTCCAATCTTTGATCCAGGTATGAGTAAGTTAACTCCACTAAGCGGTTGGTGGGTTTGTTGATCCACAACACGTCCTTTAATAACCTGTTGTGCAAATAAGGTTGTAGCAGTTAAAAGAAATGCAACTACTACTAAAGTAAATTTGGTAATGTTCATAATGTTCTCCTTCGCTCCAATTTATAAACAAAATTTACAAGGAGCTTTTGTTTCAATTTTAAACGAAAATGAAATCGTAGAATATGTGCTGAGCACTTCTAACAGAAGTAAACTTATCTATACTTTTAAAAGCATAGTTTGCTCTGCAAAAGAAATTAAACAAGTACTCTTTGAGGAGGTGGAGAAGGGGGCTCCTTAGACCAAACCGAGTTCATCCTGTCAACATAATTGAAGAATCCGCTAAATGATGGGATTGAACCTGAATTGAAAAAAGTATCACTATAGAAAAATAAAACTAGCTTGTATTCTTGTATCGAAGGAGCGGCTGGTTTATTACGATTTTTCTCTTGTTCTTGTACCTTAATTTTAAGTTGACATACCCCATTACATTCTATTTCAGAATTTTCCCTGTTTTCACATAGTTCATTGGCTATATGATGATAGTTTGAATAATACCAAAGATAGGGTAAAGTAAATTTTATCTGTGTTCCCAGAATAGTACATATAACTAATATGAAAACTGATTTTTCAAGCATGTAAAATTGAGGTTTTCATATCCTTAGTAAATCAGTTATTAGATCAATTTGCATTAATTAGGTTACATAGAACTTTATTTTTATTGAGGAGAATCTTAATCATCTGATTCATACCTATTCAAAAATTTCCCTTTGGTTGTTGAATAAGTGAATAAGTTTTATAAGATTTATCCTAAATTAAGGATGAACTTGTCTTAAACAGTTTATTCTGTAGAAACGAGTTTAAGCCCAATTATTCCAACGATTATGAGTAGAATACAAGTGATTCTTAGTAAATCTTTGGATTCATTGAATAAGATGATTCCCAATATGGCCGTACCTACTGCTCCAATACCAGTCCAGACTGCATAAGCAGTACCAACTGGAATAATATTCAACCCCTTCGATAAAAAATAAAAGCTGACAATCATTGCAATGATTGTTCCGATGCTGGGGTAAAGCCTGGTAAAGCCTTCTGAATATTTTAATCCTATAGCCCATATTATTTCAAATAATCCGGCAATAATAATGTAAATCCAAGCCATGGTTTCCAAAAAAGTAGTAAGGTTGAAGTTAAGGTTACCAATAGATCGACATAAACCTCTAAAAGGCAGTTGTACATATTACTACTGTAATTTAGAAAAAATAGAGGTACTGGAAGGATAACATGCAAATCTCATATCTTGGACGGTATTGCACAAATACCCTAAAGATTATTCCACCTTTCCATCGGATCTACATCCAGTGTTGAAGCTAATTTTCGAATGGGTATAGATTGCTTATCGGTATCTTTTTTAAGCTCTTCATAGATATGTGAAACGCCTAATCCCACTTCCTCTGCTTCTTCTAATGTGCCAGTATAATACACCTCTTGGATGTTAGCCAGATAGATCGCTGATAAGCACATTGGGCAGGGGTGCCCACTGGCATAAAGTGTGGCCCCATCCAGCATATCTGCTTTCCCAGCCAACCCTGCCTCTCGAATCGCTTCGATTTCGGCATGAGAGGTTAAATCTCCACTTTGTGTAGCCTTATTAATACCCGTGGCAACTATAATACCTTCCTTTACAATTACGGCTCCAAAAGGTTTACCACCCTGTTCAGCATTTTCATATGCTAGTTTAACAGCTTGATCAATGTAGTTTTGATGATTCATAAGTTAAATCCCAAGAAATTATAGAATCCTATATTTCAAATATATTGAGTATATTCATATAGACAAGATTCCTTTCTAACTTTACAAATAACCACAAATAAAATCGCTTTTTATCAAGCAAGATTATCAGAAATAAAGTTATGAACGCAATTACAATAAGCACGTTAGATTATCAACGAATTTACAAAAGTATTAACGAAGCTGAAGACTCCAATTCAATAACTGAAAAAGAGGCTCAAGCTTTAGCTGGCGAATTGGAAAAAGCAAAAATTGTAGAACCTCAGGAGATGCCGAATGATGTAATCACAATGAATTCAAAAGTTAAGATTACTTTTGTGAAATCAAATAAACAAATTGAGCTAAAGATTGTGTATCCACATGAGGCTGATATCAATCAAAACCTAATTTCGATTTTTTCTCCTATTGCGGCAGCGTTGATAGGATACAAAGTCGGGGATACCATAGACTGGATTGTCCCCTCAGGTCCAACCAGCATTAAGATCGATGAGATTATTTATCAACCTGAAGCTGAGGGACAGTTTGATCTGTAATTCGCCTATTTATTATTTGTACCCTGATAATCTGAGGCAGATCTTATACAGGTACTTGTAATTTGTTATCCGCTATCCTTGAAAAGACATTTTGCAAGTACCTGTAATCAATAATTCTACCGCTTTGTTGTGCTGGCTGATACTGTATTTACAAGTTTCATTGATATATTAGAAATGAAGATATAATTGCAAATCATTTAAAGTAGTACTACATTAGACTTAGCAAATCTACCAGCTACTAATTAAGTTAAGTTTACGGAGATGACACCAACAGAGTAGTTCTTCACATATGAGAAATGAGCTGAGATATAAATCCTTCCTATGATTTAGCTCAAGTAAATTTGTTATCTGAATACAAATTTATACTACTCTATTGCAGATTTGTGTGAATCTCATTTTAAGAAGCTTAACAAATAAAAGTGGTTCTACTTTTCTATTAGTTTGTGAAGTGAATTTTAGTTGGTTCCCCATTTCTCATGAGTCAGTTAAACTATTATTCAATAGCTAAATCTACTTAGCAAGGGTTTACTACAAAAATGGGTGCAGGATAGCCTCGGTGTATAAACACTCCAGTAGTTTAAGCACTAGTTAGCTTCCTCATTGAAGATGATGAGGCTTTACATAGTGTTTAAATAAATTACTCCAGGCTACTCTCTGCACCCTTCAATAAACAATTCTATCAATCAACCCTTGGCCCGTGTAAGAACTATGTTTAAATCAGGTGTGTATAGAAATATATCAACTGAAATAAACTTGGCATTTTTACTTATGATCATTGCTTCAAGTTTATTTGTCGGTTTAGTTTTCTACCAATTAGAACTATTACTTTATGGCTCAGTACGCCTAAGAGCAGATATCATATTAATGATTAATCTTGGGGTGGGAGTATTAGTTAGCCTCAGAAATTCATTAACCCTCAATGAAAGTTGGACCTGGCTGGCACCTCTTTTTATGGTATTCTCCATAATTTTGATCTTGTTAGATTACTCGATTCTGGGGAAATATTTATCAGTAGTGGCAAGTATTTTCTTATTTTTTGTAGCTACTAGAAAGTTCCAATCTGAGGTAAGGTTGGGCACCTTGATTTATGTTTTAAGCTCATTTTCGCTATTTATTGGAAATGTATTATTTAAAGAGGAACTGCCTTTAAATGAAATAATTGTATGGTGGATCGGCTTTTCTATTTTATCAGTATGTGCTGAAGAATTATTAAGTGATCGATATTCTCGATATAAAAATAGACAGCCATTCTTAGCCATACTGGTTTTCATGTGGCTATCGGGAGCAGCACTAACACACATCCTACACACTTCTGGATGGGTAATTGTCTTTTACATTCTATTAATCCAAGCTCTATATTTATTAAAAAAAGAGCTGCAAACCGACGGTATCGGGCTATACTCATATAGTAGTTTATTTAGCATGGCCTCATATTTCTGGCTTGCTATTAGTAGCATTTCTGGGCTTTACTTTAAATATCCTGGAAATACTGATTTTGAGGCCGTGTGGATTGAAATGATCTTTCTGGGATTTGTATTGAATACTTTAGTTGCTTTTTGGAATAGATGGTATCCTACAAGTAAAGGCCAAAGGGTAAGTTTTAGCGAGTATCTACTCATTCCTTTCGTATTATTTCAAGTTTCCTTGATTGCTAATGTTATAGGAAAGGTATGGGATGTTCCAATACTGGTTGTACCAGGGGCTTATGGGATTACCGCTTCTATAGTAATATTATTTGCTGGATCATTTATAAGCTTTATTAAGACCTTTTTTAATGCAGATCCAATAGTTTTTTCCAAGAGAACTCGGTAAGCGGGTTTACAACAGCACCTCTCTTAAATATATTCTCAATACTTATTTAATACCTATAAATTATGCCAATACGAATATCTAAAGCTACTTGGTCATATGACCTCTATAATGGAATTGGGTTTGCAAAGTTGAATAGCAATTCTGACGGAAGTTATTATACACATTCATCACGGTTTAAAAATGGAAAAGGCACTAACCCTGAAGAATTAATAGGGGCTGCTCTGGCAAGTTGTTTTTCTATGACATTAGCAAATGTGCTTGAGGATGAATCACATGAACCTCACAATATATTAGTGAAGGTTTTAGTAAAATTTGAAGTAATAGAAACTGAACCTACTATTAGTAGAATTGGAATGTTTATTGAAGCTGAAGTTCCAAATGTAACTGATAATAAATTTGATGAATGCATCAAGATAGCTGAAGAAAAATCACCAATCATCAAATTTTTTAATAAAGCAATGGTAATGACAGATGCTAAGCTAATATAGCTGGGTTAAATTAATCAACTTGGCAATATAATGGTTACATGTAGCATCGGTGAACATAATATCGAGCGTTTCCAGAATGTGGGTGTCTATATTAGCAAATTAAAATGGCAGAGAAATAATACCATCAAAATTTGATCTATCGCCCCAATTCAATTATATCCTCCCATACTGACGCAATAACCGGAATGCCATGCTCCAGATGATCCTTCCGGGTAGCCAGCGTACGCTCCCCGGGATAGTAGGTACGGTCTCCTTGATTCATCGGAGACACATCGTGAACATGATGAATAATTTCATCCAATAATAGATCCTTTACATTAGGATTCGAAAACGTTGAAGGGTCGATACAGATAAAAATCTGAGAAATACCGATCTCCTTATCTTCATCAATTTTATGGGTTGGTTTCCCATCAGAAAGAAGGGCGGCTAACATGTCCAATACGATTGTCAGTGCTGAGCCCTTCCAGTAGCCAGTTGGCAGGGCATGGCCCGTGTCAAGTATTTTTTCTGGATCTTTCGTTAGATTCCCATCCTCATCCCAGCCGCCAGCAAAGGGAAGCTGTTTGTTGTTGAGCTTATAGGCATTCATTTTCCCCAGTGAAAATTGAGAGGTAGCCATATCCAACACTACATGTCCTTCTGTTCTAGGAATGGCAATAACGAAGGGATTATTTCCAATCCGGTTTTCCCGGCCTCCCCAGGGGGGCATATTGGGTTTTGTATTTGTGAAGCATACAGCAATTTTCCCTGCATCAGCTGCTTGCCATCCGTAGGTACCGCCGCGCATCCAGTGGTTGGTATTCCGAAGTGCAACACAACCCAATGTATAGTCCTTTGCAAGTTCCATTGCACGCTCCATACACTGATGGGCATTAGAAACACCGGGGGCCAGTTTTCCATCCCATCGCTCAAGGGCCCCAAAAGAGCCCATTTTTTCCGGCTCGGCAGCTATGTTGATCAGTCCACGTTCAACATAATCTATAAAGAGTGGAAAGCGATTGAGTCCATGCGAATAGACGCCATCACAGCTCGATTGGGTATGCGTATGGGCGATCAAGCGGGCTCGGTCTTCAGGGAAATCAAATTCCCTTAAAATTTGGAAAAGCTTCTCGTAAATTTCTTTAAAACTTCGTCTCATAATAGAATGATTGGATTTTACAATAGCTTATACTCAAATGGTTAATCGCTACTTAAGAACAAAATTTAGAATAGAGAACGCTACAGCTAATCTTTAGGTGGCTTGGGATTTAGCGGCCGCATTGTAACTTCATTTATCAACATATTATCTGGTGTTTCTAAAATATGTATAATTGTGTTGGCTATATCCTTAGGCTGAAGCATATGTTTATGAGGCGTAATTCCTGCATCCTCGAAAAAATTAGTATCTATAGATCCAGGATTGATGCACGTAACTTTTATCCCATTGTATCTAAGCTCTTTAAAAAGTGCTTCGCTGAATCCACGAACTGCAAATTTCGATGCGCAATAGCCTGACTTTCCAGCATTACCCAAAATGCCCAAAACTGAACCAATATTAAGGATATGCGAGCCCTCAGTACTTCGTTTCATTAAAGGAACAATACAAGAGGTCAGATCAAGTATACCATTGATGTTTGTATCGATTAGCTGGCGCCATTGTTCAGAGTTCATTTCATCGACCTTTCCGAAATGACCGCAACCCGCATTATTGATCAATATATCTGGTAGTAAATCATCAGAAAAAGTCTTATCCACCCAATGCCTGATTGACTTCGGGGCAGTTATATCCATTTGAACAGGTATAAATTGGCTGCCAAGCATACTTTGAATATTTTTTAGGGATTCAAGGCTTCTGGCCAATCCAAAAACGGTAGTTCCTTTACGGACTAGAGCTTTAGAACAGGCCGTCCCCAGTCCTTTACTGGCACCAGTTACAATAGCTGTATTTGACTTTAGATTCATAGTAAGATTAGGGTTGTCTTATATTCTTTTAAATTTCCCATAACATCTGGTAATAAAATAAATGATCATGAATCAAGATGTTCTTTTCTACGACGATACGCCTTTAAATACCGCTCATCTTCATCATAGGTAGAAGGATATACTTTGGGCACAGGTTGTGGTTGCATATTCTCATCTACATTTACAAAGGTAAACACGCAGGTATTCGACAAGGCATGCGTCTCCTCATCCATACTGGTACGCTCTATATCAATTTCTACTGTCAACGAGGTATTGCCCGTATAGACGATGCGGCTGGTAAAGTCCAGCTTGTCGCCAATACGAATGGGTTGCAGGAAATTAATTCGGTTCACACGTACAAAAACCGGACGATCAGGTGCCAGATTCTCAGCATGCATTAGTGCCAGTTCAAACGCACGGCGTATAACATATCCACCAAATATTTTTTGGGGTACATTCTCCTGTTCGGGATACATACGTTCCCAGTTGCTGCGCACCAGCTCCCCCGCCAGGAGTCCATCAAAATCTTCTTTCTGCTGAGCATTATGTAGGTCCCGCAGGTGGTTGAATTCTTCTTTACTCGGCGGTTCTTGAAGGGCATTCATCTGGGCACGGTAGGCCTCGCGCCGCTGAATAGCTCTTTCATAGCGTTTCTTCTCCAGCTTACTTTCATAATTAAGCGAAGGTATTGGCAAGCTTTTCGCCGCCTCACCATGACCTTTCCGGGCAACCATGGTAAAATAGCAAGCTGCCAGCGAGTGTTTGGCCTCTTTATCTTGGTCCACACGAATACCTACCTCCATGGAGGTGCGTCCCACATAATTGATGCGGGCACGCAGATAGGCATCTTCATTTATATCACCCGGGACGTGCAGGGCAATATCATCAACCGCTGCGGTAACGACCCGACCTTTGGGATCGAACTGGCGTACATATTTTAAGGCTACATCTTCGGCCATTTTGTCCAACTCTTCGAGCAGGCGTCCCCATCTGATATTTCCCGGAATCTCTTTATCCAGGATCATAAATCTGCGCCGAAGCTTTGGATCTTTGCTAAATGGAAGTGTTCGTTCCATGGCAGTGTCAATCGGTCTCATCGCTTTATCTTTTATCTTATTCGTCATAATAATATTGGATAGAATTATTCCCCATATTTATAGAATTACTGAACAAGTTCAGGCTTATAACTACCGGGGATATTCCGAAAGCTAATGGTTAATCGATTCCAGCCGTTAATAGCGATAATCACCATTGTCAGTGCGATAAGATCGGATTCAGCAAAATATTTTCGAACCGACTCATACAGTTCATCAGATACATCTGTTTCTGAAATTCGAGTCAAGGCTTCAGTCCATCGTAGGGCAGCACGTTCACGGTCACTAAAGAATGAGGTTTCCCGCCAAACATTCAGGGTATAAAGTCGCTGTTCAGTTTCTCCAGCTTGTCGTGCCTCTTTGGTATGCTTGTCAATACAATAGGCACATCCATTAATTTGTGAGGCTCGTAACTTTACTAGTTCGACGAGTGGAGTTTCTAGCTCTGAGTTGGCGATATATTTTTCTATTTCGTACATACCCTTCAGTGCTTTTTGTGCAGTTTTCTGATAGTTAATTCGCTGTTCCATTATATTTCCTTATAAACCGTCTATTTTTTCAATTTCTTCGATAGCTAGTGCTGCATGCGCATATGAACCACCTGCTCTCATTTCTGCGGCCACCCATAATGCTTCCATGAGCTCTTCATTCGTGGCTCCTTTTTGTTTTGCCTGCTTTGTATGTCCTTTAATGCAGTAGGGACATTGGGTGACATGGGCCACTGCTACAGCGATAAGCTGTTTGGTTTTCTCATCTAATGCTCCTTCTTGAAATACTACTTTACTAAAGTTTCTGAACGCTTTGACCTGGTCAGGGGCGAGGTCTGCACGCTTTTTAGACATTTCCGGTGTTGCGGGTGGAAATACTTGGTGATTATTACTCATTGTTTTTAATGTTTTGAATTATTCAGATTAGGATTTGTGAATGACACATACTCGCGTTCTTGCGAGATTCATTTTATACCTTGGATAGTTTTTCACGCATCTTTATTGCTGCTCGTACCATGTTCTTAAGAGATGGAAGGGTTTCTTCCCAACCACGCGTTTTAAGGCCACAGTCTGGATTTACCCACATTTGTTCGGGTGGAAGAACATTTACAGCTTTTTCTAACAGGGCTACCATCTCTTCGGTAGAAGGTACACGGGGTGAATGGATATCATAGACACCAGGACCGATTGCATTGGGGTAATCAAAGTCTACAAATGCATCCAGCAGCTCCATCTGGGAACGTGATGTTTCCATGGAAATGACATCCGCATCCAGGCGGGCGATATGTTCAATAATGTCATTGAACTCTGAATAACACATGTGGGTATGGATCTGCGTGCGATCATCCACTACGGTTGATGCCAGACGGAAGGCATCAACAGCCCAGGTCAGGTAATGATCCCAGTCAATGCGACGTAATGGTAGCCCTTCCCGAAACGCAGGCTCATCAATTTGAATAGCTGAAATACCTGCTTCTTCAAGGTCGGACACTTCGTCACGGATAGCCAGCGCAATCTGTTTAGCCGTATCAGATCGGGGCTGATCATCCCGCGGAAAAGACCACTGTAGAATAGTTACCGGACCGGTCAGCATTCCTTTTACCGGTTTATCTGTTTTTGACTGCGCATATGTTGACCACTTTACCGTAATCGCCTCAGGTCGATTAACATCACCATAAATAATAGGAGGCTTTACACCCCGGGTTCCATAACTCTGAACCCAGCCATTTTGGGTAAAGGCAAAGCCGGAAAAGTGTTCGCCGAAATATTCGACCATGTCATTACGTTCAAATTCCCCATGGACTAACAAGTCAAGCCCTAGTTTGTCCTGTTTGTGAATGAGATCCTTCGTAGCCCCTTTAATTTTTTTTTCATATTCTTTTTGAGATAAGTGCCCTTTACGATAATCAGCTCGCCACTGGCGAACCTCTTTTGTTTGCGGGAAAGATCCTATGGTGGTAGTCGGGAACTGTTCGGGGAGATTCAGATGTTTTTGTTGTTTCCTTCTGCGCTGTTTGTAAGGACTGTTGCGATGCAGAATATCCTCATCAAGATTCTCCATCCGCTGTTGTACATCGGGATTATGAACCAATGTTGAATTCTGCTTATTTGCTAAATCAGTTTGATGTTCTCGTACTTTACTTCGCTCCTGATCCGTCAAGTCTTTTGCGACTATTTTTTTCAGGAGAGCTAACTCCTCCAGTTTCTGATCAGCAAATGCCATCCAGCGCTTCACTTCAACTGGTAGCGTTTTCTCGTCAGTCTCTTTCTCTAAATCTATCGGACAATGAAGAAGTGAACTGGAAGGTCCAATCAACAGGCGGTCACTTCCAATCACTTTTTTTGTCCGCATAATAACGCCCACAGCTTGTTCAAGGTCAGTTTTCCATATATTCCGACCATCAATCAGCCCAAGGGATAGGTTTGTCGAATCACCAATATTCTTCAGTACGCTATCCAGCTGGTTGGGAGCTTCTACCAAATCGATATGAAGTCCTTCTACTGGCAGCCCACATGTTAGATCAAGGTTATCGCCTAATCCTTCGAAATAAGTTGTTAGCAGCAGTTTGAGGGGTGTTCTATTTTCAGCGAGTTTTCTGTAAGCTACCTCAAAAGCATTCTTAATTTTATTATCCAGATCTAAAGACAGGAATGGTTCTTCTATTTGAACCCATTCTGCTCCGATCTGTTGAAGTCTGGATAATATGTTTTGATAAACAGGCAGTAATTTTTCCAACAGATCCAAACGGTGAAAATTGTCAGCGTTGTTCTTCTCTTTGCCCAACAGTAGAAAACTAACAGGACCAATAAGTACTGGTTTTGTTATGATTCCTTTTGATTTTGCCTCCTCATATTCATCAAAAATTTTGGTCGAGATTGGTTTGAATTCTTGATCAGCCGTAAATTCAGGCACAATGTAGTGGTAATTTGTATTGAACCACTTGGTCATTTCCATCGCAGATAGATCATGAGCATCGTCTTGAATCCCGCGAGCCATAGCAAAATAGGTATCGATAGGATAGCCTTGGCCTTTATCATCCTCACCACCCAATAGATCCTGGAAACGATCTGGAATAGCACCAACCAGCATTGCTGTATCAAGCACCTGGTCATAGAGTGAAAAATCGTTTGACGGCACTAAATCAATTCCGGCCTCCTTTTGCCGGGCCCAGTGTTCAACCCGAAGCTGTTTAGTAGACTGGACTAATTTTTTCTTCTCTATTTCACCCTTCCAATATGATTCAACTATTTTTTTTAATTGTCTTTCAACGCCTATGCGTGGATATCCTAGGTTATGAGTTAGCATATATTACTCTAAATATTATCTGATTGAGTTGTTCAAATGTATCCAGATCTACCAGATAGAAGTGATCTGACAGATCTGAGAGTTAAATTAGAGACCTAAATAGGAAAGAGTGGGGTTAGTCTTTATATGTTAGCACGCGGCCCCACAGGCTCTTGGCACCCCAAATGCCGCGGCGCAGCGTTTCGAGCTGAACAATCTGACTGTGATCGACAAAGATGTTTACCTCTGGCCCATAGTTTTTGATGTACCATGCAAATACTTCTGGATCAGCTGCCTCAAACATTAATTTCTCAAGGCCAATCTCATTAATAAACTGTGCGGGAACGTCTGTTCGCCATGGATCCGCATTCTCTGTGATTCCCTCTGACTCGATCATGATCATGTACGCTCCGGCATCCACAAAGCGCTTAGCCTGCTTGATGGCGTAACCGGTATCCAGTGTGCCTTCGGATTCCAATTCTCCTTTGGCTGTATCTCCACCGGCACCAAACTGAATGCCAATCTCAGGTTTGGCTTTAAGTCCTGCTTGTTGGACTTTTTCAATCAGACGAAGCCAGTCGTCTGTGGGAAGGGTTATGAATCCTGCCGAAAGTTCGATGATATCAAAACCGTAATCCTTACAGGTATTGATGTACTTGTCCACGGCCTCTTTGCCCTGCGTAAGCACGTATTCCATAAAACCACCGGTAGAAACCAATACATCATGTTTATGGGCAATACTAATAAGCTCGGTAACGGATTCTTTCGGCATGATGGAAAATGATCCACCGGAGAATTTCAGCGAATCCACATGTTCACTCATCGTCTCCATAATATCTTGAAGATATCGTTTGCCCATGACGGCATAGTATGGACCGCGTATTTCAGTAACACCGGTTGTCCGGGGTTTGGAAGCTCGTTCATTTTTGTTGAGAAAGTCGAATGTCTTTTCTTCGCTCAAAATGCTACCTCTTTAATTCTTCTTTTTGATTTGTGGAAACGTGGGATACGAGCTCAACTTTTTGCAGTAAATTTGTTAGTTCCCTAATTGAATGATTTTCGAGATCCTGGACGGTGTTAACAATCCGTTCTCTCAGCTTTTGAGAGGTATAAGGTTCGGCAAGACCAATAAATTTTTGGGTGACCGTATCCCAATTCATTGGACGCGTGTGAAAGCCTTCATAATCTTGCTTTTCTATCTCATGTTTCTGACCATTCATCAAGTGCACGGTGATTTTTACAGGCATTTCATCGGGAAAACGATCACTATATTCCTGCCTGGGAGTGACCTCTACTTTTTGCAGCAGCGACTGGATGTCAGCGGCTTCAATGCGGTTTGGTCGATATTGTTCAGGCAAAACCTGCCCATCCAACAAGGCGGCAGAAACCATGTACTGCAGGCTATGGTCGGCTTCTTCTTTAGTCCGGACAACAGTCTTGTCACCTTCTTCTCCGCCGCCGATGATGTGATAGGCCACATCAAAGATCTCGATATCAATTTTCATGACTTCCTCAGCCGTAAAGCAGTGCTGCTTTTTCAATTCTATCATTCCCTCAATAGATGATTGGGAATGAATCTCGGCGTTGTATTTTTTAATAATCGTATTGGTAACACGCTCCAGGTCCTCATTTTGCCAATCAATGGAGAATTTGCCGGCAATGGAATCCATAAAGCCCTTGTTGCCTTCAAATACGGCTGGTGGTCCGGTAATCCCGTGCTTTGCCATCAGCGCTGCATGGGTTCCCCCGAAGGCGGTATGCGGGTACGCCAGTCCTTTCCAATTGGAGAGTGCTCCCGTGCGGGTTACCCGCAGGGCATTTAGTGCCGTTCCGGCTATCGCTATGGCATTGGCCGTTTGCTCTTCATCCAGTCCTAATGCCCGGGATACTCCCGCGGCCACGGCATAAGATCCTTGCGTGGTGTGATCAAAGCCTTTGTCCCGGACCGGTGCCTCATCACTTAACCGGCATTGTATTTGGTATGCTATAGCTAACGATGTTAAGAACTCTTTTCCGATTATATCTGTGTTTTCTCCAGCCGCCAGAATTGAACCGATGTTATCACTGGGATGGCATGTTTCCCCTTTGGCCAAATAACTGTCGTTAAAATCCAGGTAGCGCACGAGAGCGCTGTTGTATAGCGCCGCACGTTCAGGGGTTGTTTTTCCTCCTCCGATAAGCGTAGATAATTGTGTACCGCCCAGGTAGTCATCGATCATACTCCGTATAGCTTGAACGGGAGGGCCTTCTATTGCTCCGATTGCAGTGCCAAGGGAATCGAGCAATCTTATTTTTAGCTGTTTAACAGCCTGTTCGGATAAATCTTCGTAGTCTGCGTTTTTAACAAATGTTGCTAAATCATGTACCACCATGACTTCACCTTTGCCAGTTATCTGATTAGAATTACGTTAATTTTCTTGGTCCGATTTGATAGTATTATTATACTATTCAGCCATTTGCGTGCTTCAGCAATATTTTCAGGGGTAAAAAATTTAATTTCGGAAGAGGTAAACGAGCTAATGAGAGTAGTCAGCCAAACCTTCCATATTCGATCTCCAATTAAAGCGATCCTTTGAAAGCCCACATTGCAGTCGCATTCGTCATCCAGTTTTAGATCACTCCACCACGGACCAGCTCCATACCAGCCCTGGAAGTCAGTTGCAGTTAGCAGAAGACGGGGCTTAACCGAGTTCCGGGCATACTTCTTAAGCGTTGGAGCAAGTTGATCTATATCTCCACGGCTGAATATTTCGGAGAGGTTTACTTCCAGTACTTCAGAGGACTTTTCATCAATCGCAATCATCGTATTGGATATTTATTATTGGTTTAAAAGGATCGCTAGAATTGCTAAACCAATCCCTGTTGAAGCATGGCATCAGCTACTTTAATGAAGCCCGCTATATTGGCCCCTTTGATATAATTGATAGACCTGTCTGCTTCACCATGGGTTATGCATTTCGAATGGATATTGCTCATAATCTCCTGGAGCTTGATATCTACCTCTGCCCGTGACCATTGCGTATGCATACTATTTTGAGCCATTTCTAACTGCGAGACGGCTACGCCGCCAGCATTAGCTGCTTTTCCCGGTCCGAACAGCAGATCATTTTTCAGGAATACCTGCACGGCTCCCGGCTGGCAAGGTTTGTTGGCGCCCTCTGCTACACACCGGCAACCGTTTTCGACCAGCGCAATGGCATCTTGCTCATCAATTTCGTTTTCCGTAGCACAGGGCAGGGCAATGTCACAGGGAATATTCCATGCGGTTTGATTCTCCAGGTAGGTGACATCGTATTTTTTGGCATATTCGCTTATGCGACCGCGTTTCTCATTTTTAAGATGCTTGACAAACGTCAGCTTCTCTTCATCCAGCCCTTTTGGGTCATAAATGGTTCCATCAGAGTCCGAAAGCGAGACCACTTTTCCGCCCAGGTGAAGCGATTTCTCTGCTGCAAATTGGGCAACATTACCAGAACCGGAAATGGCAACTGTTTGCCCCTCTAAACTTTTATTATGGGCTTGAAGCATCTCATTAACAAAATAGACCAGCCCATACCCTGTAGCCTCTGGGCGCAGCAGGCTGCCGCCGGACTCTGCACCCTTGCCTGTCATAACGCCGTTAAACTCATTGCTCAACCTCTTGTACTGCCCAAACAGATATCCTATTTCGCGCCTACTGACACCGATATCTCCGGCGGGTATATCGGTGGCCGGACCAATATACCGATACAATTCCGTCATAAAGGACTGGCAAAAACGCATGATCTCTGCTTCTGATTTTCCCTTTGGGTCAAAATCGGCACCACCCTTGGCGCCCCCGATTGGGAGCGTAGTTAAACTGTTTTTGAAGGTCTGTTCAAAGGCAAGGAACTTGAGAATGTCTAGATTTACTGACGGATGGAAGCGCAACCCACCCTTGTACGGCCCAATGGCAGAATTAAATTCAACCCGGTAGCCACGATTGATATGAACATGTCCCTGGTCATCGGTCCACGGCACGCGAAACATGATTACCCGTTCGGGCTCGGTAAGTCGTTCTAATATATTTGAATGCAAATATTTAGGATGCCTTTCCAACAGCTCCCATACGGAATCGATGACTTCCTTAACCGCTTCATAAAATTCAATTTCACCAGGATTTTTTTCTTTTACTCTTGTCAAGAAGGTGCCTATAGAATTGTAATTTACCGTCCCATTTGTTTTAAGCGCTGATTTATCTAAAATATTGGTCTTGAATTTGTCTTCCATCAGGAGAAAGTGATCTTGGGATTATGTATTAGTAATTAGCTAGCTTGCCTTCAAAGAAATATCATAGGTACAAGAATTATCACCTTCTGCGATGTAAGAAGTGCGTTCGACATCGCCTTCAAACAATTTTTTGTAAAACATTGCCTCTAGTTTGCATGGCAGTTGGGTTTCTTTGACGACCTCACTAAAAGGACAATTGCATTCCTTAACAGTAAGCGCTTCATTTTCCTCATCAATATCGAATTCGGGCATAAAACCTTCCTCTTCCAAGATTTGCTCTAAAGCCTCAGCCCTTGATTGGATGTCAGAGGCTTCATCCATAGATTTCCTAGCTTTCTCGATTCGTTCTTGCCAAAATTCCTGGAAGAAATTTTCTATGGTTTCATCATCCCCTTTCGATTTGAGATATTTAATCATTTTCCTCATCATAACTGACTCATAAGACGGGTACAGGCTATTTCCTTTTTGTGTAATCTGGTATTGAAGACTTGGCCTACCTGGGCCGGAGCGAACATAATCCCGCTGGATATACCCATCTCGTTCAAGCTGCAAGAAGTGCTCTCGAACTGTTGTTTTTGCCAGCTCAACCTGATCAACCACATCATCAATAGAGATAGCTCCTTCTCGTTTAATTAGATCTAACAATTCTTTTTTTGAGCCGGTAAACATGATAATCTTATTTGAGTTATAAGTATGATTAAGAGAGGCTAAATGGAATTTAGCCTCTCTTTAATAAGCGGGATGATAATCTCCTGCTCAATGGCAAATTCCTTTCTAAGGGTAGAAAATAGTTTTCTTAAGTTGTAATTGAGGATACGCAGTGTTGAACAGGCCCCCACTGGATTTTCTAGATGATTTCCTTTCCGTTCAATGGTATTCATTAAGTTCAACAGAACCTTCTGGTCTTCCTTAACTATCTCTATGCCACGCTCTAATTTTTGTATAGTACCATCCAAGATATCCCGTTTCCCACCACTCAGACTATTAAAAATTGGAAATAATTTTTTGTGCTCGAAGTAGGTATAGAACTGAAGTTTATCATCAAAATTCTCAAGCGGCCATTGCATATATTTCAGCCAGATGTACTGATTGCCGTGCAACTGGCTAATTCGGGGGAAATCACTGGACACCTCACCAAGCAGAGAGAGTAGTTGGGGATGATATTCATCCACGAGGTAATTACACCAATGGTTAATGTCTTCACCAAAATCTGGTTTATCATCAGATATCTGTTTTTTATTCTGATCCTTTCTTGAAAGTCGGTTTTTCTTAACCCAGTTTAACACCTCTACTTCGCTCCATTTCAGCTGCTGACACACCGAACGTAACGTTTCTTCTTTGTGGCTTGCCGGCTCCATACCAATGGATGCCAGCAACTGACCTGCCTCCTGATCTGCTGAAATAATTTCCGCAATAGTGGCATCAGGTGTCAGGCTTGCTAGGGTAGAATGTGTATTCATAATGATCGGATTCATTTCCGTTGCTTTCTTTAAGACAATTGGAAAGTAGGGATAATAGAGTATTAAATCAATAAAATTGGTTTAAACCGTTTTTATAGTTGAAATTGAGTTGGTAGGCCACTACCTTTCCACTGAAGCAATTGAGAATCGTTTAATACTTACTGAAATGGCGTACGTTGTTACCGACCCATGTGTCCAGTGCAAGCACACCAATTGTGCTGCCGTCTGTCCCGTGGACGCCTTCCGCGAGGGGCCTAATTTCCTGGTGATCGATCCCTTTGATTGCATCGATTGTGATGCCTGCGTGCCGGAATGTCCTGTGGATGCCATCTATCCCGATGACGAAGTGCCGATGAAGTGGGAGGAATACATCGAACTCAATGACCGTCTTTCTGAAGAGTGGGCAGCCCATATTATCAATGAAGTAAAAGACCCCTTGCCCGATGCCGAAGAATGGGGCCAACGTAAGCATAAGCGTGAGTACTTGGTCGAAAGCTGGAATGGTGAGGCAAAGCCCGTAGACTAAAAATATACTCGAAGCTTCCTAGCATACCATATCGTATTCTAATCGATTAAATTCTAAACCCTAAAACAATGATAATAACCAAAGAAGAACTAGATATACGTACAATTCCACTTCGGGAAAAATATTCTACAATTTCTAAAAGATTCAAAGACCTAAAAGTGGGAGAGTCTTTTGTAATTATCAGTGATTATGACTCTAAACAGTTTCGCAACCAAATGGATACTGAATATGGGGAGGCTAAATTTAGCTGGGAATACTTGGAGGACGGTCTCGACAAATGGAAAATACGCATCCATAAAAAGGCTGGTTGCCACCAATGACCCCCGCGGCGGGTACTTTTCCAGATAGAGGTCAGCTTTTGCAAAGGTGCTCGCTCAGGGGGTTCCTCCCTTCTAGTCAATACTGTTAGAAAGATTATGGATTTATCAGCTTTAGATCGAACGACAATTGTTCTTCACGGATTCCTATTGGCCCGAGTGATTGGAGATCTGATTTGGTGGCCGGTAGTCCGAAAAATCGGGAGCAAGGGTAACGTGCTGGGGATTCTGCTTTTCCTGGGGGCGTCCTCTTCCAATTGATCCTTACTATGCTTAAGCAAAAGCAATCCGTTATGCAATCATTATAGAATCTAACTCTTTGATGATAATAGTTTACCATTATGAATAAACCGTCTGCAGTACTTTCAGTTGAACGACCCTTAACGGTTGAAAAAGCCAAGGCCGGTGAGCGAATTGACACCTCGCTGCAATCGATCCGGCTCATTTTTTCCTATGTTGCTTTTTCCGCCTTCTGGTTGGTATTCGGAACACTCGTTGGAGAATATGTAGGATTTAAATTCGTCTGGCCGGAAATAGATACTATTTCCTGGCTTTCCTTCGGAAGACTTCGTCCCGTACATACCAACGTTTTGTTCTGGGGATTCCTTTCTCAAGCCATGATTGCACTAGCCCTGTATGTAGTACCCAGAACCAGCCAGCGTGAGCTCTACAGCTACCGGCTGGGGTGGACGAGCCTTGGCCTTATGAATATAGCCGTGTTTTTTGGCGTAATCAGCCTGATGGCCGGTATTAACAACGGCGCGCAGGAGTACCGCGAGATCATCTGGCCCATTTTTGCGTTCTTTGCATTCGGGCTTATCCTGGTGGCTTATAATTTGTATAAGACAATTGCTGATCGGAATGTGAAGGAAATTTACATTTCCAACTGGTATATCCTGGCCGCCTGCCTCTGGACCATCATCCTGGTGAGCATTGCCTACCTACCGGGTTATCAAGAGGATGGGATAAGCCAAACGGTGATCCAGGGCTATTACATGCACCAGGGCGTGGGACAGTGGTTTACCCCGATGGTGCTGGGCTTGACCTACTACTTCCTTCCCAAACTGCTGAACCGGCCGATCTATTCCTACTCGCTGGGTGTGCTGGCATTCTGGACGCAGATGGTATTCTACACGATGATCGGGTCACACCACTTTGTCTTTAGCCCCATCCCCTGGTGGATCCAGACCGTGGCCATAGTATTCAGCGTAGGCATGATCGTTCCCGTTACCGCAGGTACAGGGAATTTCCTGTTGACGATGCGCGGCAAGTGGCGGTCCATCGCACGAAGCTACTCACTTCCCTTTATCCTGGTTGGGGTCATATTCTATGCAATTGTCTCCTACCAGGGAACCCTGGAAGCATTTCGATCCCTGAATAAGGTCTGGCACTTTACCAACTTTACTGTTGCTCACTCACATATGAGTATGTACGGGTTTGTCGCTTTCCTGATTTGGGGAGGAATCTATGGTCTTATCCCCAGGATGACCGGCAACGAACCTCCACAATTTGCGGTTGGGGCTCACTTTTGGCTGGCCCTTATCGGCGTGCTGGTGTACAGCATCCCCCTGATGATCGGAGGTACGCTGCAGGGACTCAGCTGGATCGCCAGTGAATCATTTATGGAGTCGGTCACGCTGATGACCCCGTACTGGGTGTGGAGAGCCGTAGGCGGCACCATGATGTTTATCTCTCACCTGATATTCGCCTACAACGTCTGGAAAATGCGACCTACCGCCCAGGGCGAAATCGCAGAAACTACCGAATCGAAAACTGCCTAACTGATTATGAAGCTCAATTTCCATAAAAATCACAAGCTATTGTTTGGTGTTGTATTCTGGGGATTCATTTTCCTCAGCCTGCTAATTGCCGTATTTCCCGCCCTGTGGGTGCAGCAGCAAAACGAGCCTCTGCCGGCCAGCGAACCGATGACCGAGCTCCAGCAGAAGGGCCTCAACGTATTTATCAGCGAGGGGTGTGTGTATTGCCATACGCAGCAGGTGCGCCCTATTGAAATGGATGAAAACTGGGGACGCCCTTCGGCTCCCGGCGACTATGCCCGTATCGGTCGGCAGGACCTGTGGCGACAGACGCCCGCCGTACTGGGGAGCGAGCGAACCGGTCCCGACCTGAGCAGTGTGGGGCAGCGCCAGCCGAGCGCTGTATGGCACTATATGCACCTGTACAATCCTCGGTCGGTCGTCGAGGAATCGATCATGCCATCCTATCCCTGGCTGTTCAGTATTGAAGAGAATCCTTCCGAAGATGCGACGGTGATCTCCATGCCGGGCAGATATGGCCCGGAAGAAGGTCAGGTTGTCGCCACCGAACGTGCGGAGGCGCTTGTTGCCTATCTGCAATCCCTGGATCAGGTACCAATGGATGCCGAGCCAAGCGCAGCGCAACAAGCAAAGGCAGACTCAGTTGCAGCCCAGGCAGCAAGAAAGAAGATCGACGGAGCAACGATATACGCCAATAACTGTGCATCCTGCCACCAACAGAATGGGCAAGGCGTGCAGGGGGCCTTTCCCCCGCTGGCCGGCGATCCGGTTGTTACGGACGAGGATCCCACCGATCATATTCGCATCGTGCTATACGGCATGCAGGGGGTACCTATCGAAGGGACAGAGTACCAGGGCATCATGCAGCCATTCGGTGAAATGCTGTCCGACGAAGAAGTAGCGGCCGTAATCAACCATGAGCGGACCAGCTGGGGGAACAACGCCCCGACCATTACGGCCGAGGATGTGGCAGAAGTGCGCAATGATGAAGACTTAAACCAAATACAAGCTGACGAATAACCGATGATACCGCTGATAATAACACTCTTGCAGAAAGCCACAGAATTTTCCACTTCCAGTGAAGGCCGGGAATATGCCCCGCCGGACGGACCGCTCTATTACCTTGTACTAATTATCTCTTCACTAATAGTGATCGGAGTCGTGTACTACACTATCAAATGGTTTATCTGGCCGGGGGAACAATCGGAAGATCATATAAAGCGCAAGATTTTAGAAGATCAATCCAACTGAAGATACTATGGCTGAAGACAATAGTAACTTGATTCATGTATATCTGGATGACCAGGAAGAACCCATTGTCTCCTACCGCCCCCCGGTGCGGTTTGAGCTAGACACCACGCAGCTGGAAGATGGGCCACACACCCTAAAAGTGGTGGCCACCGACGCCACCGGCCACAAGGGGGTTCGAACCATACCGTTCGAAGTGCGGAACGGCCCCGGTATAGATGTTGAGGGACTGCAGGACAATGACACGCTGGATGGAAAGGTCCCGATCCTGTTAAACGCGTATGGAGGAGCCAAAGAGCCCTACTGGGAGCCCTCGCGCGCCGAGACACCGGCCCCGGTCCCGACCTGGGCGTGGGTACTGCTGCTTGTGGTAGTGGCATGGAGCACCTTTTATATCGCCCAGCAGTGGAATGCCCCCGATGAATTTGCCAATTCTCCCACGTACAGTCTTTTTTACGGGGATCAGGCGACTCCCCAACCATCCGGTGAAGTGGCCCCTCGGTCAAAAGCCAATATTGGAGCCACGCTGTATCGTACCAGTTGCTCCAGTTGTCATCAAAACAATGGAGAGGGAGTAGCCGGAGCCTTCCCTCCGCTGGCGGGCGATCCGGTCGTGACCGACGAAGATCCGACGCGCCATATCGAAATCATCCTATTTGGCATGCAGGGAGAGCCCATTGATGGAGTGGAGTATTCGGCCGCAATGCCGCCCTTTTCCGAGCAGCTTTCGGACCAGGAAGTGGCTGCTATCGTAAATCATGAACGGACAAGCTGGGGCAACGATGCTCCAACGGTAACAGCTGAACAAGTTCAGAAGGTAAGAGCAGAAGGAACTTCAAACTAGTTATTACAGACTTATAACCTCAATTATTAACTCTAAATAAATAGTACTATGCCTACAAGTAAAGCAAATGCACAATGGAACGGAGATCTGAAAAATGGAAACGGCGTCATGCAATTTGACAGCGGTTCCTATCAGGGAGAATACACCTTTACCTCTCGATTTGAGAATGGTAAAGGGACCAATCCCGAGGAGTTGATCGGAGCCGCCCATGCCGGGTGCTATTCGATGGCCCTCTCCAACGAATTGGCAGAGGCCGGTCACGATCCACAGTCAGTTGACACGCGAGCAGAAGTCACCTTTGAAGTTACCGGCGATGGACCAGCTATTACCGGGATAAAATTAATTACTGAGGCGAATGTCCCTGGTATCGACAATAGCACATTTCAGCAATTTGCTGAAGGTGCCAAAGAAGGATGCCCGGTATCGAAAGCGCTAGCCGGAACGAATATTACACTAGAAGCGACATTAAAATAGGTGCTTAACTTCTTATAGATAAGCTCCTGATACTAAGTGAAATTCTAATTTCAAATCTATCTCATCACATTATGCGTTATCTGACTTATCTATTCCCACTTGTTTTATTGTTTGTTACTGCTTGTGGGGGCTCTGAGAACCAGAACCAAACCCAAGAGAGTCAAACAGCTACAAATCAATCATCCGATGTTCGTACGATTAATATTGTCGGTGTTAATCAAATGAAGTATGTCGTCAAAGATGAAAACCAGCAAGGGATCACCACCGGTACGGAGGTGGGCAGTGACGGCATGCTTGAGCTGGAAACGATATCGGCAGAACCCGGCGAAACGATTCGTATTCAACTGACAACCCAAAGTCAGATGCCGGCTACCTCTATGGCACACAATTTTATATTGCTGACACTCTCGGCAGATGTTGATGCTTTTAATAGTGCGGCAATTAAAGCTAAAGACAACAGCTATATTCCTTCCGATTTGACCGATCAGATTATAGCTCAAACTGATCTGGCTGCCGGTGGCGAAACCGTTAAAGTTACCTTTACGGTTCCAGAGGAAACGGGTGATTATCCGTTTATATGTTCATTCCCCGGCCATTATGCAGCCGGCATGGAAGGTACTCTAAATGTTGAGTGACTATCGAAATAACCACGACCGGGTGATCGGTTATTTATCACCCGGTTGTGGTCTTTATAAATGAAAAGGACAAACCATGAACCAACTAAAAAATCAGACCATTGGACAATTGGTTGCGGAAGACTATCGCACCGCACAAGTGTTTCGCTCTTTTAATCTCGACTTTTGTTGCGGCGGCAATAAAACCGTTAAAGAGGCTTGTAAAGACCGCGGTGTAGATTACCAGGAAGTACAGCAAGCCCTGCGTCAGCTAGATGAAAAACAGAACGGGGCACAAGACAATTACAACCAGTGGTCGCTTGACTTTCTAATCGATTACATTGTCAATAATCATCACAAGTTTTCCCGAAATAAGCTACCCGAGATTGGAGCATACACGAAGAAAGTAGCCAGTGTACACGGTGAGAACCATCCCGAACTGAAGCAGATCTACCACGAGTTTACCATGCTGCACGGCGAAATGATCAACCACCTGGACAAGGAAGAAGAGATCCTGTTCCCATATGTAAAGCAGCTTGTTGAGGCAAGACAACAAGGGCGAAAGCCGGACCGACCTGACTTTGGCCAGGCCGCAGATCCTATTGCCATGATGGAGCAGGAGCACGACGATGCCGGCGCTGCCATGAGGACGATCCGCGAGCTGAGCGATGATTTTACTCCGCCGGAAGATGCCTGTACCACCTACCAGCTGCTGTTTGAAAACCTGGAGGCCTTCGAAAGGGACCTGCATAAACACGTCCACCTGGAGAATAACATCCTGTTTCCAAAGGCGCTTCAATTGGAGAAATCGCTTTATCAGAATAGAAACTAACGTTGACTCTATATTATGGATGACATCCAAAATGAACGGGACGTAGAACGGCTCGTCCACAGTTTTTATGAAAAAGTGCGAAATGATGAACGGCTGGGATATATCTTCAACGATTTTGCCGAAGTTGACTGGGACAGCCATCTGCCCAAGATGGTTGCTTTTTGGTCAAACCTGCTGTTTCAGACAGGCCGGTACACCGGACGCCCATTTCGTCAGCACCTCCCTTTGCCCATCGAGGAGGGAGATTTTGACCGGTGGTACCGATTGTTTGAAGAAACCGTAGATAACCATTACCGGGGAGAAAAGGCCCGACATGCCAAAAAACTGGCCCACAATATTGCCTCATCTTTTGAGCTGCGTATGAAAAGAGACGGGCTTATAAATCAAAAGAAGGAATAAAGGAATGGATAGTAGTGATCAGAGGGATTTTGCAGATCGAATGGAGGTCGCGAAAAAGGTCCGCAACGCATGTATTAAAGCCGCGCAAGAAGGGTTCCGGGATGCCTCGATGAGCGGGCTATGTATGGAAGGGGCCATCGAATCAGCGGTTGGATCCATACAGTCGCTCAACCTTGAGAATATTTTGAAAAAGCAGGACTAAAAAGGAGTGGAGCAACCAATCATAGGATATCATACCGACGAGGAGGACCACTGGGTTGCCCGATTAGGGTGTGGCCATAACCAGCATGTACGGCACGATCCTCCATGGCAGCTACGTCCCTGGGTCACGACCAAGTCGGGAAGAGAATCTCATATTGGAGTAAAATTGGATTGTAAGAAATGTGACCGCGGTGAACCAAAAGACCATACAGGATAATGCCACACGTAGCACGAACGTTTATCAAAACCGGATTTGTCTTCTTCATGGTGGCCCTGATCCTTGGTGTTGCACTTGAAATAAAATCGTTACCCCTTCCACGCCTGATGCCGCTATTCTGGCACGCCCTGATGGTAGGATGGATTACTCAGATCATATTCGGTGTTTCGCTCTGGATGTTTCCCGGGCGTACCCGGGAGGAGGGATTCAAGGCCCAAATCTGGGCATGGCTCACCTACATTTTTTTGAATACTGGTTTGGTGCTACGCTTTATTGCTGAACCGATGCTCCTCTATTCCACACTCACTATTTGGGATATTCTGGTAGTAGGTTCTGCCATCTTGCAAGTAAGCGGCGGGGGGACCTATGTGATTGAAATGTGGCCGCGCGTTCAGTCAAAGAAGCAGCGCATGCGTAAACGCAAACAAAAACGAAACCGATAGTGTTATGCCTGCTCCAAGCCGATGGCTCATTCGTTCTTCTTTTGGGTGCCTCTTGGTTGGGATGATTATTGGAGCCCTTCTGTTGATACACAAATCATACCCTCTGCATCCGGCTATGTGGTCCCTGCTTCCCGTTCATATTGAGCTGCTTATCTTTGGATGGATTATTCAGTTCACAATGGGTACCGCCTACTGGATATTGCCCAGGTACCTGGAAGATTCTTCGCGTGGTAATACAAAAGTGGCAAAGCTAATCGTCGCTATATTTAATATTGGGATATTTTTAATGATTGTAGATGCCATCCTACTGACTAAATTGCCATTGGCACTGGCGGGTAGAGGATTTGAAGCTGTAGCTGTACTTCTGTTTATAATGCTACACTGGCAGCGTGTTTTAAGCTATAATTAGTATTCGTATAGTCTCAATAGGGTGGTTGAACTACCACTTTCGCATCTCTTCAAAATAATTTCATTTTTTTTGTAACCCCACCATTAAAATTCAGATCTATTAAATAGCTCACAAATGAAAAAGTTGGGTGAACTCAACAACTGACTTCTTCCCCGCCTTTTCTGCATTCAAAATTTACAAGATTATGAAAAAGATAAGTACCTCTATTTTACTATTAGCTGTAGCCATATTTTTGACACAGTGTGATGTTTTTGACCCATCTGAGAAAGAGACTGAAACACTTGACCCTCAACTTATTGAAGAAGGCCGGGAAATATTCAGGTACGATACTTTTGGAGACGAGGCCTTTTGGAGTGGAATATTGCATATAGATAAAGCGATCCTTGGCAAAGATAATGGGGGATACGGGCCGGGGGTAAGTCCAAATACCGCTTTAAGCGTAGGCCTGAAAGTAGATTCAGAGGCTCTGCCCCCTGAATTGGTAGCAGCCATTAATGCTGGAAAAGTTGACTTGGATGATCCCGCAACTACGGTGGCGCTTTTGAAATTAGATGCTGTTGTAGGAGTTAAAGGAACATTCAGTGAGCAGGGTGAAATGACTAAACTGGGTATAACCTGTGCGGTCTGTCATTCCAGTGTTGACAATTCTTTTGCCGCTGGCATTGGTAAACGTCTGGATGGTTGGCCCAACCGGGATTTAAACGTTGGTGCCATTATAAGTTTAACCGACAATGCCCAACCAGTTGCAGACCTTCTGCATGTGGATGAATCTACATTACGAACCGTTCTGAGCTCGTGGGGCCCGGGTAAATTTAATGCAGGTCTTATGGTAGATGGTATCGCCCTTCGACCCGACGGAAGTGTTGCGGCCAACCTGTTACCGGCAGCTTATGGCTTGACAAAGGAAAGCCGTGCAACGTACACAGGCTGGGGAGATGTTAGCTATTGGAATGCATTTGTAGCCAACATTGAGATGCACGGCATTGGGAATTTCAATGATCCCAGGTTGAATAATTCGGAACAATTTCCGATAGCTACTGAAAATCAATTCTATGATATCCAAAATGATGAAGATCTGATCACTTCAAAATTGCCAGCTCTTCTCGAATACCAAGTTTCACTGGATACCCCGGTTCCTCCTGAAGGAAGTTTTGATGTACAGGCTGCCAAAAGAGGGAAAGGCCTATTTATCGGAAAAGCCGACTGTGCTTCATGTCATACAGGACCCACGTTTTCTGATTCTGAAAGAAGATTGCATAGCCCTGAAGAAATTGGCATAGATTCATTTGAAGCTGACAGATCACCCACTGGCATGTATAGAACTACGCCTTTAAGGGGAGTCTGGGCCCGATCAAACGGTGGTTATTATCACGATGGACGTTTTACAGATTTGCTTGAGGTAGTTGATCACTACAACAATCATTTCGATTTGAATCTATCAGCCAAGGAGAAGTCTGACTTGGTTGAATACTTAAAATCACTCTAGGAATAAACATGAACGGGGGTACTCTGGGTTACTAAGGTTCACTACCCTGGCTTTAGCTAACCTTGGGTATCTCTATATCATCTCTGGGTCATTCCATTTTTCATCTCTCCTTCCCTGAATAATAATATACCGTGATGACGAAGAGACTTTTATCGCTTTTTATTTCTACCCGTTTAATGGCATTGCTCTTCATTCTCTTTGCAGTAGCAATGGGATACGGGACCTTCATAGAACACTGGTATAATACGGAAACTGCCAGAAAATTGGTCTATAACTCTTGGTGGTTCGAGGGTATTATGGTCCTGCTAATAATAAACTTTATAGCAAATATCGGGCGTTACAATTTACTAAAAAAAGAAAAATGGCTGGTCCTTCTCCTGCATTTAGCTCTTATGCTAATCATTGTTGGAGCCTCTTGGACAAGATATCTTGGATTTGAGGGAACAATGTCTATAAGAGAGGGAGAGACAACAAACCGTGTGTTGTCAAAAAAGAATTACCTGATAGCCGTTGTTGAAGGAAAAACCAACGATCAACTCCAACGGACAACCATTCGACGACCTATTCTATTATCTCCAGTTACAGATAATCATTTCAAAATACAGGAGCAGCTCGGGGATAAATCATTTCGGATCTCATTAAATAGATATGTAATGAATGCCAAGCGTATCATACAGAAAAATCCGGATGGTGATTTATACCTAAAAATGGTTATCGCTCATAATGGTTCATCTGGCGAGTATTTTCTGCAAGAAGGAGAGCCACAGCTTATTAATAATGTGTTGTTCTCATTTAGCAAATATGTCAATGGGGCAATCAACATAATTAAAGATGGAGATTCATATTCAATAAACTCACCAATTGAGGGGACCTTTACTCGCATGTCTGATGAACTGCAGAAGCATCTGCATAGCAATGAACCAGCTAGACTTATGTACAAATGGGTGTATGACTTAGGCGAAATGCAACTGGTTGTGCCGCAATTGCCCAAGCAGGGATTTCTGGATTATGAGTCGAATAATGATTACACGGATAATGAAACGGAAGATATACTCATATTAAATATCGAATCAGGTGATAGTAAAAGGGAAGTAGTTGTAAAAGGCAATAAGGGAAAGAGGGGCTCTCCTATAATTTTTGAGCACAATGGGCTTACATTTACGATCTCCTTGGGTAGTAAGGTGCATGAACTTCCCTTTAAACTAACACTTCGTGACTTCACCGCGAAGAAGTACCCGGGAACCGAAAAAAGCTATTCGTCCTTTGAGAGTGAAGTTACTGTTATAGCTGGTGCAAAAAGTTTCGATACCAAAATATTCATGAACAATGTGCTGGATTACGATGGATACCGCTTCTTCCAGGCATCCTTTCATCCGGACGAACGTGGTACCATTCTTTCAGTTAATCATGACTTTTGGGGTACATGGATTACCTATACTGGTTATTTCCTCCTTTACATCGGGCTAATATCAATCTTATTTGACAATAATTCCAGGTTTGGCAGGATTCGTAAGAAATTAAAGGTCCTGTCTTCAAGAAAAGTCGGCTTACCTTTATTCTTTATTGTTCTGTCGAGTTCAGCTCTGGGAGCTCAAACGCCTGGTGATTTCAATATTGAAGATGATGGACTTAGATCATCCCTTTCAGAACATATTGTTAGTAATGATCATGCGGAGAAATTTGGAAGATTGGTCATACAGGATGGCGGAGGCAGAATGAAGCCTGTTAACACCTTTTCATCCGAACTGCTGCGCAAGGTCTATAACGCCAGCTCTTTTAAAAATTATGCTGCTGACCAAGTATTTCTGTCGATTATTCAATTCCCAGAGTTTTGGTACGAAGTTCCCTTTATCAAAATTAAAAATAAAAACCAGCAGCTGCTGCGGATGCTGGGACTATCCCCTCAAACCGAATATATAGCCTTGGAAAATCTATTTGATGAGGATGGGCGCTACAAATTATCAATGCTTTTGGGTGAGGCTTATCAGGCGTTCATACCAAATCAATTTCAAAAGGATGTCATTGACTTAGACAGAAAAGCAAACCTACTACATTTCGTCTTGAGTGGTAAAATTTTGAGAATTTTCCCCATTCCAGAAGATTCCAACAATAGGTGGGTTTCATTCTCCGAACTAGAGCAGTCTGCGTTGAATAAGTCCGATTCTCTATTCATAAAAAACATTTTACCATTGTACCTCTCTTCACTTTCTGAAGCCGTCTCAACAGGTGACTACAATGAAACCAACAATTTTCTTCAAAAGATCGTGAATTATCAAAAAAAGTATGGATATGAGGTACGCCCAAGTGAAAGCAAAATATCGGCTGAGATAATATATAATGAGTATAACATTTTTGAGAAGCTGTTCCTTTGGTACCTGTTATCCGGGGCAGTAATGATAATCATGGGAGTACTGCGTGTTTTTTGGCGTAGCAAATGGGTTACAGTTAGCACTACAATACTGCACTGGAATATAGGGCTCCTGTTTTTATTGCATAGTATAGGTTTGGTTATGCGCTGGTATATAGCAGGACATGCCCCATGGAGCGATGCGTATGAGTCCATTGTATATGTAAGCTGGGCTACGATGCTGTTTGGATTGTATTTGGGGCGGAAGTCACCTCTCACGCTGGGGGCAACAGCATTCGTATCTTCAATAATACTAATGGTTGCCCATTGGAATTGGATGGACCCAGCCATTGCAAATTTACAGCCGGTTTTGAACTCCTATTGGCTGATGGTCCATGTGGCGATTATCGTCGCAAGTTATGGCCCTTTTACATTGGGAATGATCCTGGGATTGATTACGCTGTTTTTTATGGTTTTTGCCAACAATAAAAATAAGGCCAGGATAAAAGTTGGAGTCACCGAGCTTGTTTACATTACTGAACTATCCCTTACTATCGGGCTGGTTATGCTTACAATTGGGAACTTCTTAGGGGGACAGTGGGCTAATGAAAGCTGGGGACGTTATTGGGGTTGGGATCCCAAGGAAACCTGGGCACTGATAAGTATCATAGTCTATGCCTTTGTTATTCACATGCGCATAGTGCCAGCACTAAAAGGTAAATGGCTGTTTAGTTTAATGAGTGTGTTGGCCTACTATTCTATTTTAATGACTTACTTCGGAGTGAATTTCTATTTAACCGGTCTCCATTCGTATGCAAGTGGTGATAAAATCGTCACTCCTAACTTTATTTACTATTCCATCGCAGCAATAGCACTGCTTGCTTCATTTGCCTATCTAAAAGATAGAAAGTACTTGAGAAAAGGGATCTACGGTACCAGGTGAATAATTAAATTTTAAACTTTAAGACAAATATTATGGAGGTTTACCACACAATACTTTTGGTCGATAATGATATCGAACAAGCAACAGAACTTTCTATTTTTCTTGCGAAGTTCCATTACAATGTATTGCATGCCCCAACTGCACGCAGTGCTTTAAAAATAATAGAGAAACACTCTGATGAAATACATTTGGCAGCACTGGATGCGCTACTACCAGATGCAGATGGCAACAGCATCTGTAGGTTTATTAGAAAACATACTCGACTAAAGCATATTCCGATACTATTTGTCTCCTCCTGCACTCAGGAGAACAATGAAATTGAGGGACTAAAGTCTGGAGCAGATGCCTATATCACAAAGCCTGTTGGTTTAAAGCTGATAAAAACACGAATTGATGTACTTCTCAGGAGACAAAATCCTAATAAGACCACGTGGTTGGAGTATGGAGATATCTATGTAGATCTTTACTCCAAAAATTTGTTTATCAATGATGACAGAGTAGCACTCACGCACACCGAATTTTACCTAGCCGAACTGTTTTTCAAGAATCCTGGAAAAGTTTTTTCCAGACAGAAAATTTTAAACTCCGTTTTTCCCGAAGACCGTTTTGTCTTTGATCGTACTGTAGATGCCCATATTAAGAATTTGAGACAAAAACTGGGCGATCTAAGCAATATTATTAGAACATATCGTGGTTTAGGCTATGGATTGGACAAGAGTAAGTTATAAGATAAATTACACATTGTTAGTGCATTGAACTGTATTGGAATAAAATATTTATCCATATACCAAAAAGTTTGTAACCGGGGCCCCTGTTCGGAGATCAAACGAAAAGATAAACAGGAATAATGTCTAAAACCTTTCAATTTCCAGGGTAGTATCATGCTTAAAAAAATAGAAGATGATTCAGGATTTAGTGATCATACATTTGTCTCCGCTGCAAAGTATAGTCATTTAACAGATTCCGAAATTGTTAAAAAAATTATTGGTGGCAGAAGCCAACTTTTTGAAGTATTAATGCGCAGGTATAACCAGCGCCTGTTCCGAGTTCAACGATCGTACATTTCCGATGAAGAAGCCATTAAAGATACCCTTCAAATTACCTACATGAAGGTGTACGAGAATCTCAATTCTTTTCGTGGAGAGGCCCAGTTTTCGACGTGGATTACACGAATAGCTATTAATGAAGCGCTCAAATATCTTAATAAACAGAAACGCTATTCTAACCTGCAATTAGTAAATAGTGATATGGCTATAAATGAGTATATGGTAAACGAAAAAAATACACCAGAAAACGATACCATTCAGAAGGATTTCAAAAATCTTTTGGAGAAAGTGATAAGTAATCTTCCGCCTAAATATCGTTCTGTATACCTCATGCGGGAGATAGAACAAATGGATACCAAAGAGACGGCTGAATGCTTGGAATTGACCCAATCAAATGTAAAGGTACGGCTTCATCGTGCCAAGCAGATGCTCCAGGAAGAAATTGAACGGAAAGTTTCAGATACCGAGATTTTCAATTTCCTTGGAGAACGATGTGACAGGTTGGTATTCAGTGTTATGCAATTAATCAATGAGGCACGTAGTAATAAGTGATTACACAGGCATAACTCTCACTCCTGCTTGTCAATACCAAGTTTTTTTGAATAGTATGAAATTCCGGCAAACACGACACTTAGTAAAATAAGAAGCTTTGGTGTCCCACCTGCCAAAATGATATAAATGAAGATATTTTAAGAAAACTTAAAAGTGTTGATCCTAAATTATTTATTAACAGATCGAAAGAATTAGAATACCCGTCAACGTCTGATAGTGAAAATAATTTGGAAAAGCAGGATACTTTAACCCACAAGAGATTAAAATTTTATAGCAACTCATCACACTGATTTGTGGTGAGGCCTTTTTTATTATAACCTCAACCAAAACATGAATACTATGTCTGGTACATGCCAAACACTCGATATCGAAACCTATTCTCAAACCAAAGAAGCTGTTTCTGAGGATCCTGAAAAAGGGAAAGGTAAATTTGAATCCGTAACCATCTGGAAGGATGGGGCGGTGGCCGTCAACAAGGCCCGCAGCTTTGAAATAACTACGGATGAACCAAAGCCCCTGGGCGGCGGTGACACCGGCATCGACCCGATGGAGCTGTTGTTAGCCTCCCTGGGCTCTTGCCTAACTATAGGCTGGGTTACCAATGCCAACTTTCACGACATCGACTATAAAAACCTCAAGATCAAGGTGTCCGCACCGTATGACCTGAGAGGATACCTCGACATTGACGATGGGGTCCGTCCCGGATTCCCAGAGATCAACTACGAGGTAGAAGTAGAAACCGATGCGGATGAGGAGACCCTGCAGCAAATCAAAGCGGCAGCCGAAAAAAATTCTCCCATGTTCGATAATGTCGCCAATGGGGCTCCCATCTCCGGCACCGTCAATCACTCGAAAGCCGTTTCCAGCTGACTGATGTCCTCTATTATCCTGTCCGGATATATTAGATTTCGGGCAGGATAATTTTTTGTACAAAGGTAAGTAAGATCTGTACTACTGAAGCCATCAGTAGTACTTTCATCGACAGGTGAAGAACTGAACAGATTCAAACACCATATATAAACATTAATAGATCTATGATCATAGGACAACTCGCTTTAATCTACCCTGGGTGCTGGGGATATAGGTGATGTCGCTTACCCAAACCTGACCTAATCGGCGGGGGGGCAAACTCCTGATCCAACCGGTTTGGGGCCACCGGCAGGGTGTGTTTCGAATCGGTGGTAGTTACCCATTTCGGGCGAATCTGGCTCTGGATGCCTTCTTTTCTCATCAGCCTAGCCACTCTTGGGCGGCTGGCGGTTTCCCCGTTCCGCAGCAGTTGCTGGTGAGTACGGGGACTACCATAGGTCTTCCCGGAATCCAGCCAAATCTTCTTTATTTTCTTCTTTAGACGCTTGTTTTCTTTGGCGCGATCAGAGGGCTCGCGGCCCGTCCAGCTGTAATAGCCGCTTCTGCTTACCCCGAATACCTCGGACATTCCCGCAATGGGGAATATGTTCTTGCAGGTAGCCATAAATCCGAAGATTACCCGTTTTTCTTGGTGAAGATGCCCATCGTCTTTTTTAGGATATCCCGCTCCATCCGCACGTCAGCCAGCTCTTTCTTTAATTCGGCCAACTCCTTCTTTTCGGGCGTTCGGCTGGGAATACCTTTGCCCGGAAAGGACTGTTGGGGTTGTTGTTTATATTTCGATCTCCAAGCGTAGATAAGCCCCGGGTCAATTCCTAACTCATCAGCCAACTCGCGTATATTGTCCCGTTGGTAACTTTGCTGGATCACGTCCAGTTTAAACTCTTTACTGTAACTTCGTCTTTTACTCATAATGGTTATTGGTCATAAATTGCAGCTGACAATCTATGGCTTAACGGGGTGTCCACCAAAATGTAGCAGGTTCAAGTTCAGTATAGCTCTTAGGATAGCTCTTAGGCCTAAGAGGGAAACATGCTAACATTTGGCTTTAAGCATAAGATCTATTGCTACCCCTTATACATAAAAATGGCCCCGACAAGTGCGGGCTGCCGGGGCCGGGGACCTTCACCATGGAGTCGAGGTGAAGGGAGGTGAGCTGTCGCATGGGAAATCAATCACCTTTCAATATTATTCTACCTGTCATTACGGGATGTAGTGTGCATAAATAGGATTCAGTGTTATTTACTTGTAAAGTGAATGATTCGCCTATTTTAAGATCTGGCGATTTCCAGTCGGTTGAGAACTCCTCTGTAACATTATGAGCAACAATATCCCTATTGATCCATTGTACTGAATCACCGGGTGCCACCGTTATTTCGGAGGGGATAAACTTCATCTTCTTTATCTCCACAATATGTGTTTTACCGGCTTTATCAGGGGAGTCCCCTTTTGTCTTTGAGCAACCAGTCAGGGCAATGAGCAATATCCAAATTGTTAACAATACATAAAATCGCATACTATAAATCATCCAACTATCTTCTTTTGAACTGACTCCGCATGTTCCAGATGGGTTTCAAGTGCTGGTAGCACCACTTCAAGCAAATCTTTCAGCTCTTTATTTTCGGTGTCCGGAATTAGAACATTTCGCACGGCATTAATTACCGCTTTGTGATAAGCCACCTCATTTTCTATGTATGCCTTGTCAAATGCCTTACCAGATTTACCTTGTAGCATTTCCCTGGTCTTTTGGGCGTCTTCGTTTAATTTTTTGCTCAAAGCGTTGGGCTGTGGTTCCACTCCGAGCTTTGTTACCAGTTCCACAGCCTGATTTATAACCGCTGTGTGGTCATTGACCATCGTATTCGCAAAATTCAATATCTCTTTATTGCTGCTTTTATCCTTTGCTATTTCGGCATACTTGATATCTATATCGTTGGCAGCTACAGCTATGGCAGCAATTTCTGCATCATTAAACTGTTCACCATTTTGTGCATTCGTATTTAAAGTCAATACGAAAAAAAGAATTGCTATTAATGAGGGAAGACGGTTTAGTACTTTCATTATTGGATTGGTTTTAATTGAGCTTAAAATTCACCCATTAGATCTAAGTAAATTCAGATTGGTTACAAAAAAGATTGGATTTTATTTCAATACTTAAGACAGCGGAAGAGAAAGCGCTAAAAGGTTACCCTGATAAACCAGCATGACTTTAAGCTGGGAATAATAGACTGATGGCCATACTAGTTAGATAAGCCGTTTCGACTTTTAGAGATAGATATGATTTATTTACAAACCAACTACGATATGATCTAGAAAAATATTTATGTCAATAAATAAGTTGAGGTAAAAATTTGGACATCATTCAGAGAAAGAACCCATTTCTGTTATTTTTTTAATTTTTTCACGAAGAATAGATAAAATGAGATCTACTTCTTCACGATGTGTTCTAAAATTCAATACGGCAACCCTAAGATAAAACCTCTCTTTTAAATGCGTTGATGAGAGGAATACACGTCCATCCCTATGGATTTCATCAACCAGTCTTTTATTGAATTGGTCAGGGTCGCCTTCACCCGGTATATATCGAAAATACATTACTGAAAGTTCAGGTTCAGGCCCAACTTCTATGCCGCTGATTTTCTGTACTTCTTGATAAAAATAGCGCGTCAGCAAAAGCTTTTCCTTCAGCGCTGCTCGAAAAGGTTTAATACCAAAAAGTTGCAGAGGAAGCCACATCCGTAACCCCCGGAAATGCTTAGATAATTCTGGTGATAAATCAGCAGGCGATACTTCTTCAGTAGCCTTGTAAGCATCCTGCATATAGTGTGCTGTCATATGCTGGGATTTATATAACTTTTCTCCTTCTTTAACGAGTAGTGCACCAGATCCATAGGGTAAAAACAATCCTTTATGTGGATCAATAGTGATAGAATCTGCTCTTTCGATACCTGCCAACTTTTTTTCTCCATGTTCTGTAAGCAGAAAAAAACCGCCATAAGCTGCATCCACATGGTACCAAATACTTTCTTTTTCAGAGATATCAGCAATTGCATTTATTGGATCAACAGCCCCAAGGTCAGTTGTACCTGCAGAAGCAAAAATAACTAACGGTATTAATTCTTCGTTACGGTCAACTTTGATCTGTTTTTCGAGTTTCTCGACCCTCATTCGAAATTGTTCATCCATTGGAATATTATGCACAATAGCATCATCAAGACCAGCGAATTTAATAGCTTTCATTACACAGTGATGCACTTGTCTCGTAGTATATATCACAGTACGGGCAAAGTCTTTAGCCTGTATTTCAGCATTGTCTCGGGCCATAACCAATCCGATTAGATTGGCAATTGACCCTCCTGATGTCAGATTTCCAGATGCCCCCTCAGGATATCCAACAAGGTCATTCATCCACCGAATACACATATTTTCGAGGCGTACGGCACCAGGGGCGGAAAAGAAAACACCAGCATAGCGGTTCGTTACTGCCGCCAGATAATCGGCAATAGCTGAAGGGTAAAGCCCCCCACCTGGGATGTAACCAACATGCTTGCCGGATGCGGGATTCAAACCGGGTGTATCTACCTCCGATTTTAAGACATCGAGCAGGGTATCCATATCCTTGGAATGTTCCTCAAACGGCAAGTCATAAATATCACGCCCCATATCTTCTGATTCTACATAGGCTGGAAGAGTGGAAATATTTTCGATAAAGCTTTCTCCATATTTTCGAGCCTTTTGTAAAATATTACTCTGTTCTTCAGCCCTATATTCAAGTTTGCGAGCTTCATATTCCAATTTTTTTAGCTGTTGATCCATATTTCTTATAACAGATTAGTTTTAATTGAACTCGAACTTTACAAAGGCTGTCGGGAAGCAGTTTAATATCAAAAAAAAAGTAAATCCCACAAAAATGGGAAATGATACTTTTAGAATGGGCTTTCAGACATTCCGCGCATTATAATAGCCCTTTAACAATTTTCGAATACATTGAGAAAGTTTGTAACCATAGGTTTGGTTTTCCGATCTAATGGGCTAGATTAGTCAAATTTATAATACAAGCGACCATGTCATACACACTTCCCATTTTAGATATTCAGACAATTACTCACGATGTAAAGCAATTTACCCTGTCGAAGCCCGATAACTATTCATTCATCCCAGGTCAGGCAACCGAAGTTTCAATAGACAAGGATGGATGGAGAGAGGAAAAGAGGCCGTTTACATTTACTTCTTTACCTGAAGATGAGAAGCTGGAATTTGTTATTAAGACTTATACTGATCATGATGGTGTAACAAATCAATTGAGTACTCTCACAACTAATGATTATCTTATCATTAATGATCCTTGGGGTACTATACAATACCAGGGCAAGGGCACTTTTTTAGCAGGCGGTGCCGGCATAACTCCATTTATCTCTATCATCCGTCATCTTTATCGACAAGATAAGTTAGACGGGAATACGCTTGTTTTTTCAAATAAAACAGAACAGGATATCATCCTCAGGAATGAGTTAGAGGAGATTCTGGGAGATAATTTCATCAATGTCATTACAGGGAATGGAAGAAATAAAAACAACGATTCTACATTTTGTTACCTGGATGGATTCATCGATCAACAATTTCTGACTGAGATAATCGACGATGTAAGCCAAAAATTTTATGTATGTGGTCCTCTTCCTTTCAATAGGTCCATGTTGAAGTACCTCAAAGCACTTGGTGCCAATCCAGAGACCCTTGTTTTTGAACAGTAAGAAGCATTATTCAGATAAATATTAGCTATACCCTATGGAAGCTATTTCAAAAAATATTGATAAAAGTTTTGACGACTTAACTGAGAATGAAAAAATTGAGCATATTCAATTCTATTTTCTGAGAATCATGCAAGTGCTTGGGCTGAATTTAAACGATAGCAGCTTAAAGGACACCCCACAGCGAGTAGCCCAAATGTATGTAAATGAGATCTTTAATGGCCTTAATGAGAACTCATTTCCTAAGATGACAGTATTTGAGAATGACTATGGCTATGACCAAATGTTAATTGAAAAGGATATCACATTATACTCCTATTGTGCCCATCATTTTGTACCGATTATAGGCAGGGCCCATGTTGCTTACTATCCTTCTGATTATGTTGTTGGCCTGTCAAAAATAAATCGGCTTGTTCAGCATTTTGCCCAGAAACCTCAGGTGCAGGAAAAGCTGACCATGGAAATTGCCGATGCCCTGAAAGAGTCCCTGCATACTGATGATATTGCCGTGTTCATTGAAGCGGATCATTTATGCGTAGCTTCCCGGGGTATAAAAGATACCAACAGCACTACTCAGACCAGTTTTTATGGAGGGAAGTTTAAGCAGGATCAATACAAACGGGAATTCCTGGAATCGATGCGATAAATTATCAATAACCCATTTATTGCAAGATATCATGATATTCTGTCTTGAACGGAAAGCCAATTCTACAATTTGTGCCCAAAAAATGTGGCTTAAATCAAACCTACAGGGAGGATTTAAACATGTTAGCTAAGATCAAGCTCTCATATCTAGTCTCCATATCCCAATCACAGAAATTAGACTACCTGACCTTTGTAGAATCTGATGGTTACTAAGACAACTACGATTACACAATCTGGTTTCAAGAGATTTACATTAATTGCCGGAATAATTCTTATTGCTTTAACCCTGCGTGCACCGCTTGCTGCCGTAGGCCCTCTGACTGGAGCTATTCAGAAGGCAACCGGCCTCTCTCATGGGATGGTCGGCCTCATCACTACTCTTCCATTACTTTGTTTTGGATTCCTTTCCACACTTACGCCGCTTTTTACCCGAAAATGGGGCATTGAAGGCACATTGGGCATAGCTCTCTGCTTACTTTCTGTGGGTATTGCACTACGATCAATTGTTTCTATATCCGCTTTATATGCTGGAACCCTACTGTTGGGTATAGGAATTGCGTTGGGTAATGTATTGCTACCAAGCCTGGTAAAACGCGACTTCCCGAACTATAAAGGATGGATGACCAGCCTCTATTCAAGTTTAATGGGAGCTGGTGCTACACTGGCAGCAGGTATTAGTGTACCACTGGCAAACGATCTGGGTTGGGGCTGGCGCTATTCTCTTGGTTGTTGGGCAGTGCTCTCTATAACTGCATTTTTATTCTGGATACCCCAATTGCAGGATCATACGCTTCCAAAGCGAACAATAAGCATTCGAAAGTCGCTGCGTGACTTGGGGCAATCACTTCTAGCTTGGCAGATCGCATTATTTATGGGGCTGCAATCCTTCATCTTTTACGTCGTGCTGGCCTGGCTTCCCGAAATGCTGATAGGTCAGGGCATGGATGTCAATACGGCCGGGTGGATGCTTGCACTTTCTCAGGGTATGGGAGTACTGGGCACCATTGTACTACCAGCCTATGCCGAACGCCTTAAGGATCAACGAGGTATCGTTTGGATAATTGGCATTATTGAACTGGTAAGTATAGCAGGTCTTCTGATGCCTGGAACAAGGTTCGTACCCCTTTGGGCAGGTCTGATCGGATTTGCATTAGGATGCAGCTTTGGCCTTGCACTATTATTTATGGTCCTACGAACACAGAACTCAGAAACGACTACTGAACTTTCAGGAATGTCACAGTCACTGTGGTACCTAGTGGCCGCAACCGGGCCAACGTTATTTGGGTGGATTCATGATGTAACGCAAAGTTGGACTGGTCCCATTATCCTCTTGCTGGCAGTTGCCTTTTGCCAATTGTTGGCCGGGCTTGGAGCTGGGAGGAATACAACTATCTCGAAATAAGAACTTTATTCAATCATTAAGTTGCCAGTTCGGCATCTATCATCTCATTTTAACATCTAAAACAATACTTATTTATGAAACCAAATATTGGAATTGTAGGCGGAGGTGGATATGCAGCAGGCGAACTCATTCGCTTGTTGGTTAACCACCCGGGAGTAACTATCGAATTTGTCTATAGTCGTAGCCAGGGAGGGAAACCGATCACATCGGTCCATCAGGATCTGGTCGGCAAGGTAGAAATGGACTTTGCCGAATCTGTGAACCCAGAGGTTGATGTCATCTTTCTATGTATGGGGCACGGTAATTCACGGTCATTCTTGGAAGATAATCCCTTACCCGATGATACTAAGATTATAGATATCAGTCGCGATTTTCGTCTATCAAAAGATGCTGAGTATAAAGATGGAAAACGGTTTGTATATGGATTACCCGAACTAAATCATGAAAAAATTAAAACAACTGATCTAGTTGCAAATCCCGGTTGTTACGCCTCTGCCATAGAATTGGCACTGCTTCCCCTTGCCAGTGAGCAACAACTAAAGCAGGATATTCATGTACAAGCCATAACCGGCTCTACGGGTGCCGGTCGGAAACCGAGTAAGTCGTCACATTTTAGCAGGCGTGACGGTAATATTTCGATTTACAAGGCCCTGAACCATCAACATGAAGGGGAGATCAAAGAATCTATTCGATCATTACAGAATGACTTCGATCAAAAGTTAAACATCATCCCAATGCGTGGGAATTATACCCGGGGCATTTTTGTGACAGCTTACACGAAAACTGATTTGGAAGAAAAGCAGGCTATTGAGCTGTACAATGATTTTTATAGCGATGCTCAGTTTACCTATGTGAGTTCAGATCGAATTCATTTAAAACAAGTCGTAAATACGAATAGATGTATGCTCGATCTTCAAAAATTGGGCGATAATCTGCTAATAACCAGCACTATTGATAACTTGCTGAAAGGAGCATCCGGCCAGGCTGTACAAAATATGAATCTGATGCTTGGCCTGTGTGAGGATGCAGGATTACAACTTAAAGCGAGCTATTTCTAATTGTATAGATAATTCTAAAGTGTTCATTTAAGGAACATAAGAACTACCAACCTAACGCAGTCATCCCAGACTTGTTTAAGGATTTCGTAAATAAAAGCATTGATATAAATAGAAGCTGAATAAGCGCTACGATGCTAGACGAGATCCCTCTCCGAGCAATGTTTGGGATGACCAATTGGCTTTGCTCACCTCTTAATACGCAACATTTTAGATTAGATAACCGATAGCTTATACAATCCTAATAGTTGGCTTTTCTTTATTATATTTTGTCTCAAAATTTGTTTTATGGAACCAATTAGTTGGCTTTTATGCAATTAGAGACACGAACGCTGCGAAAAAGTATTAACAAAGCTTTTCTCAAGGAGACGGTCGATCGGTCCTCATTTAATCATTTCAAAACAGAATTGGGCCAACTACTTAAAGCTATTGAGGTATCCAAAAAGAAGGAGGAATTGGAAGAGCACTATAAAAAGCCATTAATCTCTTTTTTGGAAGAGGTTGGATTCAAAAATTATAACATCAATACGAGTGATCGTATAGATCTGGCAATACATACCGGACCTAAGGGTAAAGATCCTGTTGGGGTATTATTTGAGGTGAAGAGCCCCACTAAAAAGCAGGATATGGTTACCAAAACCAGTTTTAACCGTAAAGCCTTGCACCAAGCCGTTCTCTATTATTTAGTGCAGCGACTTGAAGTGGAGAACACGGATCTAAAGCATGTCATTGTCACCGATATGTTGAACTGGTTCGTATTCGACGCCCAGGAGTTCGAACGCTGTTTCTACAAACCCTCTGCGCTACGTAAAGTCTATAAAAGCTGGAAGGAGGACCAGAAGGTCTCTTCCAACAAGGATTTTATGTATGAGGAAATTGCAAAATTTATTGATGAGCAAGACTCAACTATTAGGGGCCTGCATCTATATCTTGCCGAATATAGCCAACTGCTTGAGGCTAGGGAAGGCAGCGACCATGAAAAGAAACTTATCCCGCTTTACAAGTTCTTTTCTCCCATTCATCTGCTCAAAGAATCCTTTGCCAATGACAGCAATACACTGAACCGGGAATTTTACCGCGAGCTGCTCTATATCCTTGGGCTGGAAGAGACCAAGGACGGAAGTACCCGATACATCGAACGGGCAACTGAGGAGAACCGGCAGGCCGGGTCAATGATTGAGAATACGATTCGTATTCTGGATACGGAGAATCACCTGAGCACCGTACGGGAGCCGGAAGTCCGGTATGGGAAAAACAAAGATGACCAGCTATTCAATGTAGCACTGGAACTGGGTATCACCTGGATGAACAGGATCCTGTTTCTGAAGCTGTTGGAAGCCCAGTTGTATCGGTACCATAGGGAGGATAACCATTTTAAATTTCTGGAGTACCAAACTATTGATGAGTTTGACGAGCTCAACAAGCTCTTTTTCCAGGTACTGGCCCGGAAAGAAGACGAACGCACCGAGGATATAAATGAGAAATTCGGGCATATCCCCTACCTGAATAGTTCTCTTTTTGATCCAACAGCTTTGGAGCACCAATCTGTGTTCATATCCAACCTGGATGATAAGAAAACCATCCCGGTGTACAGCCGAAGCGTGCTCACCGGAAAGCGCGGAGATGAGCTGAATACCCTGCAGTACCTGTTTGCGTTTCTGGAAGCCTACGATTTTGCAGCCGAAGGGGGCGAAGAGATCCAGCAGGAACGCAAGACGTTGATTAATGCCTCGGTACTCGGGTTGATCTTTGAGAAGATTAACGGCTACAAAGATGGATCCTTCTTTACGCCGGGATTCATTACCGAGTACATGGCCAGAGAAACACTTCGTAAAGCGGTAACCGACAAGTTTGCCGAGCATTGGGATGAGGAAGAACTGACATTCACCGATATTTATAACCGGATTGGCCGCAAGCAGGCCAATATCGAGAAGGCCAACGAGATTGTTGATAGCATCACGATCTGTGATCCGGCCGTGGGATCCGGGCACTTCCTGGTTTCGTGTTTGAATGAGCTGCTGGCTATTAAGTCTGACCTGGGGATTTTGTGTGGCCGGGAAGGTAAGCTCTTTCATCACGTGAACATAGAAATTGAGAATGACGAGCTGATTGTGACCTGGGGCGATGAAGAACTGTTTGAATATGAGGTATCTCCCACCTGGCAGGGAACAAGCCTGGCAAAGCGAAAGATCGCCTCGGACCGGCAGCGCATCCAAAAGGCCCTGTTCCATGAGAAACGGCATATCATCGAAAATTGCCTGTTCGGAGTGGATATCAATCCCAATTCAGTCAAGATCTGCCGCCTGCGACTGTGGATTGAACTGCTCAAAAACACGTATTACACCGAACGCAGCAATTACCGGGAACTGGAGGTGCTGCCCAACATCGATATCAATATCAAGACGGGGAATTCCCTGGTCAGCCGGTTTGAGCTGGACAGCGACCTGAGCTCGGTGTTCAAGAATAGCGACCATTCCCTGGAAGATTACAAAGGGGCAGTCCGAAACTACAAGCATACCGGCGACCGGGAAGAAAAGCAGCGGCTGCAGAAGCTGATCGATGATATTAAAGAAGAATACAGTACTACCCTGCTCAATAACCGCCCCATTAACAAAAAGCTGAGCAAGCAGCGCGGCCGGCTGGAAGTGATGCAGAATTCCGACCTGTTTGGAGATAAGAAATTCACTCAGAAAGAGATCAAAAAGCAGAAAAAGAAGGTCAGGAAACTGGAGGAACAGAAGGCAGAGGAAGAGAGTGGGGTTTTTTATAACCAGGCGTTTGAATGGCGATTTGAGTTTCCCGAAGTGTTGGATACCGGTGGCGGGTTCACTGGCTTTGATGTGGTGATTGGCAATCCGCCGTACATACGGCAGGAACAGTTGAAAGATCTGAAAGAGTACTTCAAAACCAACTATGAGGTATATCAGGGTACGGCTGACCTGTATTCCTATTTTATAGAACAGGGCATGCGGTTGTTGCACCAAGGTGGGCTGTTCCACTACATCGTATCCAACAAGTGGATGCGGGCCAATTACGGGAAACCTCTACGCGAGTGGATGCAGCAATTCCAAATTGAGTCGATTATTGATTTTGGAGACCTGCCCGTTTTTGAGGAAGCTACGACGTACCCTTGCTTATTACAATTAAGAAAAAATGACCACCATTATGATTTCAAAGCAGTTGAAGTAGAAAATTTAGAGTTTGATGATCTGGAGCTATTAATAAAGGGTTCCTTCTTTGACGTTGATCAGTCGATGTTAGTAGCTGATGGTTGGACCCTTATAAATAAGAGAGCTCAAACTTTACTAGAAAAAGTTAAGAACCAAGGGGTTCAACTTGCAGAATATGTGGATGGGAATATATATAGGGGCGTATTAACTGGGTTAAACAAGGCATTTGTAATTAACAATCAGACAAAAGAAGAGTTGATTTCTGAGGACTTATCGAGTAAGGAATTGATTAAGCCCTTTTTAGCAGGAAAAAACATAAAAAGATATCAACCTCCATCATCTGATTCATATCTTATTTTGATTCCAAGTGGTTGGACTGACAAGCAAACGTCGTCAGAAAACAAATGGGAGTGGTTTGAATCTAATTATCCAGCTATAGCAAAGCATTTATCACCATACGAAGAGAGAGCACGAAAAAGATATGATCAAGGAAAGTATTGGTGGGAATTGAGGCCATGTGATTATTACGAGGAATTTGCAAAGCCTAAAATTTTATTCCCAGATATATCAAAAGAAGGGGATTTTACTTTTGACAAGGAAGGAACATATTACATGGTTAATACAGCCTATTTTATTCCCAAGGATGATTTATATCTATTGGCTTTGTTGGGATCAAATTTGATAGAATTCTATTATCGTGGAATACTTGCAAGTTACAGAGGGGGCTATCTGAGATTTTTTACTCAGTATTTGGAAATGATTCCAATTGTAAATGCAGAAGACGACGAACGAGAAAAAATTGAATCGCTTATCTCGCAAATTCTTACTGCAAAAAAAGACAATTCTGATACTGATATTTCAGAGTTGGAGTCGAAAATTGATAGGTTGGTATATGATCTATATGGCCTTGATGAGGATGAGATTGCGATTGTAGAAGAGAGTGTAGGGTAGATCTAATTCAAAGATAAAGTCGACCAATCATGCATTTAATAGATACAATTGAAATCTACTATTTTCGGTCCATATATCAGCAAACAATATCAAATATTAATGAACTGAATATTTTTAGTGGTAATAATGATGTTGGTAAATCGAATATTTTAAAAGCGCTAAACTTATTCTTCAATAATGAATCTGAATGGAATGAACCTTTTGACTTTTATACTGATTTTTCTAAGGAAAGATTAGAGATAGTTAGACAAGAAACAATTAAGGGGAAACAGCAAATTTGGATAGCCATTACATTCAATAGGCCAGACTCCTATAGTGGAAGTTTACCCGAAAAGTTCAGAGTTAAAAAAACATGGACTAGAGATACTGAATATCCTAGTGAAACCGATAATCTTGATACCTATGATCGTAAAAACGAATTACCAAGTACATTAGAAACTTCAAGAAGATTTTTATCAAAATTCCTTAACAAAATTCATTATGAATATATACCGGCGGTTAAGGACAAAAGATACCACAACAACTTATTGCTAAGATTGCAAAAATCACTACTTAATATTTCAACCGATTCGGATCATGACATATTGAGAGTAAGTGATAATCTAGCAGAACACATCGAAGATAGAATATTATCTTTAAAGAAGGATTTTGAAAGAGCTACTCAATTAGAGTCTAAAATAAAACCACCCGAAGAACTCGCATCCTTATTTCAATCATTTTACGTATCAACAAATTCCCAAAACATATCTATTCCATTAGAGTATAGAGGAGATGGAATACAAGCCAGATTTATTCCTTCTGTTCTTAAATATATCTTTGATAACAATTCCAATTATTTCATTTGGGGATTTGAAGAACCTGAAAATTCCCTCGAATATAGCTATTCAACTAAATTAGCTAATGATTTTATACAGGAGTATACAAAAAGAGCACAAATTTTTATTACTTCGCATTCCCCTGCATTTATCTCATTAAAGAGTGAGAAGAATAATACCTACCGTGTTGTAAAAGAGGATAATAGATCAGATTTACTTCAAGTTTTTCCAGAAAAAGAAGCACATTCTGAACGTGAGATATTAAACAATGAACTGGGTATATATGATATCGCAGAAATAGTCCATGAAAATATAAGTGAGAGGCTAGCCGAGTTTGATAATCTCAAAAAGAACCTTAATGAAATTGAGAATAAACTTGAAGAAAGTGAGAAGCCATTTGTATTAACAGAGGGAAAAACAGATGCAATGATTTTAAATATGGCTTGGGAAAAATTATATGAGGACGAAAATCCTTATAAAATTATGCCTGCTGATCCTGTAATGGGATTTGATGAATCCGGTGCAGCAGGTGCACCAACTTTAAAAAAAATGATAGATTCTATTCATCCAGAATTAAACAAAAAAGTTATTGCAGTATTTGATAGAGATGACGAGGGGATCAAACAATTTAATGACTTAAGCAATAATTTTAACAAATGGGACAACCGAGAAGATGTAAAGATGCACAAAAATGAATTAGCATTTGCTCTACTACTGCCCCCAATAGATGATCGTCAGAAGTATGCAGAAAATAATAACCTAACAATTGAATTTTATTTCTCTGATGAATTACTGAAATTAACGGATGGACAAGGGCATGGCTTAAAATTTGAGGATCCTCAAATTTTGTTCAAAATTGGAGGCAAACGATATGACTCGGATCAACTAGATTTGTCTGAAAATATTGATTCTGAAGAAATTGATTCTCAAAGGAAGATTTTAAATGGTAAAACAACATTTGCTGAAAATATAGTCCCTACAATCGAACAAGATGGTTTTGAAAACTTTATACTGATATTTGATTTAATTGATGAACTTTTAACGGATTAAACTCCTAATTAAACCAATAAGTCTATTTCTGAATGTGGTTCTTGTCTTTAACTTTATCAGTTAAAATGTTCTAAAATTCGGTTCCTGTCTTCATTTTGTTTCTCTCCCTTAAAATAGAGTTCGACAAACACAATTTTCTCATCTCCTTCAAAATGGGCATAAACAACACGTAAACCGGTGTTAGCTCCTCTTCCAGGGAGAGAACGACACGCCATTTTCTTAACTTTAATTACACAGGATTCGATTCCAAGCCCGCCGATTTCAAAGCTAAAAGGGGGACGAGCCTCAGGGGAAACACGTAGCACTTTCTTTAAAATTTCTAAATCATCTCTCAGTGTTCGGTATCTTTTGGAAAGTTTTTTTAAATCTCTTTTGAACGGTTTTAGCTCCTCAAACGTCACTGTTCTCCGGTTTTTCGTAATCATAAGTCTTAGCAGAGAAAGGGGGCTCGCGATAAAAAGCCAACTCGTAATCTATTACTTCTCCATCAGATGTAGCTTTCCAAGGTATATCTTTATGAGAAAAATCGCTTATCGAAGAAGCTGACCAATCAGAGAATTGTTCAATGACTTGATCGAGTGTTTCCTTTTCTGCACCACTTATTTTTTCTAGATCGGCTTTATTAAGTGGTAGATAGCGTGTCTGTGGATAGCCGTAATATTCGGTTTTTATCCTTTGGAGTTCGCCTTCATCAATCATTTTATCGAAAATCTGATCAAGATAAAGGGGTACTGGCCCATAGGGTAGTTTCCGGTAGGTTGCACCTGTTAAAAATGATTCTCGTTTTTCGAAATGATTGAAATCAGCAAAATAAAGCAATTTGTAAAGTACCGTTTCACCTACATTGGGCTTGCCCGCACACTTTTCAAGAATGTAGAGTAAGATATTTTTAAACCTCTCATACCTAAGTTCATCCGAAGGTACAGAAACTCGCTCTTCAATTTCTGGTTCTTCATCACTCGATAAGTCAATATTTGACTTTCCGGAAGAAGGCTGGTCAGAAAAGAATTCAGCTACAGGAAATTCCAATTTTTTTGAAAATTGGAACAATTCTACAGCTGTAACATTTCTTTTACCCTTTTCTATTTGAGTAATTGAACTTCGGGACATATCCATGCAGTCGGCCAAGTCTTGCTGGGTCCACTCTTTGCGTTTTCGGTACTCCTCAATTCGTTTCCCAATCTCAATATTATCAAACATGTATTCCCATATTTGTTATTTGGATTAATTCAAAATTAACGAAAGTTAGAATAAGGCACAACAAAATGTTTGAAATTACACCATAAATGTTATAAGTTCTAACATAATATTGATTTAAATTCTAACATTTAGTTGAAAGGAGCCTCTTATGGGGTCTAAACAAGACAAATCAAAATCTGACAAAGCATTGACTTTAACTGTCATTACAACTCGGGGTGAGTATGAAGATACTTTTCCCAAAACTACAAAAGTTCAGGAGGTCATCGATAAGATAAGGGATCATTTTGATCTTACCGGGACAGGTACATTTGAGCTTATTATTGAGGGAAGTGAAGAAGAATTAAATCCTAATCGTCCCTTAGTGAGTTATGGCTTGGAAGACGGCGATGAATTAATTCTCACCAACGACGGTAAAAACGTATAAATGTCGGTTTCAAGTGAAATATCACTGGATCACATTTCGAGAGAACTGGAGGAAGCTTCGTCTTTCTTAGAACGGACGAACATTCAGTTGGATGATTCAATGCTAAATGAAGACAACTTGGTATTCCGAATTAATATTCGGGCTACAAAGGATGATGAATTATACATAGTTGAATTCAAGTGCGAGAATTATCGGCATGTCCCCCCTTATGTTGAAATGATTGATCCAAATACTGAGGAAGCTGGTGTTAAGAGTGCATATCCAAATGTTTTTCACTCCCATCCCTGTATTTGTGCCAGGTTCAATCGGAAAACTTATGGAGAGCACTCAGGCCTCCACAAAAAGTGGAGTTATGGTGACTGGCAAAATGAAGTTTCTACAAATCATCTTGGCGGCATGATTTCACATATTTACAACGCCATCCAAGGTAGAATGAATGGCAAACCTTACAATGGTAGAATGCAATGATTTTTGATTATTTGCGAAGATTGTGGGATTCAATATTTAACCCATCTAGTGAAAGTGTACAGTCTAACGGTATAGAGAATAACTATTCTCTATACCCTGTATACCTTCCGGAGAATCTAATGCGGAAAACACAGGAACTGCTACGATCCTTTTCCAATGGTGAAGAAGAATGTGAAGGATTGGTTTATTGGGCTGGTTTTAAGGATGGAAACGGTGGAGTAGTCACCACATTGATAGTACCAGATGCCAAAGCTACTCCCGGTAGTGTTGAGACTACTGCCGTTGAAAATGCTAAAATTGTCAAGCTGCTTAATACAAATGGGCTTGTGCTTTTGGGGCAAGCTCATTCACATCCGCCAGGCTCGGGGAATCACCATTCACAAGGTGATGATATGCTTACATTTTCACCGTTTGAAGGTCATATATCAATAGTAGCTGCTAATTATGCCCGTCCACAAGAGAAAATATTAGAAACATGGGGTGTCCATAGGTTTTACAATGGTCGTTTCAAAAAAATTGATCATGCTCTATCGAAAAAACATTTAAGGATAATCCCACCAGTAGTTAACCGAAGAATGAAGCAGAATTAAGTTATGATAAGTGAAGAAGAGTTTTATAAAAGACGTGGAGATCGCACAAGAAGGATAGCAGGTACCGACGATTATACTAAAGTAACGACAGGTATTACTACTGATAATCAGTTGGCCTCAACCTATGCCGGTCAAGTCATGTTGATAACGGCTGCGAACCTACTGTCACGATGGTCTAGAAAGATTGAAATTGATATACCAAACGTTGAGTTAGTTAATCAGCTGAGGGGAAATATCTACAACAGTTTAATCGATCGGATCCAAACTGAATGTAAAGAAGCAAATCCATTTTGTGATTTAAGCTTTAAAGAGGTGAACTCAGATACGTTAACTCTTTTTATTGGATCTGAATATGAAAAATCGCTTTCCCCCACCTATTGTATAACAGCTGATGGTTGGGATGTTGTCGGATGGAAACCTGAAGATTATAAAAATATCATAAGGTATTCTGACACCAATTTTGTTCCTTCTGCTCAGTTAGCATCGTGTTTGGGAGTCGCGCAGTTGTTTAAGATTACAGTTGGTCAAAAAGAAGATAAACTATTGGGAAGTTTTAGATGGTCATTATGGGATTATAGCTTGGGATCTTTAAATCGAGGACCAAATGACACTCCTTTGATACTACAGGATCAAAAAACTATTGGAAATATTTTACAGGTAGGTATAGGAGCCGTCGGATCAAATGTGCTATACTTTCTATCTATGGTGAGTCCTAGTGCACATGTTGAAATAATAGATTACGACAAGGTTGAAGTGGAAAATTTAGACCGAACGTTATTGTTCGGTATATCGGATGCTAGTCCATCTCAGGGAGATAAAGTCTATCGTGCCAAAAAGATATTAGAAAAAATTGGATTAGTAGGTGTAACTCCTTTTAAAGGTAGCTGGAGTGAATTCGCTGAAGATAAGTTGGATGGGAATGGTTTTGATGTATGGCTTGCATTAGCAAATGAAAATAATGTATGGCAGGCAATGGCAGAAAACTTGCCTCCATTGGTTATTCAGGCAACAACAAATGATGATTGGGGGATTACGTTAGGTAGACATATACCTTTTAAAGACTACTGCCTGCGTTGCAGATTTAAACCGGATAACGGTAATATCAAAACACTTTGTAGTCAAGGTGACATTGAAATTCCTCAAAAAGATGATGAATCAGAGAATAACAGAGTCCATGCCTCTCTTCCATTTTTGTCGGCTTCTGCTGCTGCCCTCATTGTTTCTGAATTGTGCAAGTTAAGTTATATGAACTATGCGGGCCTATCCAATTATGTTGCGGCGAACTTAAAGTTTGATTTGTCTCATATATTAACCCTGACAAAAAAGCCAAAACAATCATGTCCTGTGTGTGGCTTTCAATCAAGATCATTGTGGGAAAAGCGAAATAGTAATACAAAATATTCTTATTTGAGTAACTAAAGTTATTAGTATGAATGATACCAATAACTATAATCACAGTTACTAATTATGGCTAGAAGAGAAAACGCTAAACAATCTAAACATGATTAGGCAGTATGGGCAGCAAAGGACACATATAACAAGAAGGGAAAGAATGCCAACCGAAATAGATGTTTTTACATTTTTTCCGTTATATTGAATAGCAGTTACTTCATTAATAAATAACGCTATGAAAACAAAAGAGTTAATAGAAGAGATATCCTCCCTGCCCGTGGAAGATCGGGTCCTGGTGGCCGATTCTGTCCTGCGCTCGCTTAATCCTCCAGAAGCGGAGATAGATAAGAAATGGGCCAAAGTGGCTCAAAAACGTCTAGACCAGTTGCAAAAGGGAGAGGTTGAGACTATTCCAGGGGACCAGGTATTCAAGAAAATTAGCCAACGGTATTCTAAATGACCTACCAGTTTCACCCTGAGGCAGAGCGGGAGCTGTTTGATGCTGTTGACTATTATGAGGAGCGCGAAAAAGATTTGGGATACGACTTTTCTAATGAGGTGTATTCCGCCATACAACGTATTCTAGCTCATCCCCAAGCATGGCCCTTTATCGCAGAAAATATTCGCCGGGCTCTCCTAAAACGCTTCCCTTACGGCATCTTATATCACTACGACATGCAGAAAGAGCAAGTGTTTATCGTTGCCGTCATGCATCTTCATAGAGAACCTAGGTATTGGCAGGATCGCTCTTAAACTAATTGTTTAAAGTACATCTTATTGGAATTGCCTGAATTCCTATCTGTTTTGCCATGAAGTAGGTCGAATTCCCATCCAAAATAGAAAACTTCCCGTTTTCATCTATCCCTGGAATCACTTCCAAGGGTTTTCTCCTAGGCCTTTTCCCGTAGTAGGTTGCCCTCATATTGAAGAACGCCCTCGTAATCCCACCTCGTCGCTTTCTGGTTGGGGTAAGCATTTCAATGGGCAGAATGATCGAGGCCTCGGACAGCTCAAAAAACCGGTCCAAACGGGCCGGATCCAGGCAAAACAGCTGCTGGAAATTGTGCAAGTACCGTCTTGTCTCAATCGGTTCCAACCAATCCGTAAGTGGAGCCTGGTGGCCGTTTTCATCGGTATAGCACACTTTAACTAGTTGTCCAGTCTCATCGAGTCTCAGATGCAACTCGCCATAATCATGATACTGGCGGTTAATGCGGGCCAGCTGTTTGGCAAATAGCCCCATCGATATCGACGGTTTACTCACGGTCACCACCGGTAAAGAAGCTCTAAAGGTCTTCGGCATGGGGATTCTCCCGGATGGTCTGAATGATATAATCCACTTCTGACTTTCGGCATAGCTTAACGGCTTCACGCCCATTACTCTTATTCCGCCCGTAACTGCGCACCGTCATCATTTTGCGATAGCCGCACCGGTAAAAGGTGGTCCGGGAGATACGCCCCAGCTGCTCGCACATATAGCTGATGGCTTCTCCGATAGTCATAAGTACCTCATCCGGTGGTTGGCCGGTTCCGCTTGCCAGCGGGGTGTTGGTCGGGTTGTGTTGCGTGTTGTTTTCCATGATTTTGTGATTAGAAGTTATCTTTCTTAGAATCTTATGAGCCCCTGTCAAGTTTCGTAATTTCAGTGGGTTAACCTGCTAAGAAACCTCATAAGATCGTTCTTAGTTTTCTTAGCAGGTTCTTAGGTTTCTTATGGTGTTCTTATCGTTTTTCTTAACAGTATTATTATTAGCTAACTAACTAATTATATTATATATAGATGGTGGTCAATGCGGGCCGTTTTTAGCAGCTAAGAACATAAGACGGTTTCTTATAGTTGGCCGGTTTTGGCTTATTTCCACCAAATAAATCTAAAATGGCGCATCCCCTTCCTCCGTGGTATAGGCATCTCCATCGGCTGCTTGCCCGGACTGGGCGTTGGCCTCAGCCCGCCGGCCGAATGCCCGTAGCCAAGCCCCGTTAATATGATGCTGCGGGATGCGGTATCCGTGCCGGACCGCCTTCTGGGTGCCAGCGATCGGATCATCGTAGTTGTAGTAATGGCTTTGGGCCTTCCCGTTGATATCGATGGCTTCGATCTCCTCCCGCACCGCATCTTGGCTAACATATTCCCGTCCTTTGTTGTAGTTGGTATAGGCGTCCCAGATGCCACTCCAATAGATGATCAGCTCTCCTTTAGCCTCGTTCCACCCGTAGTACCGCTTGGGAAGCGCCTTGTTTTCTTCCATGACTTCCAGGCTGGCTAGGAACTGCTGCAGGGGCGTCTGTTGGACTTCCCGTTCGGCAGAGTTGGCCAGGAACTCGACCCCATACCGGAAGATTTCCGGGGCCATGCGGGCCTCTTTGAGCAGCTGGTTCATTTCCGTCAGGTCTTCATCAGATATTCTGCCCGCCTGTTGCCCCTCGCCCCTGGATTGGTGGACAAATTCGGCGAACTCCACGTCACTCGGTCGGCATACAAACAGATCCACCGTCAGCAGGGCCGCCATATTTTCGATCTGCCGGTCCTTCACCTGAAATCGGATGCCTTCCTTGTCGCTTCGACGCTGCAGCTCCTGCTCGACCGCCTCGGTGAGTAGTCGCTTGGTCCACTGAAGCTCTTGCTTGAACAGGGCCCGGTTAAAGTCATTGAATCGGAATAGCAGTGAGAGGAACAGCCCCTGCATGTCGGTTTTATGGCCATCAAACCACCACAGGTGATGCACTTCCCCCCGCTTGTCCTCGGCATATTCGATCATGATACAGCGGGACCGAAAGTGGTCTTCGGTGGGTTTGTAGTTGGAGATAAACATCAGCTGGGAGCGGACCGGACTCCAGGCGTTCTTGGATCGGTCATGGGAGGCACTCACGCCACGTTGCCGCAATTCGTACCACATGTTAAATACCTGGGGCGTAATCTTGCCTTTGCCAGGAACAAACTCATCCATGATGACGGGAATCTTGCTGTGGTTGGCCAGCTTGTTTTCGGCGGATTTTAGCGTAGGATTGGAATCCACATCGTTAAACGACTGACCGAAAAAGTTCAGCATGATTTGCGAAAGCTGTCCCTTACCGGTGGAGGGATCCCCGTACAGGTAGAGAAACACCACGTGCTTGAACACATCATAAATTTCATCGAAGAACAGGAACGAACACATAAAGGCAAAGATCAGGTAGCCTTCGGCTTTCTTGTCCGGCTGCTGGCCGGCTACCAGCTCCCCGAACTTTTCCCGAACCGTATCGATAAAATATCGCAGTTGGTTCCCGGTTAGGATGTCTGCTTCCCCGGTGGGATAGAAGCCGCCAGCAGGCGAGGGAAGGGTCAGCATGGGGGCCGGTTCGATGCGTCCCGGCTTGACGTAAAAGCTCGTATCGGCCGGGACCATTGGGAACATCCCTGAGCCCGCCTCAGGAGCAATAATATACTGCGGCTCCTGCTGGTGGTCCTTCGGGATGGTGATGAGCGCATTCCGGGTCAGGTAGAACCGGAAGCCGTGGTGCTCGATGAACCCGTAATAGTCGAACTCATAGACGGTCCGCGGCTGCCAGCGGTTGCACAGAAAGCTCATAAAGTACAGGATCTCATCGTCGCTCTTGAATCGGGCCGACTGGTAGGAGTGTTTAAAAATTTGGACCTGGAAAGCTTTCTTCGAGAGCAAATCCTCCGGCTCCAGGATAAAGTATTCACTGCAACGCTCTTTGCCCGTTTCGGGTGCCAGCCACATCACCTGGCACTCATAGAGGGTCTGGTCCCACTTGAGGCTTTCCGGGTTATAGCGGATGATCTTCGAGTGAATCAGGATGTCAAAGGCCCCGATCCGGCGGCTGGTCCCGTCGGTCTCATTGCGGTACCAGCCGTAGCTTCCACCGAAGAGGGTATCATCAAATTCGAACGGGGCATGCCCGCTAGTGTTTTCTATGAGGTCTTGGCCGGTCGAAGGTTGAACCTTTCCACCTCTTATGGGAGATCCTGCAACCGATCCATCTCCGTTTACTGAATGGTGCATGCCTTCCGGGTTTTGGATTTCAGGATATAGTGTTCGCTCACGTACCGGGGCTTGTACAGATCGCCGTATCCGTACATGACCCACAGGCCAAATCCTTCCACCAACTGGGTTTCGATAAGTTTGACCGTTTCCCGGCGCCACTCTCCATCCACGTCGGTGAATTCAATGGTATCACCCAGGGTAAATTTTGTTTTGATGGTTGCCATGATCTCGTCTGTTAAGAAATTTGTGACTGTGCCGGTTGGAGTTGTATGCCTTTGACGGCCTGCAGGGCCTGCGAGGAGAGTCCGAACGCTTCTTCCAGGCGGGCCTGCAGCTGGCCGGTGGTGATGCCAAGGGCCTGTTCCATCGCGCACAGGCGCCCGTCGGAGATGTAGTAGGGCTTTTTAAACCACTGGCGGAAGGCATTGAGCCGGACGTCGGGGAACACCTCGCTACGGAACTCATTATAGGAGTCGTGCTGTCGAAAGATTTCTCGTTTGATGAGTCCCAGGCGTATGCGGTTGATTTCGAATTTGGTTATCGGTCCGTTCATCGGTTAATACTCTTTTAAAGTTTTTAGGTAAATGGTATAATTATGGGGGGCATCGGCTCGGAAAACCGATACCCACAGGGGTAAGGTAGTGACGGGATAACATCAAAAACAATTAAAATTGTTGCGGTAGGAACTATTGCGAGAGGGGGCTTGTTCCATTTGCAACAGAAACAACCACTTGCGGAAAGGAAAAAGTTGAAAAAAGATTCAGGCGAAATACTGCAGGAGAATGTCCAGTATCTGCTGGAGGAGTATTACGAGGGCAATGTCTCCAAAATGCAGCGGGGCACGGGCGTCAACCGGTCGGTCCTTTCCGAGCTTAAGAACGGGACCAAGACCGAGGTCAACAGTTCTACGCTGGTCCGCTTCGCCCAGTCTGGAATTAACCTCAATTGGCTGCTGACGGGAACGGGAACCCCATTCACCGCCAGCGACCAGGAGGAAGCCGCCGAGCTGGGTGCCCGGCAGCTGCTGGGTAATCGCACCACCCAGATCAAGAAGCTGACAGGTGAGATTGAAGCCTTGCTATCGGCCGAAACAGAGCTCCGGCTCGATCGGGATGTTCAGACTGCACTTCTTGAACTACTGAAGACAGCCGTTCGATAAGAGCGAGGAGTTCTTGTTTACGCTTCACCGGCCGTGGGCCGGTTACTTGGTTTACTAAACGAGAGGATTTGACACTGTTAGTCATTGCCATTTGCGCTCCTGTAAATTTACTTTTTGTCTATTGTTGTACCCACTAACAAAATTAAAGAAAGAGTAACTCAACTGAGGTTTGTTACACACTTGGCGAAAATATTTTTTCTATTACTTTACGTTCAAAATATTTTCTACGGCCACCAAATCTCACGCTTGGAATATAATTTTTATTGACGGGAGAAAGGTTGCTACGGTTGAGAATAGTCCGTTGATCAATGCCAATTTCTTTATCTACATCTTGGGCAGTCATAAATTTAGAGCGATCCGGCGTGGCATTGAGGGCACTTAATACAAAGTCCATCTTCAATTCTAACGTGGCAATTGATTCTAACAGATTGGTTTTTTGGTCTTGTGGATTCATGCGAGGTTGTTCTATTGAGTTGAATTCTTTTTAGACGCCGACAAAGAAAGGGCAATTGGGAATAAAATTCACTTAAATGGAAAATCAGATTTTGGAAAATCGAGGCTAAAAACGTGGGGTAAATCCAAAATTTGTGATAATAGAGCAAAAATGGTTATTAGAGGCTGGAATAGGATATATTATCGCTCAAATTTTAGCTTTAAATAAATTAATTTCTTAGATATATGTCAGGAACACACAACATTTTAATGATAATGAGTAGAGTGCTCATAGATAATATGGGCCACGGAAAGGGAATCAATACTATCACATAGGTACCCTTACTTGGACAGAGTACCCAGCGGAAGTGGGATAGCAGCTAGTTCCACTGCTAGCAATTTAGACAACAATGATTATCTTTCTGAGTGAATTCTTTTCACAGTATTGCTTACCTGTTGTAACAAATGATGTTACATTTTCTCTCAAAATCCTTATTTCTGGTGTGAATGCCTAGATATCATCATGTCTTCGGATCAGAAGGTTGAGGGTTCGAATCCTTCCGGGCGTACTCCTCATAAGCCCATGACTCGCAATGAGTTATGGGCTTACTTATTTTATAGAATCCTTATCTATTTAGATTTTAAATTCTAATTTGGGTAACATTTGGGTAACATAACTACTTGCTAAAGACATTCATTAATTAATTAGTCGATCCTTAAAAACTTGGTTTTAAGATTATTCGGTGATTCATCGGGTTGACACATCGCAGCAAAATCCTGAGCCAACGAAGCAGCTGGCGCATCCACAGCTGCAGGTTCCAAGCGGTCGCCGCCAGCAGCAGGTTCATTTGGCTCCCGGCGGAGCCTTTCAGGTAGCTGCGGGACAGCCCATAGTCGCTCTTTAGGTGGCCAATGATCGGTTCGATGGCGGTACGCTTGCAGAACCAGCGCCGCAGCCGGCGCTTCTTGTTGCGATCGTTGCCTGCCTTGAACCGATCGGGATACCACACCTGCACGCCCAGCACCTCCGTCAAGCCCCAGTAGCCGCGATCGACAATGGTTTTTTCCGGCAGGCGACCCGTCAGCCTCTGGTATTGCCGGAGGGTGGCCTCCAGCGTTTTCGAATCATGGGCATTGCCTTCGGCCATGGTGGTGCCCACCACCTGCAAATTAGCGGTGATGGCCAAGCTCACCTTTCGGCCAAACTCACAGGTTTGTGGGCCTTGCCTTTGGCAATGCAGGCGGTATGCGGCTCGTGGAGGCTGTAGACTTTGTTTTTGTCGTGACGACGTTGCCCGAGCACCTGCTGGCACAATTATAAGACAGGCTGACAGGTGGCGGTAGCCTCCTCAGGTAGTTTCCGTTGGACCTCCCGCAGCAGCCGTCCGGCGCAGGCGGGGAGCTTGCGAGTGGACTTGCGAGCCGCCTTGGCCCGCTTGGGATGAGATCCGTTATGGGTGGCTCGCAACAGTTTCTTCCCCACAAACCGGTACGACTGCTTGAGCTTGATGTCAGCAGCTTTTGCAATCCCCCGCAGCCGCTCCATCACTTTCCCGTAGAGCTTGGCGTCGGTGGGAAACGTGATATTGGTTTCCTCCCGCGGTCGTGTCCACACACAAGATCTTCTCGTGGGCTTTTTTCCCATGCAGGGCCACCGACCAGCCGAAAATTTTTTCCATCCCGCACGGGCCCAGCCGGCCCCGGAAGTGCAACAGGTCGCTCGGGGCAACCGGAAACCGCCACTGGAACCGATCCATGCCCGAAAAATACTGGTAGTACGGATTCTGGACCCATACCCCGGGCAGGCTCTCATCGCCATGCCCATACATCTGTTTGAGCAACAGCAGACTCACCATCAGCCGGATCGGGTAGGCCGGGCGGCCGGTCTCGGAATACAGCTCGGCGAACTCGCCCTCCAGGAGGCTCCAGGCCAGGCGATCAGCCAGCTGTACTAAGGGATGCTTCGGATCGGTAAAACTTTTTAAAATGGGACTGAACATATCCCATTGCGATTGGTCTCGGGGAGCTGAAAGCATGGCAAAATCCGTAAGGTTTTAAGTGTATTTCGTCCAGAATCTAAGGGATTGTACCATAACCTTATCCACAAAATGCTGTGAAGAACGATTATTTTCGCCGATTTTTATAGTTTATAAGGAGCGAGTATTTAATTTGTAATCGGATTATTTCATACTACAGTTTAAAAATTTAGTGCTCATTAAGTGAGATAATCCATTCGGCAATTTTGATTGCCTCTTTCTCCGGAACATTGGTCATCGGTGGCATTGCCGTGGCAAAATCAGGCCAGTTGGAAAGGTCCGGGTTGTAAATCAGTTCTACCATCTCCTCTTCGGTATAATTTCGCTGCGCTATTTCGGAAAATGCCGGTCCGACCTGGCGGACGTCCCTGTTATGACAGGCTGTACAGGTATATTTTGTCAATAATGGCTTAACAGATTCATAAGTAGGTGCTCCCTGGTTTGATCCCTGATCCTTAGTTTCCCTAACCATCTGCTCGGTCTCTGAGCCGGAATCATATATACTCACTTCGGTCATTGATAATTCAGGGCCATCAGGAATTTTCTTCAGTGTATAATAGGCTGAATTATGCAATAATGGCTGACCGTCTACCACCGATCGAACCCCATCGACTACTAGGTAATGAATGTAGTTTTTCTTCAGGTTCTCCACTTTCAGGCGAATGGTAGTTCCATCTTCTGATACTTTTACCCCTAACACTTCAGATTCTCCCTGGTCAACCATCGGGCTTCCATATACCGGGTGGTACTTGTAGATAAAGGTCGAAACCGAGTAGGATGCCAAATCTCTTGCCGTCTCCGGATCCACTGGTTTCGTAAAGGCGATTTCAAACCCGTCTGGGGTGGCCCAGATGGTTTTCATCTCAAACGGGATCTGCCCGTTCCATACCAGCCGCTGTAGGCCTTCGTTGGACTCTCCGGCTGATCCCCACCCACGGTTCGTTTCACCAATAAAAAGAGATCCGTCATTGGCCCAGGCCATCCGTAGGACTCCCGACTTGAAGCCACTTCGGAAATCAAATGCAGCCCCTTGATAGGTTCCTTTGACCTTTTCCAGGGCGATTCTCGATATTTTGCTCTGTCCCTGATCACCAACCAACAGCTGCCCTTCAAACGGGCCAAAGTGACCTTCCGGAATTTTCTGGATATCCGAATTTGAGATTCCCAAGATACCGTGCGGCAGCCAAACAGCCGGTGTTTTCAGGGCCGGAAGTTCTTTCTGGAGTTCGAACATCGTCTTATAATCCTCCTCGTCCTGGATATTCTCAGGCTTTATATATTTGCCTCTTTCATTCTTGTTGATGCGGGGATCAATATGTTTGTACAGGTCCTCGGTGGTCATACTCAACGGCGAGTTGGGTTTATCCGTCCATCGCAGCCCGGCGGGGTGCCCAGTGAAATCTCCTTTTTCCACATGCCAGATTCCCCCGGAGCCTATCCAGTCCCCCTGATTTTCGGCATAAAACAGTTCTCCATCCACCATGCCCAGTCCAGCCGGGGAGCGCATGCCTGTTGCCCAAGGCTCCATCTTCCCGTCCTCCGAGATATGCATCAACCATCCTCTCCACGGAACCCGGCTCTCGCCCCGCCACCATTCTCCGGCACCAAAGGCCACATTGGCCGACACAAAGAACGAGCCGTCAGGGGCAATCAGCGGGCCATAACTGTACTCATGGTAATGTCCCGATAATGGCCAAGAATAGACTGTCTCTATGAGGTCGGCTTTGCCATCGTTGTCGGTGTCCTCCAGACGTGTCAGCTCGCCCCTCTGAGAGCAATAGAGCGCGCCATCTTTATAGGCTAACCCCAAGACTTCGTGCAGTCCAGTAGCAAACTTCCGGAAATATGGGTTCGTACTGGTCGGATTCTCCACGATAAAGATGTCACCCCTGCGCGTGGCCACTCCCAGGGTCCCGTTGGGCAAGACTGTTAAGCCTCCTACTTCCAATAGAAACTCTTCCGGGCTGGTAACATCCACAATAGTAAAATAATCCTCCTCGGCTGGCATATTTTGACCGAAGGCCGCAGTACCGATAGCAAAAAGTATAATCAGTACAAATATCCAATAACGTATGTCATTCATATAAAACCTCATCTTATCCTTAGACTTAAAACAGAATGGTATAATTTATGGTTGGTCGGGCCAGCAGAATAAGCTCCTGGTGGCCATCAATTTCCCTAACAAATGGATCAGAACCAGCAAGGCTCTCCGTTTGGATATAATAGGATTGGTCATCAATTAAATACCGGTTCTTCTCCACCTGTTGTATCAATTGGCCGGTAGCTATTCGTAGATAGACATCCTTAAGATTCCCCTTCAATCTCATTGTTCTTTTAAAACCGCCCCCATCACGGACCGTACGAACCTTATCTTCAACTGTTGTTTCAAAAACCGTGTAGGTGAATCGGGGATTCCCTCTGTCGTCTAGGGTATAGCCTTTGGTTTTAAAACCGGTTCCAGTCGTATCGGTTTTCCAGATTGCCTGTTCATTTTCCAGTTTGTTAAGTACCAATGCCGGTTCCTCCAGCAGGTGTTCTACCGATCCATTGGGTAGCGAGGAACCATCGCCGCGATCGTACCACATGGGGGTCACATCTAAAAAGTCGCCCCGCCACAGCTGGACCACATTACCGTGATTGAGATCATAGGTATAATGAAGCTTATCGAGGCTGCTTACCGACACCGCATGCGTAATTCTACTACCACCCGGCAGATCCATGAAACTACGTAGCACCGGCTTCTCACTTGCATGGACGTAGATGGGATTAGGATCGTTTTGCCCTGCCAGCTGACGTTCGCTTAATAGATGGCGTTGCATGCCGTCGGAGGATACCATCAACTCAAATCCCGGCGCTTTCCAATCTGACCGTCGAGCATACAATAGTTCAAAAGACTGACCTCCTTTGGGTAGAGCTACGCTGCCCTCGTAAGTGTGCATTCCGATGATTTCTTTATTTGCAACCCGTAACACACCATCACCATCTGCGACGTCTAAATCAAAATTGTATTTGCCAGCCTCTTCAATATGAAGCGTTCCGGAATAATGCAGCAAAAATTGCTCGGGGAGACTTCCCAAGTTAGGGGTTAGCAGTTCTGAAGTGCCTGATTTAGCAGTCGTTAGGGTGTTCAGGTTGGGCTCTTCGGTAAATACGCCCTCATACACGTGGTACTCAAGATCTTTTACCGAAGGGACCGGTCGATCATACCGCGTGATCTTAATGTTACGGAACGCCACCGGACCATGATCCCCCTGGAATCGCAGCGGACCCTCGGGAACCTCACCATCTCCATACACTCCGGCTGTAGGACCCACGAGTTCGACATCTTCATGGATGACGACGCCATTGAGCTCCGCCCGGAGCAGACGGGCATTGGCCACTTTCAATCCTTTCTCGTTAAACCGGGGAGCGCGAAAGGAAAGCTCAAGATGTTGCCACAGCCCCGGTGCTCGGCTCACATTTTGCCGGGGGGCTTTACCCTGACGAGGTCCCTTCGCTTCCGCCGGGCGCTCATAAATCCCGCCGTTATCGCTGGATGAGGGTACTTTAACGGTCCAACTATCATGCAGTTGGAGCTCATAGCGGCCCTGTAGATAGATACCTGAGTTAGATGCTTTGGGCATCAGGTAATCCAGGGAAAGATCGATATCGCCGTGTTCCAGCTTGGTATACAGGTCTTCTCCCCCATGGGCATTCTGGGGATTGTTGACCAGAATACCATCGCCGTTAGATACCGTAATTGTGTTATCGCTATCCAGGGAAGCCGTTACCCTGCCCGCCGTTTGCCAACTGCCGGCGGGAGCTTTAAAGTGAGACCAATCATCAAGTACTATCGTATCTGAATCCTGGGCGTGGGCATCCGAAAAAAACAGGATAAACATCAGGACGACCATCCCTATAAAAGGACTAAATGAGTATTCTTTCTTCTTCATATTATTAAGTAGTCATAATTAGGATGTTAATGATCATTTTTTATGGGATTAAGGTTTAAGAGTCATTAGGAATCTTAATTTATTTCAATAATTATTTCGCACGTGCCTAGAGATAATTTTTTTGTGTCGGCTCTTTTCTGCGAGTTCTAAATCCGATGTCTAGAAACTTGCTCCATACAAACTATTTTAACCTATTAGGGCTGTCCTTTTCCAGGTTACGCAACGGAGGTATTTGCTTGGAAAACCATACGCCTGTAAGGCGGTCGGTATGATCGTCGCGCACCCGAAGGTATGGGGGGAAATCCCCCGTTTCTTCTATCCAACCATCCAATACACTTGCCAGCTCTCGTGCCTTTTTCCAATAATCTGGATTGGCGGCCACGTTATCAACTTCCCATGGATCCTCTTTTAAGTCATATAGCTCAATACGAGGCCTCGGCACCTTAAATAATTGCGTCTGTGCGGTGGTAAGTACATCTTCCTTTTTGCGTTGGATCAGACTTCGAAATGAAGGGCTGCCACCAATATCGGCGGGTGTTCCGTGTGGAAGATGGATGTAGGCATTTTGCACAAGTTTATAACGATCTGTACGTAAACTTCTAATGTGTTCATCTGAATCGTGCCAATTACGTTCACTAAATACAACGTCCCGGCCCGATATACTTTGATCAAAGAAAACGGGCAAAATGCTTCCTCCCTGCATCGCATCCGGCACCGGGTAATCCACCAGATCTAACAAAGTCGGTGCAAGGTCAATTACACTTGTAAGCCCGTTATATCGACTCCCCGCTTTAATACGATCGGGCCAATTAACAATAAGCGGCGTTTTTACTCCTTCATCATATACCGTCCCTTTTGCCCTTGGAAATGGGGCTCCATTGTCGCTAAGAAATATCACGAGTGTATTTTCGCGCTTCCCTCGGTGCTCCAGCTCCTCCATAAATCTACCAATCTGACCATCCATCCGACTGATTTCATCATAGTATCGGGTAATATCGGCCCGGGTTTCGGGCGTATCAGCTAAATAGGGGGGGACAAATACATCTTGCGGGTCATGTTTAGCAGGAGCATTTTCATACGGACGATGTGGATCTGAAAAACCTACCCAAAGAAAGAAAGGATTGTCATCTGTTGAATCAAGAAAGGTGGGAAATTCCTCCGCAAGCTCACTACTATACCAATCAAACTGAGCATTCGCATGAGGACCGTAGTGCCTCTTTTTCATATGTCCGGTATAAAATCCTTTTTCACTTAAATAGTGTGGAATAATGCGGGTACCCTCGGGTAAAGGCATGTGCAAATCTTCTGCCCCTGTAGCATGAGGATACAGTCCCGTGAGGATAGATATTCGGGAGGGACTGCACTGCGCAGTTGTTAGAAATGCTTGTTCAAACTGTAATCCCCCTTCAGCTAATGCATCGATATTTGGGGTCTGAATGGTTTCATTACCATAGGCCCCAAAGTCTCGCCACCCGGCATCATCCGCCACGAAAATCAATATGTTTGGGGATATATTCTCTTCAATAAACTCAGGAGTACTACCGGTTTCAGACTGACTCTTAACATCTATTTGAGCTAAACTCAGGTGAGCTATCCCGAACATTGATAACAGCAAAAGAAGTACATTCCACAACTTAAAGCCTCTTTTTTGCATAAAAAACATATCACTCAAAATTTTATATATTATCTTTGTCATTTGGGAATTGACTAAAGGGTTTCAAACCCAAGCTATTTTTTTAAGTAATTGAGTGTATAAAACAGTCGATTGTGGCTGAGAGTATCTCCTTGCTGGGACGATAAGCCATTAATCCGCAAACCGTAAATAAAACCCGGATCAAGCTTTTCGAGCGTTAGCTTCACTGTTTTATTATCACGAGCTACCTCAGCATCAGTCACGTTGATGGTTTCTATACCATACCGGTCGGAGCCGTAGGCCTGATGGTATTCATAGTAATATCGCTCAAATATGAAGTTGCTGGGATTTTCTGCGGCTTCGGAGTTGACCGGCTTGGTAAATGCCAGTTCAAACCCTTTCTTCGTCAGGCTCATATTCAGCACTTCCATCGGCACGATGCCGTTCCAAGTAATACGCTGGATGCCCTGTTCCCCCGACCAGCCGTGATCGTTTTGGCCTACCCACAAATCGCCCTCCGGAGAAAAGGCCAGCCTGTTGTTGCCAATGCTCAACCCTGTTGAATCAATAAAAGATACAGCAGCTCCCTGGAATCTACCCTGTACTTCTTCCAGCATTACGCGCACAATGCGTTTGTGATTCATCTCCCCGATGAACATCTGCCCGGAAAACGGACCAAATTTTCCGCCAGTTCGGTCGATGAGCGGCTGGGTTGGGGAGTTCACAAAAAATCCATGCGGAAACTGGACAGCCGCCTTAGTACGCATTTTATTTAACACGGGCACCGGTAGTTCCAACGGTTCAATATCCTCAAATCCCTCCTCCCAGACCAAGCTAGGGGCGTGCCCGTAAAAATTATCCCGTTCAATATGGTAGAGCTTGCTGGTTCCGAGCCAATCGCCCTGGTTATCCGGAACGAACAGGTTCCCCTCGTCATCCATTTCGAGTCCGTTGGGAGAACGAAGTCCACTGGCCCAAGGGATCGTTTTACCATCCGGGGTAATCTTCAGTACCCAGCCGCGATAGGGGACGGCCGAGTACATCCGTCCCTTCCGGCCAGCAGGTGAAAATTGCCCCCGTATAATATCGTACACTCCGGCCAGTGCCGAGGCGGTGTTCATTGCGATATAATAATTGCCATGCTTATCAATTTCCGGTCCATAGGCAAATTCATGATAATTACCTGACATGCCGAAATCGTCGGTAATTGTTTTATAGAGATCGGCTTTGCCATCCTTGTCGGTGTCCGTAATCCGGGTCAACTCCGCGCGCTGCATAACCAACATCTCATGGTTGGAAACCGCAGTAATCCCCAACGGGTCCTGCAGCCCATAGGCGAACAGATCCCACTGTTTGGTGTCTTCATTATAGACCATTACCTCACCGCGCCGGAAGCAGGCAACCAGTCGGCCGTCAGGGAGAAAATCAAGTCCGCCAGTCTCTACACTTAGACCCTCCGGTGTTTCAATCGTTTCCACACTGTAAGCGGTGCTCTCCGCAGTAGTAGCTTCCTGCTGGCAACCCGCAAGGGTGACAAAAAACCATCCCAGCGTAATTATTACGAGTACAGTTCGTTTCATTCTGCAGTTCACTTTACTCTTCTGAAATAATTGAGATTGTAAATTCCTGCGCCTGGTCCGGGGTCAGCTTCACCATATCTCCTTCTATCGTCCCTTTTGACACCTCAACTCGGATCTCATCATTATCACTTAACGCATACCAGATCGGCTGATCCACATTTTCGAGCACATATTCTATTCGAAAACCGGGGGTAGTCTGGGCCGGAAGAATTAACTCGCTCACAGTAATATCACCCATGTCGTACTTGAAACGCGGGTATCCGTCGATCATGCGATATCCCTGGAATTCGTGTTGGGGAACAGAATCCTGGTGGGACACCCGAAATGGAAAGCCGGTGGTATTCCGATAATAGATATCGCCCTTAATTTTGGCGACCTCATGGGCTTTGCCGTCCCACTGATTGGCAACGTCAATATAACCGCCGTCCCAGACATATCGGAGGAAACTGTAACCCGCATCCCAGTTGTAGGATTGCTCCTTCTCCATGCCCACGGCAATGGCGGCCGGACTCGATTCTGGCATAAAAAGCCGGGTCAGGGTCGGCATGTCCCGAGGGTAGGGATGCAACGACATAGACGCGGCCATCTGATTTCGCACTTGTTCCGGGATGTTTGGGTCCTCATCCAACGGGGGCAGGTCATCCGGGCTTCTGGTCGCATAAATGGCCCCATACATGACCATACCGTGGGCTGGATAGGTGCACACATAAGGATAGACAGTTTCTTTATCCGGGACCTTAAAAAGGATAGATGCTTGTCCACCGGGGCCCAGCAGGGGTGTACTTTCCAGTACATTGGATGATTTAGGAATAAAATCATGCTCTACCCCCCGCTCGCCCATCGTTTCGGCCGCTTTGACTACACTAACCCGGGTCTCAGGCTTGACGATGAGCATGTTATGCATCATCTCATCTACATTTTCCAAGGTGATACGAACGGTAGACCCCGGACTAACCATAAAACGGACCTTGTCATATTTCAGTCCGGCCACTGCTTTCAGCTCTACCGTTCTGTCGACTAAAGAACTACTTTGTCCATAAATTATAGCAGGAGATAAAATGTAAGTAGCAAAAATAAGGTAGCATAATAATATGAGGGCTAAACTTCGGTTGGAGCTTTTATTGAATTTCAATATCTCGTTATGTTACAATTATTCATTATTATTTACGAAATGGTAGGATTGGTTCCTGTGCAAAGGTAGAGAACGTCAAAAGGTGTGTATACACCGCGCTGTTCCTACTCACAATCCTTTACAAACAACTTTATCAACTTTCGATTATTAGTGGCGAGTACATTGGTATATTTTTTAAACAAAACACACTGTCAATCCACGTTTTAATGAGATACTGTCTTTTGATATAATCTCTTCGCGGTCGCATTAGTAGTATGTTGGATTAAGTTATTCGGTTTTTAAAATTCGCGTACTTTGATACTGTGGAAGTGAACCTCGTTGCCGTGATCCTGCAACAGTAGGTGTCCCTGTGGCCACTGGCCGAACCTGTCCCATTTCTGGTACTTGCTGTAAGCCACCAGGGCCGAAAACATTTGGGAGAAACGGTCATACTCCACCACCTTCACATTATTAAGCCAGTGCTCCACGTGACCGTGCTTGGATACGATACGGGCTTTGTTCCATTCGTCTACACCTTTAAAAGGCTTACCGTGGTAAGGATACTCTAGATTAGTAGCCGGGATCAGGTCATACAGAGAGGCAACAGTTCGATTGCCTTCCACGCCCTTTTTCGCATCGGGGTGACGTTGGTCATCCAGCACCTGAAATTCGGTACCGATGGCCGAGCCGGTGTTCTTGTTAAGATTCGGGTCCACAAAGTACTTAATCCCACTGTTGGCGCCTTCGGTAATCTTAAATTCCACTTCTAGCTCAAAATCGCCGTATTGTCCCCGGGTGATAATATCACCGGGACCAGTAGCTTCTTTCCCGTCGGTTTGCTCGATCGTTAGCACTCCGTCGTCGATGGTCCAACCGTTTTCGGGAAAGTGGTCGATCTTGGCCCCGCGCCAGCCCTGACTGGTCTTCCCGTCCCACAGCAGCCGCCACCCGCGGGACTGCTCCCAGTCGGTCAGCTGGTTTTTGAGGTAGCTGATCTGTCGTACCTGCATGTCAGGTGTCCTGCGGTGGCCCTGCAGGTCCTCGGTGCGGATGCGGATGTTCCGCCACTTGACCTCGGCTCCACTCAGGGACTCATTATCCCCAATCGAGTGGACCTGCAACCCGATAAATCCCTTAGCTGTCAAGTCATCGACCAGCCGTGCGCACTGCACCCCGTTGATCCACGTGTTGATATGCGGGCCGATCGCCTCAATCCGCACGGTGTTCCACTGCCCGAGCTGAAGTGCTGACCGCGCCATCGGATTGCTGGCCAGCGGATACAGCCACCCCCGACGGGCCTCATCATAAATACCACCACTCCAGGCTCGCCGGGAGGGATCCAACTCAACCTGGTAGCCGTGCACACGGCTATCTCGGTAGTCCGGTTTACTGAGGCTTCGGATCTGCACGCCCGTGTTCATCTGGGTGTCCATGAACACTTCAAACTCCAGGATGAAATCTCCGTATTCCTTTTCAGTTGTTAAAAAGGAGTTGGGGGTATTGGGAACCGCCCGGCCCACGATTGCCCCATCTTCGGCGCGGTACTCAGACTGCCCGTTTAGCTGCGTCCACCCATCAAGGTTGTCTCCGTTGAACAACTGCTGCCAGCCATCTTGGGCCAGAAGATGAGCGGGCAGCAGTATTAAAAAAAGTAATAGTGCTTTTAAATATTTCATACTGTTGATATGCTTTTTAACGGAATACATCATATAGGTGAAGCTTAATATTCAAAATTATATTCTCCTTGTGTTTTAAATCCCTCAAAATCACGCATGTGACTATACCGTGGATAACTCTCAAAAATTTCATACCCATAGGCTCGAGGATCGTTTTGAGCCTTCAATATGCTGTCTAGTTTGGTACTTAGGTGACTACGAAGCGAGGCATACTCCGGATTTTCAGCAAGATTGATAATACATCCTGGGTCTTTCTGAATATCATAAAGTTCTTCTTTGGGACGTTTTTGAAAACCCAAATGAAATAATTCGTGTGCACGAGGTTTATCCTTATCCTTGAGCATATACGCTTTTGACGGGGAATCATCAATGTCATGATAATGAGGGGGGTCGCCCGAATCCGACGGATTCCCAGCAGGCCAGCGTTCCGGTTTGGGATTCCGTATATACAAATAGCGCTGTGTCCGAATGGAGCGGGAAGGATAACCTAAATTTTCAGGTCGTGCATGGGTATGCCGCTCCCGGCCAGTTAACACCACTTTTCTCGAAGTATCAACTTGTCCGCTGCTATCAGATTTCAAAATATTTAACAAACTGCTTCCTGTGGTTTGTTCTGGAATCTCCACACCAGCCACCTGTAAAAAAGTGGGAGCAAAATCAATAGAGCTGGTTAGATCGTGTACCACGCGTCCCTTCGGTATCTCATTGGGCCAGCTTATAGCTAAAGGAACGTGCGTACCATACTCATATAAATTGGCCTTAGCGCGTGGAAAGGGCATCCCATTATCTGAGGTTACCACAACCAATGTATTATCTAATGCTCCTCTCTTCTTTAACAGATCCAACATCTGTTTAAGATGATGGTCAAACCACTCAATCTCTAGAAAATAGTCCAGAATATCGCTACGTATCTGAGGAGCATCCGGCAAGAAGGAAGGGACTTTTACATTATCAGGATTTTTTCCTGCCTTAATCCCAGATCCTTTCTTATATCCGCGATGCGGTTCATGGGTGCCTACCCAGAAGAAAAAAGGTTTACCAGGCTCTCGGGAATCTAAAAACTCACGAAAGTTAGCTGCATAATTGACTTCACTTACCGATAAAGACGGTTTATTCTGTAGTAACACATCTTTGTATTCCGGACCCGCTGGATTTCTCGAGCGGTCATTATATCTCCAATTGCCAGGCCCCCATCCTTTCCCGGTATATCCTATTTGATACCCTGCACTTTCTAACAGATCCGGGAAAACCTGAAACTTTTTGGGGAAATTACTGGCATGAGTTCCGGCTTCTTCAAGCTCCCAAATATTTCGCCCCGTTAGAATGGCCGCCCGATTGGGACTACATTGTGGAGCGCCAGCAAAGGCATTTGTAAATAAAACTCCTTCTCGTGCTACCTGATCAAAAGCAGGGGTATTAATTTCCGGCGTTCCATATGCACTAGCATGTGGCCATGACTGGTCATCAGAGATAACAAACAGGATATTCGGAGACTTATCCGACTCTTCATTTGTCCCAGAATAGATATTTTTTTCTCCAATAAATGCAGATAAAAGGATTCCTCCCCAAAGAACTACTAACGCTGATAACCAATACTTCATATGAATCTAAAGTTGATATAAGACTTCGGTTAAAGTCTAACTGATTATGTTTTCGGCTGTCTGGGCTCTAGGCGAGCTTTTTTACATCAAATAAAACGTTTGTATCATGGATATAAATAACCTAAATACTCTCAAAGTTATACCTGCTAGTAAAACTAAATTATTTTCGTATTATGCAGTGGCTATTGAACTCAAAAATTGTAGAGTTCTGCCGATTCATTGGGGAAACTGTAAGTTTCACCATGGGCTTTGAGATAACTTCCCAAGTACCCTTCCTAAGTCATCTTGTTTTGAAAATGGATTTAGAGAAGGACTCGGGAAAAGTCTCTATGAGACTTTTCGATATTTACTTCCTTCTTGAATTGATCCAAAGACACACATTAAATTCTAATTTTGGGTATAGCCATTAGAACATTACTAACAACTTTACACGGTTAGATTTTTAAGATCGAATATACTAGAGCCTAGCCTGTTAACACTATTTGAGTACTGATGAAATTGGGTTAATAAAGATGTTGTAAACCATGGTGTAGTCGTGCTACTGTAGCTACTATAGTAATCGACAATGCAGGATGGCAGGAAGTATAGGCCCATTTTGGGCATAACCCAAAGGAATGTCCCCTGGATTACCTAAAATGTGCTCCGTAGGAAAAACCCAGCTAACGTTAACAGGCCCCTGCCCTAGCATATACTACACTGCGCAAATGATTTTATTATGATCAGAAAAATAATGTCAAGCGCCCCCCTTAAACCCTGGGTTTCCAACCTGGCTCATACTCTCGCTCCCACAGGGCCATAGCCTCGTGATCATCAATAATATGACCATTCTCAGGATTACAGTTAAGATTTCTGCCTACCCGCTGAGCTATATTTCCAAGATGGCATAATAAAACACTTTTATGCCCTTTTTCTATTTCTGCGGTAGGTTCAGCCTTACCACGGATACTTTCCAAAAAGTTGTGGATATGGTATGAATCCAAATCTACCCCAGGGCCTGTAGTATCCAAGGTATCAGTATCTTTTTGGCTGTCACTTACCTCTTTTACCAACTCATTATTTTTGTTGTATACAGAATATTCGTTTCCACCAGTAATCACAATAGTTCCCTTTTCTCCAAAAAACTGAACTCCGCGACCACTTCCTTCTATTGGATAGGAATTACAGCTTCGACCTTCCCAAGTAAGAGATTTTTCACCCTTAAAGTCGAACCCGATAACTTGAGTATCCGGTGTTTCCCAGTCATCAGAGTAATGATACCTACCACCAGAAGAGCTTACCCTTATTGGATAATCCACGTTTAACCCCCATCGCATCACATCAATTTCATGAGTCCCGTTATTACAGGCCTCACCAGTGCCCCAATTCCAGAACCAATGCCAATTATAGTGAATCAAATTATCCTTATAGGCTCGACGTGGTGCAGGTCCTTGCCAGAGCTCATAATCTAGATTCCCAGGCACAGGAACCTGTTTCCCGACACCAATAGGACCTCTATCATTTGCATACCAGCCCTTCGCAAAATAAACATGTCCGATGATACCATCTTTAATATCTTCCATACACTCGATCATGTGAGGCCAAGAACGACGCTGGTTCCCCATCTGCACCACTCTTCTATTTTTTCTGGCTGCCTGAACTAGTAACTCGCCTTCTCCTGGATTGTGACTACAGGGTTTCTCTACATACACATGCTTCCCAGCATCGCAAGCCAAAATACCAGCCGGGGCATGCCAATGGTCTGGTGCAGCAATTACCAAGGCATCCACATCACTATTATCAAGTATATTACGAAAATCTTTTACAGCTTCAGGTTTCGATGATTGTCCATTAATAACCCTTTTAACTCCTTTAGCCAACGCTTTTTCTTCGACATCACATACGTGAGTCACCCGGGTGTTTTTTTCATTAACAAAATTCTCTGCTAAGGAGCTCCCGCGACCATTCACTCCCATTATGGCGACATTTAGGCGATCATTTGCCCCAATGATATTTCCATAGCTCTTAGCGCTAAGTCCAAAGGAAACACCTGCAGTTCCTAATGCTATTTTTTTTAAAAATTCTCGCCTTGTATTCTTTTTGTTTTCCATTTTCATCCAATTATTGGTTATTAATTTGATTTTCTAATAAGGGACACTCAGAAATCAATTACTCGGAAGTACCCTTAGCTTTATGTTGCGAAATGAAATCGGATCACCATGAGCTTGTAAAAGAATATGCCCCACTTCAACTTCACCAAAATTTTCATAGATATGATATTTGCTTTTCGCAACTAACTCCTTATACCCTGGACTCCCTAAATTATAAGAAACCACTTTATCTCCATTTAACCAGTGCTCACACTGGTTTCCATCCACAACAATACGGGCATTGTTCCATTTACCTTCAGGATACACCTGCTTTTGTGACGAAGCGGGAATCATATCGTAAAGTGAGGAGATCGTTCTATTACCGTCTTGCCCTCTTTTCGCATCTGGATGGTGTTCATCATCTAGAATTTGATATTCGAGACCCAGATAATTGCCTTCATGCCCTGGATAGTTGTTTACCACGTTATACTTTATCCCACTGTTTCCCCCTCTCTCTATTTTAAACTCTAAGGATAGCTCGAAATTTGCATATTGCTTTTTAGTAATGATGTCCCCACCTCCATGGCCGTTTTCTACTGGTACAAAGGATAGGATACCGTTTTCAACTCTCCATCCCTCTTTGGGGAATTCTTGACTATGGGTAGATCGCCAAGATTCAGTAGACATACCATCAAAGAGGAGTTCCCAGCCATTCTTTTGCTCGGCTTCCGTTAATACATTTATTTGATTTGATTGATTGGTTTCTAATTGGCCATCATCAAAAGACTTCTTTTCACAGGAAGTTGTTATGAATACAAATACACCAAATCCGAAAATGATAACTGAATACCGTAGAAAAAAGGTTATTGTAGTTTTCATATAAATTAAATGATCAAAAGTTAGACATACATCTCAAACTGACTTAGAGATTAACCCTTATTTTAAATTATCAAAGCACGAGAGCACCTTAGTTCATACAATGAATATGATCACTCTCAGCTTTTCCAAAGTTTTATCGGGTTTATTATTAAAGGTGGATCTACTTAAACTTTATATAATTAACTACCATAGCATTTAGAGATAAATTACTCTAAATGCTATGATTGGATAAGAACTAATAGCCAGAATTTTGTTCAAAATTTGGGTTAGCCTCCATAACTTCTAGGGGAATAGGAAACAATAGTTGGTGCTCTTGTATCTGATCCGGAATTCCCAACTCTTCTCGCTTTGAATTCATCACCTCTAATGCCCTTTGGGTTCGAACCAAATCAAACCACCGATGATTTTCAAATGCAAGCTCTACTCTTCTTTCCTGCTCTACAGCTAAACGAAATTCTTGTTGATTCTCTACTCTGAGATCTGGATTGGAGTTTGTCGATGTTTTGTCTGGAAGACCAGCTCGATTTCTTACTCTATTTAGAAGGTTAAAGGCTTCACCATCAGCTTGATACTCAATTTCATTTAAAACTTCTGCATACATTAACAGAATATCAGCATACCGTAAAACAGGCCAGTTGTTATCAGAATCTCCATCTTGAAATGGTACATCCATATACTTTTTTACATATCTCCACGGAACAAAATTACCCTCCTCATCGGTATATCCAGGCTCCATCGAGATATCTTTTCTTAAGTCTCCGTCCTCATAAGCATCTTCCATGTCTGCAGTAGGTGCATTCACAGAACCTGTCCCCCCAACTTTAACAATAGTGTTACCAGAAAATCTGGGAGCAAAGGCATTTGCAAAAGGACTACCGGTCCCGGTCCCACCTTTTTTATATTGTACCTCAAAAAGAGATTCCTTACTGTTTTCATGTTGAAGATCCCACAAATGGGCATAGTCTGTGAGTAGATCATATACACCAAGACCTATTACTTCTTCTAATTTCTGCTTCGCGTTTTGATAGTCTTGCCTGGTAAGATAAACCTTAGCCAAGATCCCCAAAGCGGCGCCCTTTGTAGCCCTACCTATATTTGCTCCTGAATAAGAAACAGGTAGTGATTCTGCAGCAAATTCTAAGTCCTCAATAATTTGTTGGTATACTTGTTCTTTAGCAGTTCTACCCATTTCATATGCCTCAGTGGGAGATATTTGTGTAGCTACCATTGGTACATCCCCAAAAAATCTTACTAGGAAAAAATAATCTAATGCACGTAAAAAACGTACTTCTCCCTTATATCGATTTTTTAAGTTAGCATCTAGCTCTACTCCGTCAATTTTATCCAGAACTACATTACAACGCAGAATGGAATTATAAAGGTCATCCCAAGTATCATGGAGATAGCTATTAGAAGAAGCTAACCTAAAATTATAAATACTGGTTAGATCAAAAGAGCTTCCAGATACCCATGTAGCATATGTATTGTCTGATCGCATCTCTGCAAATCTATAGAAAGCAGAATTAAACATCCCTCCACTACGCAAAGACGCATAGGCCGCATTAACTGCGTTGTTTATATCATCCGCAGTCTTATAGTAATTCTTTTCATTTATCTCTGATTCAGGAGCTATATCGATTGGCCCCTCACATGCAATCATCAATAAATTTACAACACAAAGTAGAAATATTGCCTTTTTCATGGTGAACATCATTTAAAATTGAAATTTATTTTCTTACCTAAATTGAGATATTAAATCCAAGTGTAAATACTCTTGCCGGAGGATAACCAGTATAATCTCCCCCTCTAGTAAGTCCAGTCCCTGCAGTACTCACTTCAGGATCAAATCCAAAGTAGTTTGTAAATGTATATGCATTACGAACAGAAAGATATATTCGACCGGACTGGAAAGGAAGATTAGATATTTGAGAAAAGTTATATCCCAAAGTGATATTACGAACACGCAAATAGCTCCCATCCTGTACCCAATAACTAGAAGGCTCCTTTTGAAGGCCTTCGTATAACCTATTAGCGATAAAATAATGCCCGTCACCAGGCTCCTCAGGAGATCTGTATCGATTTACCGCGTTTTTCCTTGCATTTCGATCACCATGATACCACTTGGTAAATCTTGAGGACGTGGTAAAAACTTCCCCCCCATATGACCCTGTCATTTGGACACTTAAATCAAAATTATTGTATTCAAAGTTATTATTTATACCAAAGGTAAAATCAGGTTGATTATTACCAATTATTGTCCGATCACCTGTATTTATAACTCCATCTCCATTTACGTCCCTAATAATAGGATCACCTAAACCATCAGTAGATAAATGAGGATAGTTTTCTAGATCTTCTTGTGTTTGAAATACACCGATGAAATCGTATCCATAATAATTTGCAATAGGTTCACCAACCATTGTAACAAAGCCATTTGGTACGTTGGGTGAGCTTGCAAAAATAGGCTGGTTATTAGGGCCAGTAGATAAAACAGTATTTTTATTGAAGGAAATATTCAAATTGGTTTGCCAATTAAAATTCCCTTGTATATTTCGGGTGTTGAGATCAAATTCCAATCCTTTATTTTCAACTTCTCCTATATTTTGAAGCTGACTATTGTAACCTGTAATAGTTGGTATTGGAACAAACAGTAATAAATCATTAGTGATAGTATTATAGTAATCCGCCTCAAAAAATATTCTATCTTCAAACAAACCAACTTCTAATCCTATATCATATTGACGTGCCTTTTCCCACGACAAATTTGGATTAGAAATCGTCTGAGGACTCACACCAGTGATTACACTGCCTGATCCAGAGCCAAATACACTATTAACCGTTGACAAAGTACCTATCGATCCATAGTTAGGAATTGCATTATTCCCTGTATAGCCAAAACTAGAACGAATCTTTAATTCACTGATAGATTCTATATCTTGTATAAAGCCTTCTTCTGACAGACGCCATCCTACTGAAATAGAAGGGAAAAAGCCCCACTTATTATTGTCTCCAAACCTAGAAGATCCATCGGCCCGTATAGTTGTAGTTAAGAGGTACCTACTATCGTAGGTATAGTTTACTCTTGCTAGGTAAGACATTAATGAAAATTCAGAAACAGATGAGTACCCATCAGTTACCTGTCCTGCATTTAAAGTATGTACTTGATCATTAGGGAAGTTTGTAGCTTCAAGACCATTAAACTCACTTCTCTGGGCCTGATAAGTAACTCCTGCCACAGCATCAATCGAGTGTTTATTGAATTGCTGATTGTATGAAAGCGTATTCTCCCATAACCAATTAGCGGAACTAGAGGTACTAGATTCAGCTTCCACTGGGTTAGGTGCGGGATTTGAATCAACATTTACAAAAGAGGGCTGATAAAATGAATTTCGATTTTGACTAAAAAAACCGCCCAATGATGTTTTGAAATTTAGGTGCTGGGTAAGTTCCCAATCAACATAACCTTGCCATAAAGTTCTATAATTTTTAGTAACATCATCAATCTCCAACGCAGACTCTACAGGACTTGGATCATCCCCATCCCAGAGAGAAGTAGTCAGGGGACTTCCGTACCAATCTTCATCTGCATCCCAACTAGGATATATCGGAGGAACAACCAAAGAAAGCTCAACAGGACCGTATTTGCCATTCTCCACTTGATTGGATTTGGAATACGAGGCGGTCATATTCAAACCCATTTCTAACCTATCTGCTACAGTCCCGGAAACATTTGTACGAATATTCATCTTTTTATGATCCGTTCCAATAACGATACCCTGCTGATCGGTATAACTCCCTGAGACCAGATACCTCGATGTTTCAGTACCTCCAGAAATTTGTGCCTGATAATTTTGTATAGGTACTGTTCTAAAAATTTCATCTCCCCAATTTGTATTTGGTAGGGTAGAAGGGTCATTAAATTCTTCAGGGATCATATAATAAGTTTCGGTTCTCTCACTATTGGGATCATCCGCTTCACCTCCTGCTTGTATCCAAGCATTATTATGAGCATCCTTAAACCACTCTACATATTCCTGTGTATTCAACATTTCTGGCCTTCGTTCTACTTGCTGTATTCCAGTGTAGGCACTAATCTCAATCTTTGTATCTCCAGAATGTCCTTTTCTAGTCGTTATTAAAACTACACCGTTATTACCTCTAGAACCATATATAGCCGTTGCGGAAGCATCTTTCAATACTTCTATGGATTCAATATTATTGGGATTAATCATATTTACATCACCCTCATCCTCCAATGGGAAGCCATCTACAACATATAATGGTGAATTCCCAGCTGATATTGAACCTGTCCCACGAATCCTAACCATAATTCCACCTTCTCCAGGAGCGTGGCCGGTTTCCTGCACATGGACACCTGCTACTTGTCCTGAAAGCCCCTCAATAAAATTGGTTATGGGCTGCTCTTGCACCTGCTGAATCTTTTCAGAAGATACTCTCGAAATAGAACCCGTTATATCATTCTTCCGCTGTGTACCATAAGCCACAACAACCATTTCTTCACCCATAATTGCTTGGGAAGTCAATTGAACGTCAATCACTGTCCGTCCATTAATGGGAACTTCCATCGTTTGATATCCAATAAATGAAAATAACAGCGTGTCTTGCAGGCTCTTAACATTCATACTATAAGAACCATCAGTATCGGTGGAGGCACCCGTTGTTGTTCCCTTTATGACTACATTAACTCCTGGTAGAGCCTCACCGGATGCAGCTTCAGTAACTGTTCCGGATACCGTCTCCAGCTGGTTAGTTGGTTTCTCTTTCAGCCTTTCAAAAAAGAATAGTTGTCCACTTGCTGAAACACCGAATCGAAGGGATGTACCTCTCAGGACATTCCAAAGTGCCTGTTTTACCGTAACAGTTGAAGGGCGAACATTCACCTTTTTATCTAATGGAATTAATTGCTCGCTATAGGATAGCTCCAATTCGGCTTGATCTGCAATGTCCTGCAATGCTTTCTCTAAGGGCTTTTTGCCTTCTTCAAGATGAATCATTTTCATCAATTTATGTGAATACCCATCTTTATCGCCCAGATTGGTGAACTTCTGTTCGTTTTCTCCTAGATCAACAAAAATGTCTTGGGGATTCTGTGCAAAAACAGCACTTGCATTTATGCTTAGCATCAATAGCAGAAGCCCGAAAAACTCCGACAATTGTATACTTAGTATCTTTTTTCCCATCATCATACATTTTCTCCGTTTAGTTTATCTTAACTTGTCCTTTGTTTTTTAACTTGTTCCCTTCATAAAAAGTAATCGTTCGTCCTTGGCGTGTGTAAGAAACATCCATTGAAATTGAGAGTACATCTAACACCTCACTCATTGGCATATTATCATACGTAGCCGTTAAAGTGCGCTTAGCAAAGCTAGAAGCATCTCCCTTTACTTTACAATCTATATCGAACCAACGCTCCAAGCGTTTTAGAACAACCGGGAATGGGGCACTGCGAAAAGCAAGTTCCCCCTCTGTCCATCCCACGTACTGGTCCATATGATCAATATCAGATACTGTCAACCCTCCAACATCTTTTAATACTCCCAGCTTATTGGGTGTCAACTCTACAATATCTTTTTGTAATTCACCCTCTTTTACCCTACCCATTGACACCAATCCCTCTTTTACCGCTACCTCTATGCTTGTGGAATCATACGCCGTCACATTAAATTGGGTTCCTAAATCTTTCGTATAGGTATCATAAGAAACAACAATAAAGGGGGCCTCCTCATCGTGCTTTACCTCAAAAAAGGCTTCCCCAACCAAGTAAAGCTTGCGGACTCCTGTGCCATAGTTTTTGGGGATCCGCAAGCTACTGCTTGAATTGAGGATGACTTTTGTTCCATCGCTCAATATCAAATTCGTGCGTTGCCCTCTAACAGTACTAATCTCTTGGTAAGATGATTCTTTTTCTGTTACGGGCATGCTTTGAACCTTGAATTGTTCAATGACAAAAATCAAAGCCAAAATTAATAACATGACCGCAGCCGCTGAATACGACCAGAAGGCAGGGCTACGGCCTCGTTTTATGTACTTTATTGAATATGGTTTATCAATAGCCTGCCCTGTGAATCTTGACGAATAGTCAGTATCCTGGAGATTATCAGGTTTCAAATTATTTTTTTGAAACTGGTCCCATGCAGCCCTAGCATCTGTATCAAATTCAATGTTTTCTTCTTCGCTCCACTCTTCAATAAAGGATATAAAGAAATCTTCATTTGCAGGATCTTTCTTAAGCCAAACCCCCACTTTTCGGAGTTCCTCTTCATCACAATCGCCTTTTACATATTTGTATAATATTTTCCAGTTCATACGACCTTTTTTGCTTTGGTTCACTAGGATTACGATTGAAAAATCGGTTACCCTTACATTTTTTTTAAATTTGGGGGGGGGGACTCAACACTTTTTAGGAGTGCATTGGGGAGAGATCAGCAATGAAGATTTTCAAAGTGAACCTGCCATAAACCCTCAATTGTATATAATAGCAGAATTCAATGGTGAATAAACCTAAAGATACTCAGATAGACTCACTCTAAGTTTCCTTAGGACCCTTCTCATATGAGTTTCAACAGTTTTTACAGAAATGTCGAGATATTCTGATATTTCTGTATACGTCAGCCCTTCTTCGCGGTTTAGCTTGTAAATTTGACGGCCTCGTGGTGGTAAATCACTAATTGATTTTTTAACAGCTTCTCTAAAATCTTGATAATCATCTACTTCCCGATGATAGGATTTATTAAAACTTTTCCTCTTTTTTTTCTGTTTAGACTCAGATATATATTTTTCAACAATTCTTTGGTGCTTAATGTGATCAAGGGCCTTATTGCGAGCCGTTTCAAACAAAAAACCACGCAGGTGTCCCAATGGATTTAGACTTCTTCTATTTTGCCATACTTCGGTAAATACCTCTTGAACAATTCCTTCAGCAACCTGCTTAGACCTCACATATTCCCATAGATATCGACAAAGTGCCGTATGATATTTTAGGTATGCAATTTCAAAAGCATATTCTTCGCCATCTCTTATTCTTTCTATTAGTAACGATTCACTACTTCCCTTTACATTTCCCTCACTCATATCAAAATTTTATCGTGTATTATCTTTTCCTCTCAGCCCAATTTATAACTGCATTTCAAAAAGACGCCCAAATTAACATCTACTAATTAACCCTTGAACTTCCCTTAAAAAATTGATTATTCCAAGATAAATAGATCCCCGCCTTTTCATTACGGGGATCCTTGGTAGGGAAACCCAAGCGACAATATGGGAATATTAAATCGCTCAGATGGGGATAACTATCCTGATAAAAATTATTCAAACACTATACGTTTTTTAATTAGAATTTGTCTTCTATCTATCATTCATTAAGATTACGATTGAAAATTTGGTTACCCTTACATCTTTTTAAAAAAATACTAATCGCGGTCTACTATAAATCAGTGTTCATACAATAACCAAGAGATTATATTCCTCTTCTGTATTAATTGTCGTTGGCAAGAAAGTCCCGTTTGGTGCCTTAGCCTCAAATTAGCCCAATTAGGACTAATCTATATATATTTTTAACTTAGTTAACAACTAAGATGATTTTATTCCGAAAATTTTGTATGTTATTCCTGTTATGGAATCAGAAGACATCAGACAATTGCGACAACGATTGGGATGGAGCCTGGCCGACTTCGGTCGGTATTTTGGTGTGACCGCCCAAGCAGTATTGAAGTGGGAACGAGGCACGGCCCAACCTAATGATTTTGCGCTGGCAACCATGATACAGCTTAGAAGTGGATTGGACGCGGCAGTAGGGGAGCAACAGAAACAGCAATTTATAAATGGGCTTAAGCGAGCACTTCTCACTGGTGGCATCCTTGCCTTATTAGCCTATTTGTTTAACCAAGAGGATTAATCATGAAAACAAATACAACTACAGAGACCCTTTCGACAGACAATCGCATATTCTTAAATGGCAAACAGCTGGCCGAAGTGTTAGACGTTTCGCCGCCTTCTTTATCTGAAGCCGTTAAAAAGGGATATAATTGCGGGGGCTATCCCGTTGGTGAATGGGCAATCGTCTCAGATTCCGGGCGCATCAAAGGATATGACGTTCCCGAATTTCTTGTTTCTTGCAATCACCAAAAGTCAGAAAAACGACCGAATCCTGAGCAAAACGTACCTAATGAGGTTAATATTAGCCCTAATAAGGGTCAAAAACCTGCAAATCAGGCTCAGAACATCACACATAATTATTCCCTTTTACCTGAAGGAGAGGATTACGTTCGACCCGTTGGAATGGCAACCTTGCCATTAGTTATTAAAAAGGCATTAGAGCAGGATACGCCACAGAGCAGAGCAGTGATTACCGGAGGATTGACGGGAATAGGGGCCATCATTGGCCATGCTATTACCGAAAGTTCTGGTGGTGCAGGTATTGGTGCTGTTGCCGGTTTAGGTATTGCCTACTTTGCGTACAAATACTTTAATCCATATAACAATTTGAGCCAACAGCCAGCCTTGCAACAGGAACTAGTTAGACAAAAACTGCTAAACGCTGCTAATAAGGCTAATCAATCAGGCTTTTTGGCTAATTAGGGCTAATAGCTCAGTTAAAAGGTTTCGCTGAGGTCCCGTAACATTTCTATGGTATTTACACACGGTATATTAAAAGCGTTGCAGACGTCAGGGATCTTAATTTTTGTCTGACTATTTGGCGAGCTCACCTCATAGGTTACCAACGTTTGATTGGTAACCTTAGCATAAGCTACAAGCCAGGCATCCGCATTATCATATTCCATGAATTCCGTTATCGCTCCAGGCAGATACTGGTCAGACTTGCTTTGCGCCCAGCTCACCACTTGTTGGTACTGAGCAAGAACCGAATCCGTTTCGGTTTCTCTAAAAAATGAATCATCTAAATGGGTATCTATCCAATCGGTCAACTCATCTTCATTCTCAAATAATTCGTCATACACCTTGTCTATACTTACTATGATCTCTCTGTCAGCAAGGTCCTTAAGTTTTTCCCAAAAACTACTGGCAACATCAATGGGATAAATGGACCGGTGGGCTTGAATAAAGCAGTTCGCGTCAAGTACAAAATTCGACATTACAGCTCGTACTCTTTTATAGCTTTATGATACGTCTCACTTCGCAGGCCAGTAAGCTCGTAAGCATCCCGATAAAGAAGATTGTTCTCTTTCGTTGCTCTGTGAACCTCGGCAATAAACCGTGGATTTAATCTTTTCCGAAGCGTGGCATAAAAATTACCACCAGAGCTGCCTTCTTCTTTCTTCCTGTAAAACCCCTCCATGTAGCTATTGTAAAAGTCGAAAAAGGTGTCCTTTGTAATTTTACCTAAATCAAGCGCTCTCCGGCCGACCACAATAGGACTCACCTTAAATTTCTTTGCTAAAGTCTTAAAATCCTGATGCTCATCCCATAAATCATGAAAGACATCCTCGGGGACCAAAAACTCGGCAGCAATTTTATCACACAGGCGCTCAACCTCGTTTTCCGTGGGTTGCATGTTCCGAAAATCAAAACCCGCACTTTCTCCAATCCAAACATGAGCCAGCTCATGAATGATCGTGAACATTTGAGCAGCTTTGGAGTCGGCAGAATTAATAAACAGGAATGGGGCGTAATCATCCACAAGGACAAATCCCCGGCATTCATCTACCGGTATTTTTCGGTGTGTATTGTTGCCTACGATACTGTTAAATGTGACAATAATTCGATGTTCTTCAATCGTGCGTGTCAGCTTATCTAACGCATCCTCCCAATTAGTGGCATCAGTTGCCCAAAGTTTCGTTAAGCCAAGAACGTCTCTAATGCTATTGGTTATTTCACTAACATCATTGCTACCCTTGTACTTACCGACAAAGTCCAATGCTTCATAATCATTCTTCTCGTAGTACTCACTAAGCCATCGTTGCCGTTTTTGAAGGGTCAGGATGGTATCTCTCACATTCAGGCTAACCTCACTGGTCTCACCACCAAGTGTCCTAAAAAAGGGAATAGGCAAAGGTTCATCAGGTGGTGCATCCAAAAATAGATACCCAAAAGGCAGGTTCACTTTATTAGCGAAATCCCTGAGTTGAGGAATGGTAGGCTCTTTTTCGTCATCAAGCCAATCCTTGACCCTTGGAAATTTTTCTTTAACAAAGGTGTTCATCTCAAAGCCAGCCCTGGAGATAGCCCAGCTTAACATCTCATTTTTTATGTTGATGCCACCTTTCATGTAATTGTTAGACTATTGGGTTTATAGCAAAATCGATTTTAACAAATTTCTTGAATCTTCAACAGCACTAAAATATAAATCTTTCACAAAAGACCATATGTAATGACAAAAACTACAACAATTACTCACCCTTGGGAATTGCAAGACAAAAAGCCCGATTAAACGCCATATAGGCCGATCTTGGACCCCTCTTCCAAATTTCGATTCTAAGCGCCTATCTCGGAAAGGTTAATGGTTTATTTTACTGATTGAAAAGAATATTTTTGGGAATTATCCCAAAGCCTTTAAATCAAAAGCGTGTAAATAGTTTATCAGCTTTTTTTCTTCATTATTTTCTACCCACGCATCTTCATCATGACTAATATTTGATATTTCAGATGTTTTCTTTCCGTCAAACCGACGAACGACATCCTCTAGAGTCTTCAGCTCATCATCGGTAAATAAATCAGCATTGAAAGATTTGTCGCCCGGAAAAAACTGCCTGCAAATACTATCCTCATAGCGCGTTTCATCATATTTTATATTGATAAAGCCCTTTTCCTCAGCCTCTTCAAAAATGGCACCGTACTTTTTTAAAACGGGCCCGTATTGGATAGCTCGATATTCCGTTCCAGAAATTGAAAAACAGGTTCGCTTGAAAAAGGTAAAATCCGAATAAAACATCAGCTTATTCATGCCGGTCTCCCACGGGTTCATCTGCTCAGCAAAGAACAATATCATATTCATCACCCTTTCAAGATTCGGCTCCCGAAATCCATTGTATTCATTCGGCCTGCGATCCCCTAATAAATATTCTATCAGGTTTAACTTGGGGGTAGTCGTTTCTTCGTAAATAATCTTTTCAATCTGACGAATTTTTTTATCAAGTGTCTTTCCTTCTAATACATTACTTGCCTTCAAAAATTCAAGGAAATCCTCCGGATCCTTGGCCGCCTGAATCAACCGTGCATTGGACAGGCTCGGCATAGAGCCATTTTCATATTGGTTGTACTGGTTCTCCCCAAACTCAAGAATAAGCGACATTTTACGAGCACTTAACCCATATTTCTCCCGAATACTCCGCATCTCCTCAGGGAAAGGGATAGAGTGGGTCTTTCGGTACAGGTTGTGCACCTGGGTAATATTAATCTCATCAAGTTCATCAGTTGTAAACTCCGTTCCGGTATCCTCACAGATGTAGTAATGGTACTTGATTGTAAATTTCTCCTTGCGGAATTCCAGATCGCGTTGCTCTGTCTCCAGCCGTGCGGGTCCACCAGTAATTGGGCTTTCCATAGGATTGCTCATGATTTTTTTAAAGGATAGTTCATTTCGTATTCAGCAATGTGAAACGAAATACATATCACCGGTTTACTCTCTTTGCCTAATGTTATCTTAATATAGACTTCTTCGTTTTTCACGATTTTTCCGAAAACCCATAAATTGGATCCCCAATCAAATTCGTCTGGTTTTGGGCCTTCGCTGTAGTCTTCAACCTCCAATTTTAACAGGATATCCTTTCGCTCCTTGGGTGTGATTTCCAGGTCTAACAGTGCCTGCGTGTTTTTTGACCTGTCATCCAAGAAGACAATTCGCCAGGTTTTTACCTTTTGTTTGAAACGTTTTAAGAATTGTTGAACGGCTTTTCTTTGATTCATTAATTATATAACAAATTTCAACGTAATACAACTTTATAATGTTGTTTATTTAACAAATAAGCCTTTAATACAATGTTATAATTGCACACGTGCATTTGGCACTTAACCAAAGACTGACCTTAAGGATTCCATTCGATAACATCTTCTTCCACCCCGGCATAGACCTCATCAATCTCCTGCTGTAGCTCAATGGTATGATAGATGGCAGTAGCCACCTTGCAGTAGTGTTGAATTTCATCATTGGTGAGCTTTCGTTCCCTGCGGTCATAGAGATACTTATCCAGCACCTGGTAGCCACCGACCTGGTAATTCCAAACCTCCTCGGGGATCCCCTCAAAGTATTGCCCGTCCTTGTTGATATAAACGCGCTCGTCTTCGGCTTGGTAATTTCTACCAATCCTTTTCTCTTTAGCTACTACTTTTGAACCCTTCCCCTCAAATTTGACGATAGGCGTGTTGAGTTTGTCGGATTTCATCAAGTGCAGACTCCCTAATTGCTCACCTAATGAGGCTAAATCCCTGAATAATTCATAGTCTGTGGTAAAAGGTATTCTTGGAAAGTCACCTTCCAAAAGCTCTGCATAAGTTTGGCGGTAGGCTGGAGCATATAGAACCCCATAGATATAAAAAAGAAGTTGTTCTGGGTTTGGTCGCTCTCCATAAGTGTGTTCCAGAAGTTTGTAAAACTCTTTATTTAGATTAGGTTTTCGCTCGATGCTATCAGAATTTTCTTCAAATACCAGTGACAAAGTACCGCCCGCATTTTTTCCATTATTTTTGGAATAGAGATATAAAGGAAATAGGTAGTTAGTTTCTTTAATTGAGACAGTGTGGTGTTGCATTAGACCATCCATTATAAATGCATGCTCCCATAGCATATCTATTTCAACACCTCTGCTTGTAGATATTGCCAGATTATCACCGGCAAGCATGTGTTGCATTATGTCCTCCCTTCCTCTATCAACCACTGCAGGATGGTAGAAAAACTCTCTCTTATCAAAAGGACGGTATAAAATTTGCTCAAAATGGTTAACCAATTCTACTCCTTTCAGCTGCTCCCTTGCATCTTTAATATTCCAAGCTTTGGTCTCATTTAGATTAAACCTTTCTTTAATCCATTGGTCCTCCTCATTTGAATGAGCAAAAGTCTTGATTCGGGCTTTAAGTGTATTAGCATCAACATCGATAACAAAATCATCCCTATGTGTTTTTATACCTGTAGAGTAACTCTCAAAAATATTTGTCAACTTCGCATATTGCTGATATTTCTCCCTCAAATCATAATCCAACTCGGTAAAGAGATAGAATTCTGATTTGGGAGTTATTTCCGTCCATTCGGTATTCCTGAGATCATGCTTTTCCAGCCAATCATATTTCTCGCTACGCTTGCCGTACAGATCACCTCGTAATATTCGTTTAGGCTTATCAGCTTTTTTGATCATGCTGTGGATGGCCACGCCCTGTTGGATATCAAATACATTTTCATCTTTGGACCCGTCGGGAGCGGTCTCTTTTTTGCGGTAATTGCCGTGCAGATCCAGAACGGCAATCTCATCAAAACTTTTCATCAAGGACTCCCGCATGCCCCGGAATGTGGGATTGTCGAGGTACCCGTGGTTGGTAATCATGCTGACCACCCCCTGGCCCAGCTGATCGATCTTCCATTGGGCAAAGCGGATGAACTTCACATAGTCATCTTGCAACATCTTCGGGTTGCGCTCTCCCAGGGGCTTCCCATCTACTTTGTAATAACCGTCATCTTTGTGACCATTTTCATGCGTATATCCCTCTTTAAGCAGGTTATCAATCCATTCATTGTCATTGAAGGAATTGCCGGAATAGGGCGGATTGCCAAGGATAACCAGTACTTCCTCATCTTTTTTCACCTTGCCAGCAGCCTCACTTTCTTCACTAAGGCTGTGCATGCCCGGAAGCTCGGTTTGTTCCAGATCCTCCATCTCCAGGGTATTGGTCAGATAGAGCTTAAACCGTTCATCATCACTCATTTCATATCCCAGCTCGTCCAACACAAAGCCCATCTTCAGGTGGCCGATTGCATAGGGAGCCATCATCAGCTCAAAAGCGTAGAAGTGTTCCAGCAGGTGCTCCTTAATGAGGCCCGAAATATCTCCTGACCCGTAGTGCTCTTTATACTCTTCCACAGCCACCCCCAACGCCTCGGCGATAAATGTCAATGTCCCGGCAGCCGGATCCAGCATCGTAACAGATTTGTCAGCTAACCCCAACGGCTTGTCAAAATCGTCTTTCAGGGTTTGGTGGACCGAACGGACGATATAGCTAACCACCGGTTCCGGCGTATAGTACACGCCGCGCTGCTCCCGCACCTTGGGATTGTATTCCGTCAGGAAGGTTTCATAGAAGTGAATAATCGGGTCATTGCCCCGCCCTTCCTCATAGAACCGGTTCAAGATTTTCTGGATATCAGCCACGTTCAAAATCTCTGACAGATCATCAACGATCCAGCTGATATTCTGGGGCAGGTCGCTGTACGAAATGAATTGGAAAACGTCTTTAAGGATACCGATCGTGGATGGAATAAACCTTACGGCATTCTCACGGGTGAAGGTCTCATTGGCCCGTGTCCGGGCTGCAAACAGGCCGTAAGTCACCGTTTGAGCATAAAGGTCTGCAAATTGCTGCTTGTTGAGCCCCGCAATCAAATACTTTTGGAATGCCTGGAAGAAGCCCTCCAGTTTTTGATTTCCCTCATCCAGCAACTCCCGTTCGATGACGTGCTCTAAAAATCGCGTTCGCTTGGCCAGTTCTTTGGCAAGGGAAGATGCGTGATGGGTCTTGGGAGCAGAATGGGACAGAAATGTTTCTACTAGCTTGGTGAAATCATCCTGGTTCTCTACCGGTGGCTGTTCTCCCAGTTTCTCTGCAACAAAGGGTCGTCCAATGCTCACTTTATCGACGAGATCCCCATCTTTATAGAGGCGATATTCGAAGAAGTCAGTAAGAATCACATTGGGAAATGCGGATCGGTAGCGCTTGAGTTGCTCGGAGCGCTGAATCTTATCCAGGTTTTCTCCCGGCTTTTTAGCCTCAATATATCCAATCACCTTGTGGCTGCCATCCCACGCACGGAAATCCGGGTTCCCGGCCTCTGTTCTTTTGGGAAGGGCGGTAACAGTGGCATTCCTGGCATCCAACTGGTGTGAAAACCGCTCTAAAAATCGTTCAAAAACTCCATAATATGTTTCTTCCCGCGCATCTCCCTGATACATTTTCTTAGCGATGTCCCCGACAAATGACTCAATCATCTGAATAACCTTGGTTCGTTATAATAATTCTGATGAACTATAACGACCTAAAGCCTATGCTGCAAATATTATACGGCAAACTACATCTCGGTATCCCATGAGGCTGGATACCCCTTGTCATTAAGCTCTACATTGAATTTTGTGGTTGAAGGACCTCCATCATTTACAAACTCTCTAACTCCAAACTGCACAAGATAATCTGCCAAGTCATATCCCTCTTCTTTATCGCGGAGGGAGGCATTCTTTTCCAAGAGGTCCGAAATTGTAATGTCACAAAAATAAGATAATCCTTCAGCCTTATCTTGCCAATCCTCTAACGCTCCCAGATCTGGAAATAACGTCACCCTTCTGCCCATCAGGGACTTGCAGCGTTGCGGTTTAAGGTTGGATTTTGCCCCCGCTGCCAGCCATATGAATTCAGGAAAATAAGCGCTACTGATAATAGCCGTTTTCTCACTTTCCACGATAGCAACGGGAACAGTTTTATCGTCTGTTAGCAGATGTTCACCAAACAGGCACTGTTCAAGATGGAAGGAATTGTAAATAATGCTATGCACCCAATTGATATGGTTATAAGGATGCTTCACGCGGTGCCCACAGTCATCGTAAAGCATTACTTTGCCCGTGCGAATATTGCCTTGAATATCTATTTGCCAAAAAACGGTTGCCCCTTCCCAATACCTGGATGTTCCAATACTATACGTGTCAATTAGGTTGCGAACTGTATCTATATCAAACAGGGAGCGTAAATACTGTATAAATTTATTTCGCTTATACCCTTTCAGGCTGGCCCTGAAATATTTTTGGGGTATATAGTCGGTGGAATTTGGTATTTTCTGAAATTTATGTTCAGACTTCCCAAATGAAGAATTCCAGTTAGCATACCCATGGTTATAGGGATCCTTGAAATATCCACAGCTGCTTTCCCGGTCACAACGTCCATAATCTTCGGGGAGGTAAGTACCTTCTTGAAAGTCTTTATACCTAACAAACCGCTTCTTTCTACATTGCGGACACTGGAACTTTTTACTGCTCTCATCAAGCCTATAACGATATCTTTTAATCTCTTGGCTCATAAATAAGTTTTTTCTATAACTGCATTTGCTACATCTCCTGCATCCAAAAGGCTCTATTAGCGTTAAATGAAGGTTCTATGTAGCTGATGTAGCAAATGTAGCTTCTAAAGAAAAGTTTTAAGGCTGGGGTTTCTGCAGATATACTACATTACCTACCGCCTTTCGCGTAACTTTAATCCCACTATTTATAAGACGTTTTTTAAATTTACTTTTGCCTACTGGGTAGTACCCATCTTCACCACAAAATCCTTTATACTCACTAAATATTTTGGAGAGTCTCACATATAATTCAATGGATTTTTCGTATTCACTCTCATTTAGAAATTTCAACACTGAATCCGATTCAAGGCGGTATATTTCATTCTGTTTCTCTACCGCTTCACAAGATGTGAATCCTCTCTGCCTTAGCAGCCTTTGAAGTCCTTCCAAGACCCAATTAAACACTCCTGAAAGCTCATTTCTAATAATCTTTGCAGCTAACTCTTTATCCTGTTCGGACTCCGGGATCGTTTTATCAAAAGGGACAATCATAAATCGCCTAAAAAAGGCGTTCGTATGCTCTACATCTGATGGTAGCTCGTTGCAGTTAAAAATGAGCTTTGCATATTCGGTAAGGGTAAAAGGATCACCGTAGGGCAGACGAGCTTCAACAGGTTCGCCAGAGACTAATTGCTTAAATAATGCCGTCTCCATATTGCCATTTATTTCACTGGCATAGTTTAATAGGCGGTTTGCCAACTTAGCTCGGTAATACCCTGACTTGTCTGTTAATGACTGAAGCGTGTACGTTGAGACGTTTTCGCTGCCAAGAAGGGCATTAACGATCTCAAAAAACACGCTCTTCCCATTCGCCCCCGTACCGTAGAGTATTAGGGCTTTCTCAAGTTTAAGGGCAGATGAGCTAACAAAAACGTAACCTATATACTCTGCAAGCAATCTCTGAATTTCCTCATCAGGTAATACGTCATCCAAATATTGACTAAACATGGGCGCAGAGGCATCCTTGTCATATCTAAATGGTAATTGATAGGTAAGGAAATCTGTTTGCTTAGGTTGACGAACCTTAACAGGCTCCTTTCTCGCCGGATTAATCTCGACAGTCCCATTTTTAAGATTTATAAGGACAAGCTCATCAGGTTTTTCTGGAGTTGGCAGGTAGGCAATACTCATAAATTGCTTGAGCAGCTTCTCCCGGAACTGGTAGTAATGGGCATCAAATTTATTAACCCCCATTTTTCTGGCTGCCTGGCCTAGAAAGTTTTCCAATTGTTCTTCCGCAAGCTGACTCCAGTAGGCGCCATTGTATAGGTAGATAAAGTCATGCTTCTTACACAGCCCCCAATTATTGTCAACAGCAAGTTCGAATATTTTTTCAATTGTAATTACTATGAAGTGTTTATTGTTGAGTTTGTCAACCCCGGCCTCTCGGTAAAAATTTACCTCTTCAACCATTTGAAGTAATTTCTTTAATACCTCTTCATGAGGATTAGAGGATGGCGGATTGGCGTGTTTTAGCACACCGTTTTTTAATTTCTCTGGTGTTATAAAATCCATTTTATTCCCCGTCCTGTCCCTTTACTTCTGTATTGGCATCCATCCACTCCATAACTTCCGATTCACGGAATCCTACAGCGTTTTTAGAGATCTGGACTTTGCGGGGGAAGTCAGGCTCCTTCATTCTATCATAGAGTGTTGACAGTCCAATTCCTAAGTATTCGGCAAGTGCTTGTGGTCGTATTAATTTTTCCATGACGGTCAGTAGATTTATTCGTTCTTGTTTGTTACTGACCGTAGTTTAAGAGAATTGCTCGGAACCTGTTAACGACATAATATAATGTCATTGACATAACTAATTATGTCATATCATTTGGGAGAGCTTCTACTATTCTTCTAATAAGATGTCTTTTCCCAATACCTTTTTCGGAATTTATTCCCACCCCTTTTACCATTACTGGATGGTTGGTTTTAATATACTCGAAAATCTGACTTTGATTAGCTTTCCCTTTATAGCGACCTGATTGATGAATAAATCTTTTACTTGATTTATCCTTAGTGCATTCTCGAACAATTTCTTCAATTTTCTCTTGTGGAACTTCCTCTCGTAAAGGTGCACCAAGACCTTTGTTAGCAGTTTGCATTTCATTTTTTTCGTCTTCAGGTAAATTGTTGTAATACTCTAAGATTGGAGGGTAGTTTTCATCAATAATTTTACCGTTCAAAAACCATAGCGCTTTATTGTGATTAACAGCTATCCTAAGCCTAGGAAGTATTTCTGTAAAAAAATCAAACAATAATAGTGCTAGTTTAGCCTGCTCATCGAGTCCTACAATTCCATAAAATCTTTTAATTTTTTCTTTGATATCACTAAGCTCAACTTCACGCTTACTGTAATAATCCGGGTTTTCAATGTTCCATTTTATTGATTGTACTATCTCATACTTTAAATTCTGAAGCTCTTCTACCTTGTCTGTTTTTAATGATTCACTCTCCTCTATAGCTTTTTCTAGACTCTCATCGGCTTCTGCCAATGATCCATTTAAATTTTCTCGGATATCATCAGCTCGATTTTTAGTCTTTTCTTCAATGATACAAAATTCAGCTAGTATCGGTATATGGTCAGCTTTCTTCTTACCAGCTTGATTATAGTATTCCACATATTCATCATATCTATCTCGCATTGTATAACTATCTAATTCACTCATGCACTTTCTATATTGTAAATTTTAGCTTCTGATTTCTCACCTGAGATTATACTTTTAACCCGCCAACTCCAACGATTTAATGCTTCAAGCTTTTTATCGGTATAGTTATACCACTGGTAATGCTTGCCAGTAACTCCCTCAACCTGATGATTCAAGATTTTTTGAATTACGATTTGATCAACGAGACTTTCTTCCAATTTAGTAGCAACTGTCCGTCGAAGATCGTGAAGCCTAAAATCTTCAACTGAGGTTTCCTCTTGAATTTTCTCCGTGGCACTCTTGACGCTGTTTAATGGCTGACCGTCAATCCGTGGGGACTCGAATATGTAGTCACTTTTACCTGTAATTGGCTTTAGCTTCTCTATTAATTTCATGACCATTTCAGACAATGGCACCTCGTGTTGCCGAGAACTCTTGGTATTTTCCTCAGGTATTGTCCAAATATCAGCTAAAAAAGCTTTAGGCTTTGGCCTTCCATCTTCGTCTATCTCGATGCGCTTACAGGGCTTATCTCTTTGTATATCCGACCATTTCATTTGCATCGTTTCAGTCCTTCGTTGCCCGGTCAGCAATAGGATTTTATAATAAGTTTGAATGGGTTCAGGTGTCGTTTCCCAATACTCCCAAAGCTCTTTTATTTCATCTTCATTGTAAACTCGATTCCTCACATTCTCACCTTGGTCAAAAACAGGCGTGTTAGCTACCGGGTTGGCTTGTAGCTTTATTCCAACATTCTTTAATCCGAAATCGAAAATTTTGGATATCGTTGATCGAATCCGATTAGCCATAGTAAATGCATCCTCTTCAAAGGCTTTGTGATTTAATACCTCACGGACATGATGGTCTGTCATTTCCGAAACATATAATTCGCCCCAATTGTGCTTCTCTAATAGCTCCACATCTATTATGCGTTGATATTCATCCCGAGTGCGTTCAGCAAGCTTAGGTAGATGTTGCTTTGAAAAAATATCGGCAAGTTCCTTGAACGTTAATTCCTTGGGCTTGTATTTCCGTTTCTTTTTCTCCTCCTGCGGATCGATCCCATTATTTACTTTAACTTTTAACTCCCGCACTCGTGCTCTTGCATCAGATAAGCTATAACCTGGAAACTTTCCAATTGTATATCGTCTATTTTTACCAGCAAATCGATATCGGTATGCGAAGGTCTTAGTACCGGCTTTTGAGAGTCGTAAAATTAATCCAGACTCATTTTCATCATAGTATTCAATCGGTTTTTCGGGAGGCTGTAATCCTTTAACAAATCGGTGTGTAAGTTTCTTTCCTGGCATATGATTTTTTATTAACCCTAACATTCCTGACTACTAATCAGACATGCGAGGATATTAATGGTTGTTCTATTCTTTTGTTACCCAAACCCAAATTTGGGTAACATTTGGGTAACAAAATACCTGGCTTGGGCCGTAAATGCCCGTAACCGTACGGAATAAAAATACGCTCTAGTATTATGTGAGTCAATGACTTACCGAAAAATTCGTAAATACTCGGAAACCTTCGTAAATGCTTAAAATCTGACTTCGGATCAGAAGGTTGAGGGTTCGAATCCTTCCGGGCGTACATCTCTAAAACAGTACATAAACCCCGCTTATTTAATTATAGGCGGGGTTTTTTTGTTGTATTTGGCCCACCTTTCTACCCCTTCTGCATGAAATATTTTCATAATTCATACATATTTTACTGGACTGATGTCACATATGATGTTACATTACTCTCCAACCTTAACTACTCATATGAAAAAATATGGCCAGTCTAAGAAAACGAAATAACTACTACTCTATCGTTTTTGCCACGCGGGTTGATGGTGAACTCATTCAAAAAACCTATGCTCTTGGGACCAAGTACAAAAAGATAGCCGAGCAAAAGAAACACCAATACGAAAAATTATATGAAGCCGGTGAGATAAATCCATTTGCTGATGATTGGAATCTGCAAGAGTATGAAAAGATGCAGGAATTGAAAGGCACTTCTGTAATAAGTCCCATCTTAAATGAACTTCAAAAGAAATTTTTAAGAGAAAAGACAAACGTAACTGCTAAAACCAAGAAAACTTATAAGTACATCATACGTCAGTTTATGGAGGGAGTGGGCTATACAATGCCCGTCACAAGAATTGATGCTGATGATATTCGTGCGTTTTGCCTGCGAGATGACCTAGCCAATGCTTCAAAAAATAATTACCTAAAACACTTGAAAGTATTCTTCAATTGGCTGGTAGCGGAAGAGTACATAGAAACCAATCCCTGCGATAAAATTGCCTTGCCTAAGGTACGAGATAATCTCGTTGATAAGATTATTGAAGAGGATGACCTTGATTTAATTTTTAAAAAATTTCGAGAGTATCAATTAAAGCACAAAAAGGCTCGTGCTATCCAATCCTCAGATCAAATGCAGCTTTGGTTTAAGCCACTAATCACTCTGGCTTTTTATACTGGTATGAGACGTAAAGAAATCATCCAATTGAGGTGGGAGCATATCAACCTTAAAGAGGGATTTATTAGAGTTACTGATACTAAAAACGGTTCTGAACGTACTATTCCAATTTTTGAAACTTTATATTGGCGTTTAATTGCCTGGAAAAAACTTATGGGCAATCCTAAAAAAGGATTAGTTTTCCCGAGTCCAAAATCAACGCCTGATCGAGAAATTGCAATGACGGGGGATAATGTCTCCAAACGTTTTAAATTCTATGCCACTGAAGAAGCCGAATTAAAGGACACTATTAACTTTCACGGGCTTCGCCACTCTTGTGCAACTTATTTATTGCGCATTGGTTTTAATGTCATAGAAGTAAAAAATATGCTTGGCCATAAAAGCCTTGAAGTTACCAATCGCTATGTTCACTTGGTTGCGAAAGATCTAATGCGTTCTGCCAACAAAAATGGTAAAATGAATTATCTGAATGAAGCATAAGATACCGGCTACAAGGTTTGACGCCTTATCAAAGAGAGATTTGCTACTTAAGCTTACTGCTGATCGGTTTTCCAAACTCTCCAATGATTTAAACTTTGAATCAGATATTAAACGCTATCAGGCTACCAGTATTACAGCCATAGCATACTTGAAAGAGACCAATCAATATCGCAGGCAACTTCAGCTCTGCCTTAAAAATTTCGCCGGTAGAACAGCCGAGACCTTTCGCCCGGAGTTTATTTCAGCCGTTAAAAAACTATACCAGCAGCATTTAATAAATCTTGGCCGGAGCATTATTGAATTTTCAGAGCAGAGAGTAAACCGAAAGAAATTCCTGGATTTAGATTTCAGTGGTGCTGAGATTAACAATGCCCACTTCTCCGGGATCTTGGAGAATCTTTTTAATGAGTATGGGGAAGGCGTTCTTAATCTGGACCATGCTCCCTGGAGATGTAGAATGGCCCGCATCTATAATTGCTCAAAAGATACCATGAACCGATTGGAAGGCAAGCTTCGGACCATTGGGCAATTCGGTTGCCTCGATGATGCTATTTCATTTTTAGAGGTCCGCATAGGCTTGCACGGCAAATATACCTTTAAGGTGTTAGTTGATAATTTGGATGAACTAATCAATGATTTCCTTATTGACAGCTCCAACGGACATATCAATAAAGTGAAAGCCCAAAAACCAGTTGATGAACTTGTAAAAGAAGCAGCCGGGAAATACGAAGTTCTGAATTCGCCTACCTATCTCGTAAATCCAAAAGCTTACAAGTCAATTCTCAAACACCGGATCAAATCCACTCTGAAAAACAGATAGTTTTCATAAATCAGGTGAAATCTGTATAAACAAACCTATCCTTCTGTCAATGAGAGCCTGGTTTTTCAAGAACAATTACAGATTTTGATTTTCAGTACCAAAATCCCCCTTTGATTTTCAAAATCTGTTTTTTCCTTGAAGTGTTTTTAATTAGGGATTGCCTTTTCTTTAGCGCCATAAAATTTTTGCAACCCCAAAGATATCATCTATGAATTCTCCAGACCCCAAAGAAAATTTAATGGCTACCATTGCCATCCTCGACGCCAAATTAGATACCATTCTTAACAAGCTGAACGCAGAACCTGACAAATCAAAGTTCATGACAGCGAAAGAAGTTGAAGCTCTAATTGGATTACATCATCGCAGTATACTCAATAGAAGCAACCTCCCTCCTGAAGACAAAAACTTTGTACCATTTCACCGGTTTGGAACACGCCGAAAATATTTTGAGCGCAAAGTCATAGAAAAAATATTTTTGCCATAAGTGTAACAAATCACGACTAAAATACTCTTGTATCTATTTATTTTTGTAACTAAAAAATAAGTCAAGTAGGAGTGACCTATGCTCAATACCAGTGAACCAACATTACGGGTACCCAATACAAAACAGATCAACAGTAAAAAGAAAGTGCTTACTCTTATCGAACAGCTTTCTTCAGTAGTTCAAGAAGTGCGCTCTGAACATCCGGATCAAGTCGCAGGTGCGGTTGCTCGGATAGCTGATCTTCGATATCACTTACAAGCTTCTTAATCTCTTTCATGCGGTTATCAAGCAACTGCTTTTCTTTCAGCTCTTCGCTAATATCGGCCATTTCATTAACGGTAAATGGTGAGCCCTCTCCCGTTAATAGCCAATTAAGATTTATCCCTGATTGTGCAAACCGTATTAGCGTGGAGCTGTTTACTTCCGTCTTCCCTCCATTTTTTATTTCTGAAATCACAGACCGATTTACGCCCGTCTCCCGCTGCATTTCAGACACATTTCCATCGTAATACTTCTCAAGCAGATACCGGACATTATCTTGTAATGTTTCGCCAGGTTTTTTCTCCAACATTCCTCTTTTCCTATCCTATTAGTTTTATTGTGATTGGAACAAATACCCTTCCTAAATATTTTCGATCACATCATTATTTGTTGTTTCGTTACTATCACATCACTACATTATCCCTGTAGGTATCGGTAACGTTTAACTGTAACCATCCGATTATACTACTTACCCATAAATTTTAAAAGACAGAATTACGCTTGTGAACGGACCAATAACAAAATATGAAATTAATCGATTACGCTTAGCCGTCATAAAAGGCCAGATAATGGAGCAATATGATACCTATGATGATTTTCGGAAAATCCTATTTCCCGAAATAAAGCTAAACACCTTCCGGCAATGGTTCAAAAAACCATACTACATTTCAGATCATCGCTTGTGCAAAATGGAACAAGAGTTAGGAATTTCGGAGCAGGTTCTCACCCTCATTCTCAACAAGAAATTTGATCTTCCCATGGGAGCTCTTTGTAAGATCAAAGGCATTCGACTAACCCTTTAACCAATCGCAACCTATGGCCAAAATACGTACGCGCTATACCCTTGGGGATACAATCCAGTTTATTGGCAGCGATGGCAAGCCGCGCAGGGAAATCGTCCGCATGATCGAAACACAGATCGTAGAAGGTTACGACCTCTGGGTGATTTATGGATATGGAGAGAACCTCTATGATCTGAACCACGTGAGTGAACAAAAAATTTTAATATCTCAACGACAAATAAATGAGCAGCAACACCCGGGAAGAGTCCCTAACACTCCTGTCGCCAAACAACCGGCAACAACCCGATGACTACGGGCCAGCAGTATCCAATTCTCAAAATGAACCGTTCGAATATGTCGACAGCTCCGATCCCCTGGATTTTGGTTGGTATCGCAATGAAACCGATGGCACCAGTCGCAGGATCGGCACCTTCGATATCGAAATACACTCCAAGATCATTCGCTACAATCCCGAAACACTGAAGTGGGATTCGACGCTCTATGAATGCCAGGTGAGCTGGCTGACTCCAGAAACCCGAAAACTTACACAAAGCGAGCTGTTCGTGCTGGAGCCGGAAGACCTACTATCAAAGAAAGCCTTCCAGATTCAGATCTTTAAACATTCCTACCAGTCGGCTCGGTTTAAGTCGGATGATGAGATTCTCTTTTTCATGAGTTTCCTGTGTAACCGCTGGCAGCCGCAGACGGTCTATGAGTTCAATTACTACGGATTTATCGAGCACCACGGGTACACCTTTTATCTGACGCGCAATGCCTTAATCAATATTCCGGATGACCACCTTCGGGAACCCCAATACATGATAGCGCCCGACAAAGACTCTGGCCTATTTCCCATGGTAGCTGCCGACACTACCTTTTACGTGAAGCCCGGACGGATTGAACCGGCGCCGCTGTTTGACCTGCCGTCGCCCACGGATGGATTTTACAGTGAAGAGGAGCATCATTTGTTTACCGGTAAAGAGCTCCAGTACTTCATCGAAAACGTACGTGACAAATTTGGGGAGCTCATTGCCGGCCAGCAACCCGAAAAGAAAGCCGAGGGGTACTTTATTTTCTCCTATATGCTTTCCTTTCTGTTTTTTGACGAGATCTACGATGTGTTTAAACATGTCGTGTTTCTGTACCTGTTTGGCGAACCCTCAACAGGAAAAGGTCAGCTCTCACAGATAATGCTCAATTTTTTCGGTCAGTCGTTTACGGACGTAGATTCCAATCCTACGCTCAAGTCCGCCGAAAACAAGCTAGCCAACCATAGTAAGATCCCAGTGATCATGGATGAGTTTGTGCCCGGGAAAGGCAAGATCACGCCACAAGTTTTTAACATGTGGTACGAATTGAGACAACGTGGGGTAAGCGCCTCCCACGATCGGACCCAAAACGCCTGGAGCCCGGTGCGGTCGCAGCTGATGTTTATCTCCAACTACAAACCGACCGAAGATCACTTTCGCTCGCGGTGTATTATGATTGAATACGGGAAAGACAAACGGGGTTCGGTGGATAATCTTTGGTGGTTTGATAGTCATAAAAAGGATATGCAGCGACTTTTCCTGTCGCTGCTTTACACCTTTAATGACTTTAATCGGGAGTTGTTCAAAAGTGAGCTACTCTGGACCAAGCGCCTGCTTACCGAAGCCGTTGAGGAAGAACTGGAGCGTAGAAGTGACCAGGAAGGCGTGCGATTTCAGATTAAGGACCGGCAAATCGAAAATATGGCGGCCCTTATTACCGTGGATCTATTTGTTTGTCGTCCCAGTGACGTGCAGTTCGCGGAATTTGTGGGCCAGTCAGCTCAAGAAAATCAAAACTCCAAGGTAAGCGAAGAGGACCTCAAGGAGATGCAGAATCTGCTTCGGGATTCGCGCGTATCCACCGAAATATTTCGTTATGGAGTGGAGTTTCTAGCCAATTCCGCTGAGCGTGAAGTGCACCAAACACCACTTCAGCAGTTCTTGGCCAGTATTGAGATCATGAACGATAACGGGGAGCTACCGAAACGATACTACGGCTGGAATACGAAAGACGGGCTGGTCATGTACTGGAGCGGTATTTGGGATGCCTACACCAACTATAACAAAGGCCGGGAGTATATCAGCCAGGATATTATTCGGGAAGAAATTGAAGCTCTTGACCTCCACGGAAAAGCCAAAACGAATTATTACAGTTACGAAGATCCGGTGAAGGGTACCGTCAAAGAAAGTCGACATGGCTACCATATTCCCCGCAAACATCTAACGCCAACCTGGCTTCGCGCCTTTGGCAAGCGGGAGGAGGCGAACATCATGTTGGAAGAGCAAGGCCGCCAGCCGGCCACCGAATACCAGACAAGCACCGGTGATAGCTCGCCACCATTTTAGGTGAAATAGGAGAAATCTATGATTTTCTAAGAATTTAAAAACACCGTCTTATTTTCTTAGAACTTCCATTTCTCCCCCAAACAACACCCTGTAGGTATAATAATAATAGTTAGTTAGTAAATAATAATATATCTAAGAAAACCACTAAGAAATGACTAAGAAGTCTAAGATCGGTCTAAGATATCTAAGATGAATCTTTGCCAATTTCTTAGACACTTAACTGGTAGTTTTTACTGCTCTTAACCTTGGCCTCTAAGAAAATAAGAAAGACTATGTCTAATTTTGAAAATCCTGAAAATACCACCAACCCGATGGGAAGCATGTCCTCCAACAATGAAGATTTCATGACGATTGGCGAAGCGATCAGCTACATGTGTGAAAAGCTGGGACGCATCTCACGGACCACCTTCTACCGGTGCGGCTATCGTAAAATGATAACCGTGCGCAGTTACGGGCGGAATAAAAGTACCGGCCGTGAAGCCGTTAAGCTGTGCCGCAAATCAGAAGTCGATGAAATCATTCAGACCATTCAGGAGAATCCCCATGCCGAAAACATCTAACCGCGTAGATGAAATGCCGATTAACCGACAAAAAATGGTAAAATCATCTATATCTACTGAACCTCTGGCAACAAAAGTAGATGAAATCAACAGCCAGTATCACGATTACAACAGACTCCATCTATTTGTAGATGAAACCAGACAATTCATTCAGGTGAATTATATAAATGATGATGGTTTTGATGTCCCATTGACCGGTTGGCTTGATATGGGACAAGTTGGGACGTAACTCCAAAACTTCCAGCGTATGTTTTGCCTGGATCCCAACCGTATAGATCATTTTTTCGAAATAGATGAGGCTACAGCTATTGTAGCTATAAGCTGTCTTCGGCCTACGAGAAAACGCCCGAGGGGAATTGCCAACGGGTTTACCTATATGCGTCAGGCTTATCAGGGAGTAATACCCCGGCGAAAACCTATTTCTGTTAAACCAAATAAAGGAGAAAAAGGGCTTTTTGATATTATGGATGGGAATTCGACCTATTTTGTCGCGAAAAAATTGGGAATGAAATTTTTGCCTGTATTAATTCAAAATTAATAGGCATTATCCCAATACTCTTTACCCTTCGAATGACTTGAAAGCTTTATGATAAGATATGACAGATTTTAAAAAACCCTGACACGACGATGTCACAAGGTGTATTATTTTAATCATACGGAAATTTTTCTCAACACTAATACATGCAAGAATTCATCAGATTTAAGCCTATGTAATTTGGATTAATAATTAATCTAAATTATTAAAATTCATCACTTTTTACTGCTACAAAATATATTTAGTTTTTTAGCGACCATTAGATATTATGGAAATAATAATTAGAATATATAACTTTTAAAATTTGACTCCTTCAATTGGAAGATAAAGCCCTAAATATTAAAAAATTATTAGGCTTAGAAAGAGGTACTATTTCTATCCAAGATGAAGATGATAATATCCCCCATCCAAAACTTCATTATAAAAAACTTGGCTCACAGCTTGATATTGACGAAATCTACTTTTCAGGAGACTATCCTACGATATATATAAAGCATGTAAAAAAGTTTGATAAAGAAGTTCAAGGCAAAATTAGGGAACTTCAAAAAACAATTTGGAATCAGGGAAAGGTTGCCTTTCTATATGTTTCAAGTACAACAGAAATAAGGGTTTATAACTGTTATCATCGACCAATCAACCCTAATGATGAGAACCAGGATATAAATGATACTTTACTAATCAGTGCATCAAAAGATGATAACAAAGCACTTAAAGAATTAGTTGACGTTTTTGGGAAAGTTTCAATTGATACTGGCACTTTTTGGAAAAAAGAAGACTATGCCAAATCTCTCACAAACCAATCACGAGTAAATGAGGCGTTAATTAAAAATCTACGATATACTCGTAATAAATTATTTAATGAATTTGATGTCCCCCTAAGTATAATACATGACTTACTTCTTAGGTCGCTATTTCTTTTATATTTGGAAGATAGAGGGGCCACTAATAAAGAATTTTATCAAGATTTCCATTCCGATGCTAAGAGCTACTATGATATACTAGATTTAGGCCCTGATATAACATATCAGCTATATGCAAAACTTGAAGCATCATTTAATGGAAACTTATGCCCAATTACTGAAGATGAAAAGAGTATAATAACAAATGAACACCTTAAGTTTGTAAAGAACTGCTTTTGGGATGAGATAGAAATAAATGGACAAAAAAAGTTATTCGACTGGAAGGCATTTGACTTCAAACACATTCCAATAGAGCTCATTAGTGAAATATATGAGGACTTTATTTTAAATGAAGAGGGAACAGAAAAAAAATCAAAAGACGGTGCTTATTATACTCCACATTCTTTGGTTGAATTTATTTTGAATAAAGCCCTTCCATGGGGAGATCCTTATAAAAATCACAATGAGACAAACGTTAAAATATTAGATCCAACATGTGGATCAGGTATTTTTTTAGTTGAAGCTTTTAAAAGATTAGTTGATAGATGGGAATGCAATAACCCAGGAAAGAAAAAAACTTTTGATGTCTTAAAAAATATAGTAGAAAACAATATCTATGGGATAGAATATAATCCTGAGGCAATAAAAGTCGCGGCATTTAGCATTTATTTAGCAATGCTTGACCAGCTAGAACCAAGATCATTATGGAAGGATAAAAGGTTTCCATATTTGATTTTTGATCCCGAAAATGAAAATAAAAAGACAACTGGGGCCAATTTATTCTTGATGAGTAGTTTAAAAGATGGGCCCTATTCTGAAATTGATTTTGATCTGGTAGTTGGAAATCCTCCTTTCAAAGAAGGTGATTTAGATAAAGAGACCACACGTTATGTAGATGAAAGAGAGTTTCCAAGGGAAAAAGTGGTCGCATTCTTACATCGCGCCGCAAAATTATGTCCAAATGGTCAGATAGCCCTTGTTGCAGGTGCAAAACCTGTATTGTTTAACATGGGAACCAAATATCAGTCATTTAGAAGATATTTGTTTAATGAATGTGATGTTAAAGAGGTTTATAATTTTGCAAGTCTAAGAAAGACCAGTAAAAAACATGGCGGAAATTTATTTGAATCTGCTGTAGGGCCTGCATGTGTGTTATTTTACAAAGCAACTACAGAAAATTTAAATACTGATAAAATCATCTACTGTTCACCTACAACTGCTATTAGAAACAATTTAATTGATGGAGTGGTTATTGACCAAATTGATCTGAAATATTTGCCAAAAGAAGAATGTCAGAAAGGTGATTCAAAAATTTGGAAAATAGCCATGTGGGGAACTAGTCGGGATTTCCATTTGATCAGGTCTTTAAGTAGTAATCCCAGTCTAGAAAATGAGTTTGAGAAATTTAATTGGTCATGGGGTAATGGGTATCAAACTTCAAAACCCCAGAATAAAACTGATAAAGAAATTTCCAAAATTCCAACGCTAGATACCAGATCAATCAAGAGATATAAAACTGGATCTGATGGATTAGTTAAAACACCAGATCGATTTAGAAGATTGGGGGCTAAAGAGGCTTATTCCGGGCCACACGTTGTTTTAAAAAAGGGACTAAAGAATAAGAAGTTCTGTGCTTCTCTAGTGGAATTTGATAGTGCTTTTAGAGACGGTGTGTATGGAATTTCTGCTCCTGAGAAAGAGATAAAACATCTTAAAGCTTTAACTGCATATATCAATTCAAAACTATCTAGCTATTTCTTGTTTTTGAGTATTTCATCATTAGGTGTTGAAAGAGAGCAAGTTATGCTTGAGGAGTATCTATCCATGCCAAGTTTCCTCGGAGAGGTAGAAGAAGCTAAACTAAATAAATTAGCTTCTTTATACGATGAAGTTGTTACTGAAAAAGAGAATATCATGAAAACCGAAAATCAAATTCAGGTTATCGAAGAAAACATAAACCAAGTGATTTTCGACATTTTTGATATCTCCAAGGAAGAAGAATATTTAGTAGAAGATATGGTGGAGTATTCTTTGGATCTTTTTCTGAATGGTGAAACCTCCCGCGCTTTGAAACCCAACAATAAATCAGACACTCAAGATTACCTCAAAGTGGTGTGTAACAACATCAATGAGCTATTAAGTAATAATCAGGAAGAAATAAGAGCAACCGGCAAAATTTTTAATTTACCCAAATCCTTTCCGCTTAGCCTAGTTAGCGTGGTATTTGATAAAAATTCAAATGATAAAACTAATAGGATAAAAGGAGCTGAGTATAAGCAGGAAACTAGTGAAATTCTTAAAGAGATTGAGGAGTACACATATGAAAAATTTTCTGAAAGCATATTCTTTAGAAAGATAGTCAAATATGAGTCTGGGAATGCAGTTTATTTAATAAAACCTAACGAAAAACGCTTTTGGTCTAAATCTCAAGCTCTAAACGACGCTGATAAAATTATTTTTGATATCTTAGAAGAGTGATTCAAATGGGAATATTTGACGGATCATCAAAGAAAATAAAACCTCAAATACGACAGGGGTTAATCAACAAATGTTGTGAGCTATTATTAGAAGGGTATGAGGCCATGGTAAAGGCAAAGGAATATGAATTATCATGGGATGAGGAAAAGCTCACTGCAAATTTGATTTCACATATGCAAAAATCTGAGATAATTACAAGATTCCAGATCGACATCACTGCTGAGTCCCGTGATTATGATGAAAAAATAACCAAAGGCACTAAATCGGCTAAGAAAGCTGGAAAATTGGATATACGGATTTCAATCTGGGGAGGGGGCTGGTTCAGCAGTAAAAAGAAGATGATTTACGTGATTGAAGCTAAAAACTTATCTCAAAGTGATTGGAAAAAAAAGACAGGTGCACACGTAAATGCTAGATACCAAAAGAAGAGATATATAAATAAGGGAATAGATCATTTTATTTCAGGCCATTATAAAAATGGTTGCCTATCAGGTTACGTAGTTCAAGGAAAATCAAAACAAATAGTTAAAGATATAAATACAACCTTAAAAAATTCGAATCCTTCAAGAGCAGATGAGGTACTATTACCTAGCGACAATATAGATCAGTGCTATATCTCTACTCATGACAGACAGGATAAAATGGAACTAGAACTTAAACATTTTATGCTTAAGCTTAACTAACTCTGATAGGACAGCTGAGTGAGTTCTTCTACCATCATGTTCACTTCTGTTATGAGAAAAAATAATAATTGAGCTGATGTAACACAGATTGGCTTGAATACATCCCAAAGCTCTAGGACCTGTTCTTTCAATAAGACTAAAAAGTCTTTAAGGTCTTCGACAAAAATCTGGAATTTTTCAGTTGCGCTTCTCAAAGCCTCAATACTTTTATCTCTAAAGTCATCAGAAACAAATAACCCAGTTATTGCTGTTAAAGCAAGCCCAATTACAACTTCCTTTGGAATTTTAGAAGCAGAATTAAAGAATAGTTCAACAACACCAATTATTGCATTAATAAAGTCTTTTAGTACATCAATTAAGGCTTTAATAACATATGCAATCAGTTTATATAACATCAGTACAGTTGCAGTACCTGTACCAATCAAGCCGATAGAAAAAGTACCTTGATTAAGATTTGCAACAATTCTACCTGCGTCATTCATCTCCCACACTTTTACATCAGACTGGTGATCAAACACCTTATCCAAAGACATAATAGCATGACCATCTAAATCAATTGCTAAAGCCAAGTAGGGAACATCATCTCTGTCTATTTCACCAATTTGACGACTGGCTTTTACCCACGCATCAATAAAATAAGCATCCTTGATTGTAATTTTTGACAAAATATAATCGACATAATTTATAGCCTTGTCTATACTATCGGGAAAATGCTTCACAATTTTCTCATATAGCTCTTCCTTTAGTTTCACAGGACCATAAGCATCAACAAATCCAGAGTTTAATAACCTATATATAAACGATTCTTCAAATTTATCATCGTTTTTTATAAACCCTCGTAATTGAGCAAGTACAAAGTTATTATCTAAAACTACTGTTATAGTAAGTCGAGAAAACCCATCAATTGAAGGTAAAAATTTTAGAAATTCTTCTTTCATCTCTTCAGACATATCACGCCCGAATTCTCGATAAAGTGATTTCCACTTTACGCTTATCCCAGGAAACTTTTCTTCTAAAGACTCTGATAAATCACTTTCTATATCTTCTAAAGTTATTTCATTGCTCATTTTTTGATTATCCATTTCAAATTTTGATGTATGTAATAAAGGTTAAATTTCTAACCTTAGAAATCAAAAGCGTAATCTTTGCTATACATTCAGTAGAAAAATGGGGAAATAATCATGGGATCGGTTAATTGTGATATAAAAAAGCCTACTTCTCTGAAGAGAACAAGGCAGTTAAATCCCAATTATTTAATTTAACTATTTATTAAGTCCCGAAAGTTTAATAAATTGCCTCAAAAAGGTAGCTTAAATGGCAAATTTTTTAGATGTCCTGCCGGAAGTATTTGTATCACACACGGATATTTCTTCCCAGGTATCGCAGGCAGCAGCACGCGGGGAACTTAAAAAAATCGGGTCCCGTCTATACACAAAAAACCTGACAGATGATCCCGAAATTATTGTCAAACGGCATTGGGTCGATCTGCTATCTGAATATTATCCCGATGCGCTGATTGCCGATCGGACGGCATTGGAAAACAAACCGGCGGAAGATGGATCGGTCTTTATCGTCTCATCCAAAAAGCGCATCACGGAAATTCCCGGCATAATTTTCAACCCGCGAAAAGGACATGAGCCGTTAGAAAGCGACCGTCCTTTTATTAATGGTCTCCATATTAGCTCCGAACCCAGAGCCTATCTTGAAAACATGCGCCCTTCCCGAGCCCGCAAAGGATCCGTTCCAAGGACGCTTCGGCAGGAAGAGATGGAAGAGCGCTTGGACAAACTCTTTCGGGTTCGCGGGGCTGACCATGTCAACAATATACGCGACCGTGCCCGAGAAATAGCACTGCAGCTGGATATGCAAGAAGAATATGAAAAGCTGGACGATCTTATTGGCAGCTTGCAGGGCACGCGCGATTCCAATATTAAATCAGATGTTGGAAAAGCCCGGAAATCTAAAAAGCCGTATGACCCCGATCGCGTAGATCTGTTTCTCAAACTTTTTGAAGATCTGTCGGATTTTGCTCCTCACACTCGTTCTGCGTCCAACCTTTCGCAGGACGAACGAATAAACCTCTCATTCTTCGAAGCATATTTCTCTAATTTTATTGAAGGAACCGAATTTGAAGTAGATGAGGCTGCAGATATCGTTTTTAACAATGCGATACCAGCTGAACGTCCCGAAGATGCCCATGATGTAATGGGGACCTTTCGCATAGTTTCCAACTATTCAGAGATGGCAAAAATACCTGAAGATTTTGATGAATTTATTGCTTTGTTAAAGAATCGGCATTCTACTATAATGGCTCTGCGGAAAGACAAAAAGCCGGGCGAATTTAAGACCAAAATGAATGTGGCCGGTAGCACCCAGTTTGTGAAACCCGAGCTTGTCATGGCCACCCTGGAACGAGGATTCGAAATGTATCGCGGATTGGAATATCCCTTCCAGAAGGCGGTATTTATGATGTTCTTGGTTAGCGAAGTACATCCTTTCACTGACGGCAATGGTCGTATTGCTCGCATTATGATGAATGCAGAACTCGTTGCTGCGGATCAACAAAAAATTATTATCCCTACGGTTTATCGGAATAATTACCTGGCTGCATTAAAAGCTTTGACTCACAACCGGCAACCAGACGCTTTGATCCGAACCCTCGATTTCGGTCAAAAATATGTACAAGCTATCAATTGGGACAACTACGATGAGGCACGTACTGAAATGGAAGCCACCAATGCCTTTATGGATCCAACCGAAGCTGACCAAGAAGGTATTCGATTGCGTCTGCCTACTTAGCCCCCCCCTTAAATCCCGATAGTTTAAATTAGTCGAGTATTAAAACCCGAAAAATTAATTTTATTCACTTGTCCCCCCTATTAAATCGGGGTTCTTACTTAAGAATCAATTTTGGTATAAAAAGAATATAAGGGCAAATGAGGTACGAGGCCTAGCAACAAAACGCTGTTTATAGAGCTAATTTATTTCCATTATTGAAGCCTGTTTAATAAAATTTACCAAGTCATTATCGTAAGACTTTAAATACTGGTTAATAAACTCCTGAATTGAGGGAGCAATATTATACTGGCTACCTTCGGGAGGCGTCATGCCCATCTCCATATGATCGATATAATCCGTGGACATCACCATCGTAGAATCTATTATTAATAGCAAGGATAAGAAGTAAACAGATAGATATTTCAAGTTCTTATCTACCTTTTCAAAACCTGAGGATAAATCATAATTTCTTTTATAGTTTGCGTAAGCATTATCTACTCCTTTCACATGAACATAGTCGTTTAGTTTATGCCTCAATGTTTCCCAGTTATTTTGAAGCCCATATTTATTGATGATTTTATGAACATCTGGGTCTGACTTTAAATATTTAAACATTTGATCAAAATCGATAAACCCTATTTTACTATTGTACCAATCGAATAAGTATTCAAAATGCTTATCATAATTTTCATCGGGATAAGCATTTCTTTTGACTATAGCCAGAAAGTATAGAAACATTAGAGATTGATCGCGGAATTTCCGTATTAAAGCATAAGCATCACTTAAACTGCCGTACTGCAAACAACCTTTAATGCTCTCTAGAGTTTCAATGGAAGAGTCTAAAAGTGCAGTATTTAAGATGCATGTTTTTTTATTAGCGGTGGCTACGAAAATGGTTCCATTGAAAGTTTGTAGCAAGGAAATTCTTTGATACAGATCTTCTATCTCTTGGAGACTTTTAGTTACTTTTTTAAAACTGTTAAGGTCCTTAATCCTATCTTTTCTTCTTTCCCTATCATTTTTATTAAAATCGAAACTTTTCATTGTGCTTAGTTAAGCTGTTAGCTTTCTGATGACACAAAAAACTGCTGCCATCCTGCATTTAAAGCAAACTTTATTACAGAAATTGAGAAACTAAAAACCAACAAAAAGGGTCAGCCTAAGATGATTGCAAATCTGTAAGCCTCTTATCCTCTTCATCAAAATCAACTTCCTGCCTTAGTAATGGAGCAAACCACTTTTGTAGTTTGTTAATATCATTAAATTCAGGTAGATAATTATCTTTCCATGGATCAAGTTGCATAATCGATTCGCCCCAAGCGACGCAACTTCTTCTGGGATATCTAAATATGAGAGAGTCTCGGATAGATTCCCAGCACGAATAATGATGACTTACAATAAAATCTGACCAAGTAGCATGTAACTCTTCTTCAGATTTAATGTCGATTATCTCAATTTCATTAAATTTTTTCTTGTCATTAATATCCCACGCTTTTCCCATCATCTCCTTGGCAACTACATCTGTTTCAGGTGCACTGTAACCAAATATTGTTAGCATAAATGACCTTTCAAGAACCCATTCCAAGTGTTTCCATTCACTACTAATGAAGGGACTAGAATCATAGTCTTTATCAGCAACAGGATAAAGTAATCTGACAGGAGAGTAAGGATTATCACATTTTGAGCAACAACCTTTTATATAGCCAACTGTTTTATGGTTTTTACAAATACCCACAGCAACATTGCCGTGTAAGAAATGAATACTAGGCAACTTTTTTATTTTCGAATGCCTACGGTAAGCCTGTAATAACAAAGGGTCCCAATTAAAAGTATATATATGGTCTTTTTCTCGAAGACTTAATATCAATTCATCATACAATGTAACCCTGCTGGGTATTTCAAATTTTGAGAAGTACTCTCTTACCGAATTTTCAACATATTTAACAAGTTCAGGATGATCATTACTTTGATATAATTCATCATATATTTTTTCAAAATTAACTCCTTCATATTCTATATCGTACTCAGACAAAGCAGGGCCTAAATTCAAAACCTCAACAAAATCCTGCATTAAAGGTAGTTCTCTACCATTTTTGTCGCCATTTGGAAATGCAGCTTTACTAGCTCCTGCACCAAGAATTACAACGTGAGGAGCTACGTGCCAAAATGGATATCTTTTTTCTTCTTTATGGCTCATATCTAAGACTAGCTATCTATCGAATGAATATCGCAACATTTGCGATTACTAAATTTTTATTAATTAGTTTCTAGTTTGGCAAATAGCGAGCAAAGACTCAAACAGGTATATGCTTTCTAGATATTATATCAACCTCAAAGATATTTTCTTCCAATCCCAATCTGTCCCATCCTTTAACACACTGTTGCACCCTATTCCAGCCCATCCCGGAGTATTTCCCTTGATTTGAAATAGTGTTACGTTGACATCGGTGATTAATCAAAATGATTCTATCACGACATATTAACCAAGCCTGGCCCGATGCCTCAGCACTTGTCAAATACTGTAGAAACCCCGCAACGCGATTATGCCACCACGCTCCAGGAACTGCGAGAGGGTATGCCTATTTTCGGGCGTATTACCGGCCGGACCGATGATTTCATCGACGTCGAAAAGGATATTCCGTTCAACATTCGTTCTCCTTTTAAGGTGGCCAAGGCCATGTGTCGCCTGGAGCCCGGAATCTATACGCTGCATACCGGCGACGACCATGATATCGAAATCAATTTTCGGATTGACGATCCAAACAAGCAGGCTGAAGTAGCTGCTGACTTCTTTGAGCAACCATCCAGAGAGACCAAAGACGAAGACTATTACAGCAATCGTATTCTTCGGCTGGAAGGAGAGCTCCATGATGCGGACCGCAAGATCCGCCAGCAAGTTGATGAGATTATGAATCTGAAGCGGGAACTTGCCGAAGACAAAACTACGACCCTGCTCACCCACCAGAAAGAGTTGGCCGACCTCAAAGAATCCCACCGCAACGAGATTGACCGGCTCAAAGAAATGCACCGAAGTAACCTCAAAGCCCTCGAAAAAGAGCTCGCAGAACTGGAAAAGCTGAAGTTCCGCATGGAGATGGAACAGCGAGCGGGCGGTCGAGATGCCGGAAGCCGCATGCTGGATATGCTGGAGGAAAATGCTCCGCTGTTCTTTAGCGTCATCTCCGGACTATTTGCCCAACGGGCTGGCAGCCAAGGCCAACTAACCCCCGAGCAAACCGAGGCTTTTAAAGCCGCAGTAGCCCAAAAGATTCAATCGCAGAACAAGTCTGACCTACCCCAACACGATGCCCTCCTCAACGACGAAGCCGAACAACCCAAAGGTGCCGGGGAGGAGACTCCTCGGCACCTTCCCGCCGACGGAGCCGATATCCCAGAGACCCTGCTGGACGGCGCAGGCGGGCCAACTCTGAACGGCAGCTTTTCTTCACCCGAGGCAGGTGGCCATCCCGAATCACCCATGACCATATAACCAACTTTGAACAACCCCGCCATGAATCCTGATCATATTCCCTTGCTCAAAATGGCCCTCGAATATCTTGGTGACCACCCGCAGCCCTACGGACGCTATGCCAAACGCATCAGATCACAACTGGCACTGATGCAGTCTTACGGGCGCCCGATTACGATACAGGACTGGACACGCATGGCCAAACTACTTTCTGAAGAAGCGATAAGCAGGGATATCGGAGCCGAACGCATTGCAAAAACGATATATCCCCTTGTGGATGGATTAGGGCAACACGCAACTACGCTCTGTTATATCCCTGCCCCTTTCGCTTGCAGGCAGCTACTACACTTTACCGGCATGAAGGTAAGTAATCAAATAAAGGCGCTCCTCACGGAAGTCATTATCGAACTGCAAAAACTTGTCACATCCAACGGACCCAAATCTTAGTTAACCCCTATGCCAACCATTACCCAACAACCCGTCACGAGCCTTCGGGATAATATCTACAAGGAATTGGATACCGCAGGAATAACGACCATCACGCGCTCCCGGCAATTTGCAGGCGTACTTATCAGCCTGGGCGATCTTGACCCGAAACTGGCGAAGCGGCTCGGTGATGTAACAACGCGCAACCCCGAACATGGCCTGCAACTTCTGCTTGACTATATCACCTACCGCTCTTGAGCAGTCATTATCCTCATATCACCCCTTCCCGTAACGCAGTCACTACCGACGGTTTAGTGATGAGCAATAAGGCGGCAGCAAATCCCCTACAAGGTGATGCTGCCGCCCCTATTATTTCCCGGCGCAGGACGTATCCAGGTATTGAACAAGTGCTTAAGGTAGCCTCCCAGCTTGTAACCAAATATACCGGTCGGGACGATATCCGAAAGCTTGCCTTAAAAATCACTCGTAGGGTTCCCAGGAATATTAGCACCGGCCTTCCTAACCTACGAAATGCAGATCAGATTGCCGATTCTATCTACAAGTGGATGACCCGCAATATCAACTACGTTCGGGATCCCTGGAACATTGAACGCATTCAATCCCCGGATGTCACTCTCAAACAAAAGGCCGGAGATTGCGACGATCACGCGATCCTGTCGGCGGCCCTGCTGCAAAGCCTGGGCATTCAAACCGGATTTCGGATTGTGAGCCGGACGGGACGAAACTACGATCATATCTACACCGTCTTTCGCTCCCCTGATGGATGGAAATCTTTTGATACGACTGTCGCCAAATATCCAGGATTCGCCTTTGACGAAACCCTCATCAAAAAATCCAAGCACCTGCCGAACCGGATGCCGGACGGATTAGGTATTGACCCGATTACCCTGACCGCTGCTGCAACGACAGCTCTGCAAACAGGCGTCACTATGAAAAGCATGTTTTCCAAATGGTTTGGCGCGAAAGATAAAGACGAGCGTATCCAGCGCGGGCAATGGCGAGACTATCTGATGGCCCGAGGGGTCCGCTCGGATGTTATTTCGTTTTCCCAAAAGGATAACGCAGTCCTCCAGCAGTATGCTATGATTATCCAAGAACATGGCCAACCGGCCGTTGATTACCTGAATAGGTTCGGAAGCCTGGACAACAGCTTTCTGGCCAGCCAACAACAATCTCGAAACAAAAAATGGCTCCTGTACGGCGGACTCTCGGCCGGGCTTTTGACGCTTGGCGGTATCAGCTACTGGACCCTTAACCACTCCTGACCTTATGAGTAGTGCTTACTTACAACCTATAGCGATAACAAACGACGATGATCAGTTGATCATACCTAATAGCCTACGTAGTGGCTTAGACGGTTGGGAAGAAGATGATCCCTGCCGATATGCCAACCAGAGCTGTAAGGGAAAGATGTTCGGCAAGCTCAAAAGCTGTCGGCGCAAGCGCGAAAAATCGCAGGCCCTCTGCAAGGCCCACGAGCGCAAGCTGGCTGAAAAGAAGAAAATAGAGCAGGAAAAACAGCAACTCATGACGGCCCTACAGCACAACGTCACCGATACAGCTGCCAAACAAGAGACCGCAAGCACGGCCATGATTGCGGGCGCAGCAGTTGGTGGAGTTGCTATTCTGGGAGCTGCCATACTGCTTGTTGCCAAAAAGAAAAAAGCCAACGCTAAATCCACGTAGAGGTACACCTATGAACAACAGCTCTTTTGATCAAGTCGATTTCTTGCAAACTACTCGACCATTTAATTTTACTTCCACCACTTTTCCTACGGCCCCTCCGGAGTCAAAGAAAACCAAGTTTGGCAGCATCCTGAATGATTTGTCCAGCTTTTTGACCACCGCGGCCGATACCGCCGTGACCGTGGACGGGGTTATCAATGGCGGCAAAAATAACCCCAGTGGCAGTAGCCTAACACCTGAGCAGCAAATGGCGCTGACGGGAGCCCAGAAATCGGGCGGCCCCAATATGACAAGCATGTTGCTTATTGGCGGCGTCGTTGCCGTTGGGGGAGGACTCATGTACACCTTACTAAAAAAGAAATCGTAATATGATTGAAGCCACTTATCCCGCCCATCCGGTAGGAATTTCTCATTATCTCGATGGTCATATTCCCAACGGGCGCTACCCAAATCCCTCTCCATCGGAGGAAAAGGTGTACCTGCAACCGACCATCCAGCTACAGGAAGTCCCAAAAGGGGCAGAGGTTGAAGCCCCTGAAGACCAATCGATCTGCCAGCGACTCTCTGGCACCCGACCCTCCGAAGAGCTCCGAAATTGGTTTAACCAACACAAGAAAACCCTGGGATGGATTGCCGGTGGATATCTTGCTTTTCGAATCTTAGCCAGACGAAAATAACATGACCCAGACCCAATCTGCATATAGCGACAACGGATTAGGATCCGCTGGCATTACAGGAAATATAATTAGCTCTGAGGCTGGCGAAGTTCGCATTATCGGCCGGTATCCCGAGCGCGGGGTGCCCAAAAACGGGGTTCCCTTCTCCGTTGATATCGAAATCGACCGGTACCGCAACTTCTGGAACTCGTTTCTGCTTATAGCATGTCCGGATGCGGTCATCGCAGCCCTCGATCCGCAATCCCGAAAGGTGCTGGCCATATCCCGAATCCTGACCAGCATGTGGGACGGCTGTCGCGGGCAAACCCGGCTTGTGTTCGGGCGCTCTTTTCGTCCGGATCGTAATCACCCGGTCATCTTTGAACTGCACCCCAGCAATGTTACTGAAGCCAATATATCCGAGGCCAAACCGCTTGCGGCCTCCAAGGTCATGACGTTGGATCTGGATATCGAGGAAGGCCAACAGAGCGGGGTATATGCTCCACCCACCGAGCCGTGGTATCAGATTAGCTTGCCCAGTCCCCAAAGCGCATTCAGCGGCGTCAACAGCACGCTCACCAAAGTATTATGGCTAGTGGGCATCGGAGCCGGGGCGTATTTCCTTGGCCCGCTTATCCCCGGCATGCGAGACAGCTTGAAAACCATAGCCAACCCTGACACCGGCCGAGAGGAACAGAAAAATGCGTGAGCTCATTGAAGGTCGTGATTATCAGATTGTGGACGACGGTATGGGCGGGTTAAACAGCTACCTGCGCCAAACCGGGAAAAATGCGTTTCGCAAAGCCATTAGCCTAGCCGACCACGCCCTAAGCGGCAAGAAAGGAAAAGCCGCAACTACCGCCATCATCATGGCCGGGCTTACAACCGATAAAGATGGATTAAATAATGTCTACCACCAACATGCCGGGGTTATCAACCGGTACTTCGAATATGTGGACCTACAGGCGGTAAGTGATCTTATCGGTCTTGAAGAGACCATTGCAAAAAGCAAATCCATGGACACACTTAAACAGGCCGGTTTTCTCTCCATGGGCATCGCCATCGGAATAGCCGGTCTCACCTTCATAAACCGAAAACGATCTTCCCAATGACTCTCAAAATAGGTGACAAAGGTCCGCAGGTCATGCACCTGCAATCGGCACTGAAAGCCCTTGGCATTGGGCTCCCCAAATATGGTGTCGATGGGATATTTGGTCCCGAAACCCAACAGGCGGTCAAACAAGCCCAGCAAAAATTGGGACTACAACCGAATGGAATTGTCGATGGGATACTGCTTAACAAGCTCGGTATTAGCCAACAGTCTTTACAAGTACCACGAAACGCTCCCACTGCGAAAACGGGTATTCTCGTATTAGGGACTATCGCCATTATTGGAATTGGAATCGCAATCAAAAAAACTAGACGAACCTGATATGGAATCAATGACTGCCCAGCAGCTTTCTAAACTTAATATCAAAGGCATAAAAATAGCACAACCTTACGGGAGACTTCTCGGTGAGCCCGAAAAGAATGCCGTCATTTTTATTTGGGGCGAAAAAGGCGCCGGTAAATCCACCATGAGTCTGGGACTCGCTGACGCATTAGCCGAACACGGGCGCATCGAGTATATCCCCGCCGAAGAGCATTTTGGCAAAACATTGGTCGACCGCGTCAAACGCCTGGAAGCGACCCACCCGAATCTCAATTTCACCAAATGGAAATCCATTCAGGCACTCAAAGAAATTCTGCTTAAAAACCGGTCCTTCGCCTGTATCCTGGATTCGATTTCCGTGATCGATGCCAACGCCAAGGAAACCGTAGAGCTGGCCCAGTGGTGCCGCGAAAACGGGATCATGTTTGTGATGGTATCCCACGCCACCAAGGACGGGCAATATAAAGGCAACACCAGCATCGCCCACGAGTGTGACATCGAGATCAAAGTTACCAAGGAAGGCGGAGCCGAAACCGAAAAGAATCGCTACCGGGAACTGACCGCTATTGCCGTGCCCTTTACGGCCCAAGACCGCGAGGTGACACCAGCTAACCCTGCTGCCAAAGAAGAAACCAACCCAGACAAACGCGAAAACCCAGTGGATACTCCTTTTAAGATTACCCTCAAAGAGATCGACACCCTTCACAAGATTCGATCCTGGAAACGGATCAACTCGATGTTTGGCAGCAAGATGCCCTGCTACGGGTCCAAGCATTCCGGGGAGTCTGAAAACGCCCACCTCTCGATCCGATACACAGCAGACTATCCCAAGAAGCGGTACATCATGGATCTACTGCTGGACGGCCATCTGGAATATCAAGCCTGCACGGAAGGCAAAGGGGGCGGGCTAAAAGCGTGCTGGAAAAAGTTAGTCAACAAATATGGCGATCTGGAAATCCGAATTTATAAGCAGGACCACGCCAAAGTCGTGCTGGGCGCCAAAGAGTACAAGCGCCAGGAACGCGCGCTTGGCAAAAAGGAAAAATCTACTGTGACCAACTCACCTGCGCCAAAGACCAAGAAGAAACCGGCTACTAAACCCAAGCCCGCTTCTACCAAACAAGAAAAAACGTCGTCAAAAGAACAACCGACGACGAAGAATATTTCATCTGACGAAAAGCCTCAACAGCAAGTAGACATTGAAGCGGCCAAAGAAAGTCAGGCTAAATTGGACGCCTTTCTAACCAAAGTATTAGGCTAACCCCATGCGAGACAATCCAACTGTTACCCCTTTTGAAGACATTACAACCGAGGACTATCCCGGTATTTTTGGCGACTTTGACGGGGACGGGATTCCCAACGCCGACGACCCCAACCCGCAGCTGGCCGGCGACACCGATACGGTCGAGGAGACCAAGCTCACCGACGAAATCAAACAGTTGATCGACCTTCGAGGCGACTACCAGCAGGCCTTGGACCAGGTAATAGCAAAGCTCACCGGCATGCAACCAAAAGCTACGGTTAAGGGCCGCGTGAAGTCTCCCTATTCGGTTATCAACAAATTGCGTCGCAAACGCATTAAGACTGATATCAAGCAGGCTAATGCAAATCAGCTTTATACCCAAGGCCTGACCGATATGGCCGGATGCATGATCGTGTTGTCTGATCAAAAGGATCTGGATCAAGTGGTAAAACAAATTGATTCAGGAGCAATCGGAGAAGTATTTGAACATGAAGACAAATACGCCGAACCGGTCGGTGGCTACCGAGCGCATCACTTTATCGTGATGGCTGGGGAGGCCGGAGATATTCCGGTCGAGATCCAGGTAAAGACCCAGCGTATGGCACAAATAGCAAAAGCCGCTCACACACCTTATAAATCAGGCACCCTTAACACCAAACGCATGCAGCACCTAACCGATCTAGCCTGGAAAGCAGACCAGGGAAATGAGGAAGCTGCTAAGAAAATAGATGATCTTCTGGGCAACCCCACGAAATTGAATCAACAGCTGACGAGTCGTAACAATCCTACCAACCAGTTGCAGGCACTCCAGAACTCCTTTACCGAGACAGCTAAGAAACTGGCCTTGGCTTTTTCGCTTGACAGATTTCCTCAAGAACATCGCGAGCCAGCACTGCAGCTGTTTCGCCAGCATGGGAATATTATTGGCGTCGACTTTGACCAAATTTTTGAAGATGCCACAAATGAGGACCTATCAGCCAAAATTGAAGACAACCAATCATACCATGACTCTGAAGATCGTGCGGGAGAGGCGAAATATGGAAGCGATTTTTCTGACCTTGCATTAAAAAATTACGATCCGATCCGTTTAACAAAATCCGAACGTCGCCGGGCTAATGAAGCAGCATTGGCCGTCTTGGAAAAAGAAGATCGTGCTATCACCGAATCCGACCTGGACATTCTTCGTCGGTATACCGGAGCCGGTGGATTAGGGTACGGGGAAGATCGCACCGGCACCGAGCGCGGCCTACTCAACGAACATTACACTTCTTACCCATTGGTCAAGCTCATCTGGGATAAACTCCGGGCCATGGGCGTGGACGGAGGCAACATCTTAGAACCCGGGGCGGGCGTGGGCAACTTTGCAGGCTTCATGCCTACCGGCGGAGCCTTTCGCATGCTGATGGTTGAACGGTCTGCAGTGAGCTCTCGCATTGCCCGGCTGCTGCATCCAAGCCAGCTGGTCCGCCACGAAAACTTTGCCCAGACCGACCTGTCGCTATATAATCTGACCGGCGCCATAGGCAATGTCCCTTTTGGGGATATCAAAATTCACACCCAGCGCGACCCGCTGGCTTCCCTGAATCCCCGCATCCACGACTACTTTATCCTGAAGTCTCTGGACGCCCTCCAACCCGGCGGGTTTTTGGCCGTAATCACTTCGGTTGGCACTATGGACAAGAAGGATCCGGCCATCCGCCAGGCGATGGTCCAGCGCGCCCGGTTTGTGGGTGCTTACCGGTTGCCCTCGACCGCATTCAAGGACAATGCCGATACGCTGGTCACGACGGATCTCATCCTGTTTCAGAAATACCCCGATGTTGACGGCGAAACCCATCCTGACGTAAACAGTGAATTAAACCAGCTGTTTGCCTATGAGGATCTCGCGGTAAGTATCACCGAATATAAGGACCAGTCTTACGGGGCCTACTACAATCCCTATTATCAGAAATATCCCCAGCAGGTACTAGGCGAACATATTCAGGGACACGACATGCAGTTTTTGACCCGTATGGGCGTCAAAGGCCAATTGGATGAGGCTTTGACCGGTAAGGTTCTTGGAGATGATCTTCGCTTCCCATACCCGCTTCCGGGGCCGACGGGTTTCTACCGGATCCCCGATGAGGGCGTACGCCTGGAGACGACCCGCGATTACCACGCCGGGAATATCGTCTGGCATGACGAGAAATTTTATGAAAAACAGCGCCACTACTTCAAACCTATTACCGTAGGTGGATCGGATAAAGCGGGTGACGGGCTTCGCGCCAAGATAAGCTCAGCCTGCCAGATGCTCGATACCTATGATGATTTTGTCACGGCGCTGGCCCAGGACAGCGAGCAAAAAGAGCCGCTTCACGGGGAGTTTAAGGAGTTACTTGAAAGTCACATCAACAGCTACGGCATTCCCGACGAAGACGATGATATTCGCCAGGTTTTCCGTTACGACAACCGGCTGTACAAACTGACGACCTTTGTGAAGCGCGATCCGATCAGCGGCCAGCTCGTCTATGCCGATATCATCGATGCCGACTCGCTATTCAACCGCAACTACGTGCCTGCGGTCTCCGACTCCGATGATCTGGCCGAAATTGCCATGTACGGCCGCTCCATCGGCGAAGAGCTTACGCTTGATTTCTACCAGTCCACCTACAAAGGAGGAACAGCCAGCCGGAGCGATCTCACCGAAGCGATCAAGAATCACCCTGACTTCTTTTACAATCCCGAAACCAATAATTACGAGTTTCGTTATCAATACCTGGCCGGTAATGTCCGCCGCAAGCTGGAAATAGCCGAAGACAACCAGCTGGAGAAAAACATCCAGGCCCTGAAGGCCGTTCTCCCCGAGTGGATTGATGCCTACAGCATTACCGTAGATCCCCGTCACATTTTCACCTATCTGCCGACGAAGGTGCTCACCCAGTGGATTAAAGATGAGCTGGGCTATCGGGACGTACATCTCGGCTTAGTCAAAGATAAAGCCGACCTCGGTAACCGCTTCTATATGAAGCTCCGCAAAGGCGGGCGTTATATCAAAGGTGGCGAGGAAACGGCGGGCGACTGGAACCAAGGATGGGGCGAGACGCCGTTCAGCAAAATCATCAAAAATTACATTCAGGATTCCAGTTTCCCGTTGGTCTTCTATGATGAGGACGACAACGTGCTACGGGATATGACGCTCAAACGAGCCGAGCAAACCGGCCAGCAGGCGCTTATCGAACGAGCCCGCGCCAAACAGCGCACCCACAACGACCAGATGCTGACGCGCGTGCCTCAAAAATTCAACCAATGGGTACGCACCAAGGCCTCCACGGAAATCCGTGAGCTCATCGAGCAGGCGTATAACCACGAGTATAACGCTCATATCAACCCGCAATTCGATGGGGCCACCCTTCGGGTTCGGGGCATGTCCGACACCTTCTATGGCGTCAAAGACTTTGCGGTCTACAAACACAACCGCGCGGTCGCCGAGAAGCTCGTATGGGGTGGCCGCGGAGCCAACTGCCACGATGTCGGCGCTGGAAAAACGCTTTCTTCTATTATCACCTCGCAAGTGCTGTTGCAACAGGGAGCCTGTAGTAAACCCATGTTCGTAGTACCCGGGAAAGTACAGGAAAAGTGGGTCGAGGAATATGCGATGCTGTTCCCGGAAGCCAAAATCCTCAATATGAAAATGACAGGCACCGAGCGCCACAAGGAGCTCACTATGGCCCAGCTCTACCACTGGGACGCGATCTTTATTGCCGATCACGCCTTCAAGAGCCTGCCACTGTCCCCGGCCGTCCAGCAGCAGATGTATTCCGAGCGCGTGGAATACTTCGATCAAATGATTGATAGTTTCGACGAGCTCATCGAAGAAGACGATGCCCTCAGCTCTACGGCCAAAAAGTCGATGGTCACGCGGCTGGAAAAGATGAAAGAAGAGTGGGAGGCCAAACTACGCAATGTAGCAACTGCCACAAGATTAGAAACTGACATCTTTTTTGATGAGCTCGGCGTGGACGCCCTGTTCTTTGACGAGGCCCACTTCTACAAAAATGCGTTGGGCAGCGCCAAAGCGGCGAAGCTCGGTATTGCAGCCAATAAACCGTCCCAACGAGCCGAAGACGCACTCCAGAAAACCAAGTGGCTGTTTTCGAAAGTGGGCTACAAAAACGTCTTTGTATTAACCGCTACCCCGGTCGTCAACTCTCCGGTTGAGGTGTGGCACATGCTTAACCTATGCGCCCCGGATCTGCTCGAAAAATACCAGATTGCCAACTTGGACAACTTCATCAACCAGTTTGTCCGCGAGGAGGAAAAGATCGTCAAAAAGACCAACGGCGAATACCGAACCGAGCGCGTAGTGGCCGGTTACTACAATCTCCCCGAAATGCGGGCGATTATCGATGAGGTTATGGACATCAAAAGCTACGACCAGCTGGTGGGGTTCTACGAGAAGTTTCCCGACCTGCTCAAAGATGAGTCTGGAAATGTCGTGACCGACAACCAAGGCAATCCCCAAGCGCTCAAACCGAAATTCAAGCGCCCCGAGGCCGAGACCAAGCAACAAGTCATCGAACCCAGCGAAATTCACAAATTGTTATTCGATGATATCATTCTCCGAGCGGATAACATCCTCGATTGTATGCGCCAGCGCGGATGCCAGACCAAAGACAATTTCCTGGTCATTACCGGCGATGGCAGTAAAATAGCTACGGATCTTCGCGTATATGACAGCAGTTTCGCAGGCGTAGATGGCAAGTTCCTGAAGCTCGGGGCCCTGGTCGATAACGTAGCTGAAAGTTACGCCTACCGCGAAAACCCTGCTCCCAGCAGACTGCCGGAAAGCATCTATGGCGATTTCTTCTCAAAAGCCAACCAGCAGGTGAGGCAAAATCCGAACCCATACGAAGGCCAGTCCCGCCACAAACTTATTAAGGAGCTAAAAGCACTAGGTTACTTTGAGGAGGTTGCCCGAGAAATCGAAGCCACTGAAGGAGACCTCCACGCAGTACCCGTTGGCAAGCAGTTCCTGCTTAACAAGATCGAAAAACAGCGGGAAAAACACTCCGACGGGCCGGACTCGATAGAAGAAATCTTCGACCGAGCGGTCATGATTGTTGAGGCTTTGTATAGTAGGCGCAATAATCCGGCGACTCCCGCAATTCGCAACCAGATCATCTTCTGCGACTGGATCTCCGTGGAAGGCCAAAAAGGCGGGAGCTATCACCAACTTATAAAAGAAGAGCTGGCCGAAGCCGGGATCCCCAGCGGAGAAATTGCCATTATTAACGGCTCTATTATTGGCACCGACCCCAAGGGTGAGGATTATTTCGTCTCCTCCTCCGATGACAAAGAAGCGCTCAAAAAGCAGGTGCAGGATGATTTCAACCTGGGCAAATACCGCGTACTGATCGGCAACCAATCCATTGCCGAAGGCATGAACCTGCAAAAATGGACCACTGATCTGCATCACATGGATGTGCCTTACACCCCTTCGCAGATCCAGCAGCGCAACGGGCGCGGGCTCCGGCAGGGAAACCAACACGGAAAAGTGAACATCCATTTTTATCTGATGAAGGATTCTTTTGATCAGTACCGCCTGGAGCTGGTCAGCAAGAAACAAAGCTGGATCGATGAGCTCTTCTTTGGTGACGGACGGGAAACCTCTGCCGATTCCGAGGGAGAATCCCTGGAATACGAGCAGATGGTGGCCGCCACCAACTCCGATCCCCGAGTCAAAGAATTTTTCCAGTCCAAAGCCCAAACGAAGGTGCTGAAGGCACGCATTGATTCATTACTTAGCGAGACCCAGCGCCTGGAATCTTCCCTGTCCCAAGCAAGCCGGGATGTGACCAAGCGCTCCGAGCGAATGGAGTCCGCGATCCAGCGGGAGCAATCCCTTATTAATTCGGAGTTGCCGGAATCAGCCCAACAGGCCCTCGGCGAAGGACTCATCCGCATTGGCTGGCTGGACTACAGCGGGGAGATCGGCACCATTGAAAACAACCTCTCCTCAGACGGCAAACGTATTCCTCGGTTCCGCCACGAGCTGCAGCTCGAAGTGCCGAAAAATAACGCCAACGGTCGGGTCCTGTTTAACCTGATACCTGATCCGAATGCGCCCAGTCGAAGTTTCTACAACAAGATTAAGTGGAGCTCCATCAAGCAGATGGCAGGCGACCAGCTAAACGGGCAATTCGGCTGGAGTATGGACGAGCCGGTCCAATCGGGCCGAAGCCTGGCGGGCAACAAAGGGAATATTATTGCCGATGAGTCCGACTTTTACAGCCATTACGAGGTAGATATCGAGGCCGAAAAACAGAAAACGGGCCCGGACGGCAGCGAAGTAACCTACGATCAGATGAAGCAACGGCTCGGCATGTACAAAATCCAGCGCTGGCTGCCAATCATAAAGCAAAAACTGGCCGAACTCTTCCTTGCCCTCGAAAAAGGATGGCAACAGTCCGCCCCGGTCCGTATTCAGCAGATTACCTTCGAGCTGGAACGCTCGAAGAAAACCCTGCGCGAACTGGAGACAACCCACCAGCAAACCCAAAAAGAATTGGAGCAGGCTCAATTGGACCTCACCTCCAACCAAAACACCGTAACCAAACTGCAAGATGTGGTCAACGAACTGGTCAAAACCAAATTTACCGACCGGTCGGAATTGTACGAAGAACTCAATCGCATTGCACCTAAATATGGGGTGAAGGGAACCGTTCGCGCCCGCGAGGTTGGTATTTATCGCGACAGTTCACCAGATGAAAAAATACGCCCGAATCGGTCTGGTAAACAGACAACGAAATCTCTCCCCATGCCTCTGAAAACCTTATTTGGCGACCCATTGGTGTACGCGGGCTCCGTTGGTGAACTGGAGTTTATTGACACCAAAGGATTTTTGCAGCGCATACTTTCTGAGGATGAGGATTTAGCTATGATTATCGACGCCGAGGGCACCACGCTGTTTGCCTTTCCGACAACCCGCATGAAATTACTCAAAGGAGCCTACGCCAGCGACCAAGCCGAACAGATGTACGAAGAGTTCCATCATTTTCCGGCCGACGGCTATGACTACGAACTGTTTCCACCGGCGGGCGGGGAGCTGGTTTCCATCGGTCACGCCGAGCGCATCATGTACAGCAGCGACAAGGTCATTTACCCGGGCGACCAGAAAGGAGACGACCATCACTACTACCACTATTTCGACGATGGCAAGCGCCCCGTGTTCTCCTACGGGGACATCTATATCATAACCAACCTGAATATTGACGGCCGAGGCATCCTTAATTAACTCTCAGCGAACCCACCTATGACCCAACGAATATTTGCAAAAAATCCAACACACTTGGACCTAATCGAAAACCCAACAACCCCCAAACCTGCAACTATGGCAAAACAGATAACTACCGAAAAAGCGGTCAGTGAATTTAAGCAGCAGCTGATCACGGCCGGATACATTGTGGGCGGCCAGGCAATTGGTGCGCAGCTGAACGGGCTGGCCGTACCCGCTATCCTTGGCGGCAGCTCGGCAACTGTCCAGCAAGCGGCCCGCGTTGGCCTGCCCCTCACCCTGGGCATGGTCTTTACCATGTTCACCAAAAACAAACACCTTCGCGGTCTGGCCATGGGGCTCGGCGTGCAGGGCGTGATGGAACTGATCAAATTTGTCATGCCCGACTGGACGCCCTCCCAGGGCCTGATGGAAGGCAGCGAATACCTGTGGGACGACGGCACCCTGCCTGCCCAAGTCACTCCTCAGCCTCAGCTGCCGAAGGAAACCGGACACGTCTCCCAAATCGAAACCCTGTTTGAAGACACCGTGGAGGTATAACCCACCCTTTTACTCATAGCTCTCACTGGCCGGAGACTGCTTACGGGAATAAGCGAAATGGCCATACGGCCCAACCAAAATCTCTATACCACAACAAGCTATGAGCAACCAAATTACCAAAAAAGCAATTGTCCCCGCCAGTGCGCGCATCAAAACCTATTTTGACACCCAAAAGGTGGAACAAAACGGCGCTGTCGTCAACTTCTTTCCGCCCAACTCCACGCGGAAGATTACCCGTAACAACTACGTGGGCAATCCCTTCCCGGGCGAGCTTAAGCGACGCATCCTTGCCCTTTCCTTCGAGGTGACCAAGCAGTTCATCGAGGACGATGAGGCCAACGGCATTGATGCCCGCGCGATCGTCAACTCCCTGAAGGATGCGGGCGTGATCCTGCAGGCCGACAACGACAACAAAGAGTTCCTGCGGGTGCCCATCTCCAAACATTCCAACTTCTCCGGCACGGGCATGCACATGGTCGCGGGGACGGCCAATACCACCGATGCCCCGGTGGTCTTCAAGCGCATTGCCTCCCTGAAATCCGCCGATGAGTACCGCCTGGCCGACCCATTCGATCTGGCGGTCAATCAAACCCTGTCGCTCTCGGTCCATTTCGAGGATTCCTCAGTGTTCCCCAGTGACGAGAATTGGACGACTTCTGGCCAAGGCCTCCTCTACCTGCGAGCCAGCATTGTCGTCGCTGAAATGAAGCCCGAAAAATAGCCCATCTTCCCGGCAGCGGCCATCGGGTCGTTGCCGGCTTTTTTATTGCCCTAACACTTATCTGAATGCTAATGAAGATTGTTAAAAATTTTATTCCACCAACCCAGTCCAGCCCTTTTAATCCGGCCAAAGCTGTTGAACTACAAGCGGGAAGCAAAGGACATATCATGATGAATGGCATGGGCGGGGAAAGTTTCGGGGTCCGAAAGATATTGCCCTACGCCTTGGACATGAACAAAGTTTTCGTCTCCGCTCGACTTAATGAAGACCTCTATCTGTTTCGTGACCTCCAACTATCGGTTGTTCATCAACTGTTCCGCCGTATTGATGGCCTCTTAGCTCCATTCATCATTCAAAAAAGTAATAGCCTGGTCTTCGAGCTGACCAATACCGGTAACACGGCCCAGACGGTCAACATCCAGCTGGTGGGCTACGATCATTACAGTCTGACCAAACTGATAAATATCTATGCCGAAATTGGCAGCCCGATGCCCCAACCGCGCTTTCTCTACGGGCAAGCTACCCTGGCCCCGGGTGCGGTTAATATTGATATGGGTGTCAAAGCCAAAAGCATCGACGTGGAAGCCCGACGCCTGGCAATGATCAGCGACCGACCGGGCGATATCACTGCCAGCCTGAAAGTCTATAATACGACTATCCGCAACGAAGTTTATTTGGAACAGATTAACGACGAATTCGGCCCCTTCTATGCTAACGTCCCCTTTATCATTGGCTCCAACATGCCGTTTCAAGTGTATGCCTCTAACAAAGGAGCGCAGCAGGCTGGCGTAAGTTTCTTGTGCGAATCCTACGTGGTTCAGAAGTCTGATGCCAACCCGCTGGAGGTATAACCATATGTGGAACAGCCTCATCCAGTCGCTTTGCGAGCTCACCCTGAAAATGGATGCCCTATTAGATCAACTCAAGGTAAATGCACCTTCCATCGGGATCGGACCCGCCGGACGTATCGGGACCTCTATTTCCCCGGTCCTCAAACAGGGGACGAGTCCTGTCAAACTCGTGAATGGCAACCCTATGCGCCTGGGCGTCATCATCCATAACCACAGTGATGGTGAGTTTATGATCGCCCTGGACGAAGCACGCATCGACGAGCGCTATTACACGTTCCGGCTGAAGCCCGGGGAAACCCTCCACATGGACGAGCGGCAGTTCAAAGAGCTCTACAAAGGCGGCATGATGGGCCTGTGGGATGAGGCCTCCGGAGCCTTGGAGACCTCGAAAGCCCTCGTAACCGAACTCTTCTGGACGCAATAGCATGAGCGAGATCACCGGCAAATCCTTCACCGAACCATTTAAAATGCGCGTGGTCAGCGGCATGCTGGTCCGGGGCTCCATCCTAGTCAGCTGGGCGACCGGCACCAAGGCCTCCAGCCAGCTCGACTGGGGCTTTGACCCCTCGGTGCCCTATTCGACCCCGGAGTTTCACGGCTCCCCGGCCGAGATGATCCGCTACCACCAGGTGTACCTGCCCACCACCTACCTGGACACCGAGCATTTCTTCCGGGTGCGCTCCCGTACCGCTTCCGGCAAGGTGGGAAAGTCCCCCGTGTATTCGGTCATTGTCCCCAGCAAACTGCGGGCCGGAAGTGATCTGGCTACGACCCGGTTCAAACTGGATATCAAACCCATTACAGGCCAACAGGTTGAACAGCTATTGGATCTGTCCGGCTCGTTGCGGGCCGACTCGGAGCCGGAAGGTACTGGGGAGTTCAGTGCAACTACTACGACCGTGGAAAAAACCACCCAAGCGGCGGCCACCGGCAGCAAAAACATCACGACCAACTATAACCTAACCATCACCTGACGTGCAGCACATCCAACACGAACTTTCGGTCGGGCTCCCCCAACGGGGGCTAGACCTGTATTGCAACATCGGCCTGGGCGGTCGCCACCTGTACCGCATGAAATGCGACTCCTTTGTGGGCCAGTTTATCCGCGACCTCTATGGCCACTTCACCGGCGGGGCCTACGATGCCCTATACAATCCCGACTGGAACGGGCGGATCTACCCGCGAACCGTCGAAAACATCAGCTGGGATCCGGCCGCGTCCATGATGAAAATTCACGCCTCATCCAGCCTGTTTGACTGGGAGGACTCCTCGGAGTTCGCCTGGGATCCCGGGGAAGATCCGGTCTACGCGCTGATCTGGGGGTGCGCCAGCGTGCCCGCCCTGAACGGGTTTTGGCAGATCGGCCAGCGCAGTGGCACCACCGATTGGTGGCTTTCCGGGCTCACCACCGACATTTCGGCCGGTCACCTGGCGGGTGACGGGCAGGTCATCCTGAAGTGATTTGGACGGCGGGCCGTCTCCAACCAGGTGTACCCGTTGCGCAACTGGGAGGCGGTGATCGGATCCGGTACGCGCCCGGTATCGGCCGAGGATATGTCTCTGGCCTCCCACCTGGGCGGACTCTCGAAGGGGGCGGTCACGATCTCCCCGCTGATCACCGACCAGCAGAGCAGCAAGTTTAACATCTCCCGGGCTTTTACGAACACCGGCGGAGCCGACCTGTCTGTCAATGAAATCGGCATTCAGACCGGGCGGCAAGACGAGTTTACGCGAACCCCATACACGCTGCTGGCCCGGGACGTGCTGGAAGCCCCGCTGGCCCTGCCGGCGACCAAAACGCTAACTCTCGACTACGAGATTCTCACCCAGATCGAAAACTTCAATCAGGATACCGCCCTCCATGGCAGCAATGGCGGCTTTACCGAGGCCTTTACCAGTATGCTGCGGAGCCTGGCGGTGAGTGACAATTCCGATTCCTATCACACCCAATACTTTCTGAGCCTGTTCCCCGGGGGAGGTGGTGGCTACATGGAACGCAGCGGGAATCCGATTCCGGGCTGGAAATTTGGGATCCGGCTGGGCGCCAGCTCCAAGTTTGTCTCCATGACTGACACCGACCTGTCCCCGGACGCCACTGACCAGACGCCCTACGATGTAGGAGGAATTGCCCATGGGACCGGCGATGGGCTGCTGGTCCATCACGGGATGGTCGCCGATGACGCCCCGGTCATTGACCTGGAGGCCAACCAGGCCTGGTTCAATCTGCATCGCATCTTTGAAAACAAGGGCACAGTCCCGATAACGGTTAAAGAGATTGGCATCTACGGCAACAGCAAATCGACCTACAACTACGATTTCACGCCCACGCTGATAGCCCGCCGGGCGCTGGCCCCGGCCGACCAGTTTACCATCCAGCCAGGTCAGGCCATTCAGGTGACGTTCACAATTAAAGCGGTCGTCTGATGGCAGCCTCCTGGTCGATACCTGCCGAACTTACATACATCCGCCTGCGTGGGGTGATGGGGTATTTTTCCCAAGCATCCAGGCGGTATGGCTTGCCACTGACCCTGCTGCTGGCGGTCGCCTCCCGCGAGAGCCGGATGGGGCTTGCCTTGGATGCCAAGGGTACTGGGGACCACGGTAATGGGATCGGCATCATGCAGATCGACAGGCGGCATCATCCCGGGTTTACCGGCGCCCACTCTGGGCTGGACCACGCCCCCAACATCGACTACGGGGCCAAGTACCTGGGGCAGCTGATTGGCCGTTTCGGCGGGAACCTCCACCAGGCGGTGGCCGCCTACAACGCCGGGCCAACCCGCGTGGCCCAAGCAATACGGGCAGGACAAGATCCCGACCGAGTTACCACCGGCGGGGATTACGCCCGCGACGTGCTGGCCCGCCGGGACCTCATCCGCAGACTGCTTCCCGTGGCCCGCCCCTCCATGCTGGCGGTCCCGATCGGGCTGATGCTGCTGGCAGGCTACCTTTTTATCACTGAAACTCGAAGTAACCAACCAAACTAACCTAACCAACGAGGTACAACTATGTCGAATTCAACCTACGTGAGCTGCGGGTGCAGCCAAAACCCAGGCCTGGGCGAGGCCGTGGCCGGAATACCTGTGGCCCGGCTCCGAAAATGGGTGCAAGGCCTAAAACAGCAAGAAGGTGGACGCGTCCCCACGGTAAGTAAATTAAACGGGAATATGGGATGGTACAAACGCACCAAAGGCCCCGGCAACGAAAAGTACGACCTGTATGCCCATTTCGGATGGTCTGCCAGCAAGGTGCTAGACTATTTGAAACAGGCCGTACCCGAAGAGTTCGGTCTGGCCGCGAAAAAAACAGTGACGGCGACCAAAACGAAAGTCAGCCCTCCAACTGTAAAAGTAGCCGACTCTGCTGCTCCCACCCAATCCGAGAAAGCCCCTGCCGCCCCGTCCATTGGTGGGATCGGAAAATCCAAGCTCATCATCGGTGGGGGCGTGCTGGCAGCAGGCCTGGCCCTGCTGGTAATGACTCGTAATTAATCCGCAACAACCGAAAGGAAACCCGCTATGACAGACTCTTCATTTACCCCTGCCGGGTGCAATTGCGGGGCAGGCCTGGGAGAACCGGCCGCCCCCGATGCCCCGCAAACCACCCAAGACCTTATGGAAACAGCCAAAAAATATGTCAACAGCGAAATTCCGATGGGCATCAAAATTGCCGCCGGTCTGGGCGTGCTTCTATTGCTCGTCAAAGCATCGGGAGGTAGCTGACATGAACCGACATGATTACCTCGCCCTGCTGGACAGCTACGGCAATCACTTTTCGCCGGGCGAATTTGAAATTCAGGGACCCGGCACCCTGGCTCGCTTGGACGTGGGGTTCCTGCGCTCCTTCCTGGCCTGGCGAACATGGCATGGCCTACCGACCATGATCACATCAGCCTGGCGCAAAGGGGACCCGAAATCGCATGGACGTGGCCTGGCTTTTGATGTGCTCTTGTTTGAGGAGTGGCTGGCCGGTCAACCTTCGGCCCTCCAACATTGGCTACTCGCCACAACCTGGGGATTCCAGGGCGTGGGCTTGTACTTTGATTGGACCTATTCCAACAAGAAAGGAGAACAAGTACCTGCCATTGGGCTGCATGTGGATGGATGGTCTGGAGGCGGCCGGTCCCGGCGTCCACTCCGGTGGCTGCGGATAGATGGATTGTATTATTACCAATCACTTACTCGCGGTGATTTCTATTGCAAGACCAACCGGAATACCATAACCCTTGATGATGCCATAAAGAGGTACACCCCATGATCAACTCAAAAGCTGACAGCTTTTTCAAAAAGTACAAGGAACTGATTGTCACTACCATCATTTGCCTGTTTTTGACTGGTATCTACGATTCCATTAACAACCAGACTGCTGAAATCAAAAAGTGGTATGAGCTGATGATTGGAATCAACGAAAAAGTAAAAGTACAGGCTGACAACCTCAGCAAATTGGAAAAGAGCCTGGAAACGCATGTCCAGCGTACGGACGGGCGCTTTGACGAGCATAACCAGCGGATTCGATCCATCGAATTTGAAATTATCCCCCGCCGGATCAACCGATTTAAACCTTTAACCGAAGAGGACACGACTGATGCTGAAGATACTAACACCCATTATTAAGGCGGTTCCCACCTTAATTGGGCTTTTCAAAAGCAGAACCCCTAAAAAAGGCCGAGGAATCGTAAAAAGTGGCATCGCTAGCCTAACTATTTCCGGGCTACTATCGACCGGTCGGCTATCTGCCTCTGGTATTGATACAACTCTTTTGCTCACTCTCTCCATCCTGGAGATGATCGGTTACCTGTACGGGATGATCGCGATCTCATCTGGGGCCACGCAGACCAATCCTGTTGATGAATTGCTAAAAGGAAAAGGGGAAGGGTTATCAGACCTGCAGGCAAAGGTTTTAGGTCGGAAGTGGCTTCAGCAGATACAGGAGAATCAAAGTCATAGGATTCCCGGAAACTCCAGACTTGATAATGACCACTCCGAACTCAAGATCAAAACCGATAAAATTTTCCACTACAAATCCCATAAATCAAAGAAAAAACGATGATTACAACGCTATCTTTCTTATTCATTTCCACAATAGTTCTACTCAATACAGATTGGCTATCAGGCCTACTGGCTCCAAATAATTTGGCTGAAATTGGGGTGGTTATCCTTGGCATAATTGCCTTGTCAGCCTCAGTTCAAATTCGCGGGCTATTTGAGAAAGCCCAAGACATTCTTCGCTTGTATGCCCAATACACAGATCCTAAAAGCGAGAAAGGAAGTAAGCTCTCTCCCAAAGAAAAAGAGCGCCTGCTAGATCTTTTCTTGCATGAGCTGCGAATTGTTATTGATCAGTTTGGTGGGAAAATATTGATCCGTGTGGGGGGATTTATTCGGAAGGTATTCAATAAATTTGTTGAGTAGCATAATCCCTTCTTTAAAAAAGCAGTCTCAATTAACAAAGACTGCTTTTTTTCCTCCCAGCTATTCCCTAACTTTGGATTTGATTTTAAAGAGTTTCAAATGCAACAGATACGATCCACATACAAGAAAAGCCTCAAAGGCACCACGCTTGCCCTACTTTTCCTGTTTGGACTTCATTTTCTTGCCATTCATGGGCTTGTTGACAATCTTGTCTATTGCTTTGAGGAAAACGGGCAGATCAACATAGAATCCAAGGCCGGTTCCATCTTCAGCATCCCTTCGGAAGAGGTAGTACATGCCGAAGATCAGCATGATCATGAAGAGCCTACCTTTGATAATGTTGAAGACAGTCACCATGATGTCTCCCTATCTCTGATTTGCTCAAAAGAACAGCAGACTACACGTTTCGATCAGGAACGCACGCTCAAATTCCTTAATGGTATTCTTTACAGCACAGTTGAAAGCCTCCCGCAATCACAGGTCTTTCAACTTGTTTCGTACACGCCTCCCTTGATTGAGGATACGATAACAGCTTCGCTCAAGACGGTTGTCCGTATTCTCTACAACTAAGTAGTTCCAGCCCTTTCCATATCGCCATTTCACTTGCAAGTAATGTAACCAGATAAGGAACAGTTATATCCTGGCGGTTCTGCTTGCCCCTCTATAACAGCAAAATTTGGCTGGAAACACATGAAATTATTAAAACCACTACTACTGGCTCTCGGCATGCTCGTGCTTGCTGCCGGATGTGCCACAGAAGAAACCGTTATCGAAGCACCTTCAGAAAGCACGCTGGGAGACCAAACCTACGATACGTCTCCCGCCTTAAATCAGAATGTGAACCCGCAGGATACTGCAACCAAGGTCACCATTTCGGATACGCTGACCTTCTCAGATGCACTATCCAAAGCCCTGCTCGAAAATCCTCGACTGCAAAGCTACGGTTGGAAGGTGCGCGTGAAGGAAGCCGAACGCATTCAGGCTTCGCTGCTTCCCAACCCGCAGCTCAATGCCGAAATGGAAAACTTTGGCGGGACAGGTCCCTTTGAAGGCTACGGCGGCCGAGAAGTGACCGTCAAATTGGGACAGAAAATCCTGCTGGGTGCTGACCGTCTCAAGCGTAAACGATTGGCCGGTGCCACCAAAGAACTGGCCGGATGGGATTATGAAGCCCAACGGCTGGATGTGCTGACCGGCGTGACCAAAGCTTATATCTCAGCACTGGAAGCTCAGCGCCAGTGGCAGCAGCAAAAAGAGCTGGTTGATGTGGCGCAAAACCTGTACAACTCTATCTCTGCCCAGGTGAAGGCCGGTAAAGTCTCCAAGCTGGCGCAGACCAAAGCGCAGGTTGAGCTTTCCCGCGCAAAAATTGACTTGGAAAATGCTCGCAACCAATGGGAGTCCGCTCGTAGTTCACTGGCTGCCTACTGGGGAAGCGAGCAACCAAAGTTCAAGCAGTTAAAAGGTGAGCTGAGTATGCCTTCGGCTATTCCCGAGTATGCCAAGGTGCAAGCCTATATTCAGCGAAATCCGGATGTGGCACGGTGGGCTACCGAACTGCAGCAGCGCGAATCTGCTCTTGATCTTGAACAGGCAAAAGGCATTCCCAACATCACTGTGAGCGGCGGATACAAACGTGCGGAGGATTTAGGTGCCAGCGCTGCTATTGTAGGCGTATCTATCCCACTGCCTTTCTTTGATCGCAACCAGGGGAATATCAAGGCGGCGAAGTATGAGCTCAGTCGCGTGCAGACCCAACGGGAAGCGGCCGTCACCCAAACCTACAAGGCCTTGCAAACGGCATACAACCGACTGGATGCAGCTACCCATGAAGTCAACCAGCTGCAAGAACAGGTACTACCCGGAGCTAAAACAGCTTTTGAGGCGGCCCAAACCGGTTACCGACAGGGCAAGTTTGATTACCTGGAAGTACTGGATGCTCAACGCACGCTTTTTTCGACGCGCACCCGCTACATCCAGGCCCTGGCCGAATACAATCGGGCCGTAGCCGAAGTAGAACGCCTCATCGGCACGCCTCTCTCTGAAATTTCTGCAAACTAATTTTTGAACGAATACAGAATCACCAACCATGAAGAATCTAACTGTATTAACACTTACCGGACTTCTATTAGGAAGTCTTTTGACAGGCTGTGGATCTAATTCTAATTCCCAAGCCAACACGCAAACCCAGCAACATCAACCCGAATCGCAACACAGCGAAGAAACCGAGCAGCATACTGAGGAAGGTGGACAACACAATGAAGAATCCGGACAGCATGCCCGTGAAGTGCATCTTACTGAGCAGCAAGAAGGTAACCTCGGCATCAAGGTGGAAACGCTGTCCGAGGGAAGTGCTTCCTCAACCATTTCACGTCCCGCCAGCGTCGGATACGATCTGGATCAAATTGCCAAAGTTGGTCCCCGGATCGAAGCAAAGGTTGTGAAAGTCATAAAGGACTTGGGAGAACGAGTCCAAAAGGACGAGCCCATTGCACTCATGAGCAGCGTGGGCCTGGGAAAAGCCAAAGCTGAATACATTCGACTTCGGGCCCGGCTTAAAGCCGAGCAGGCACGCTACAAACGCGAGCAGTCGCTGTATGACCAGGAAATATCCTCTCAAGCCGAGCTGCTGGATGCCGAAGCTAACTACCAAGAGGCCAAAGCCGAACTGAATTCTGCGGCGGAAGCGTTACGCCTTTACGGGTTGTCGCAAAACGACATTAAAAATATTGAGGCGGGCACCGATCAGCCCTTATCCCACTTTTATCTGACAAGTCCGCTCGACGGGGTTATTCAAGAGCGGGATATTTCGCCCGGACAAACCATCAGCCCTAGTGAGACGCCCATCCACGTAGCGAACCTCTCCAAAATGTGGGTGATGATCGATGCCTACGAGCAGGATATCCGGTATCTGGACAAAGGCCAACAAGTAAGCCTCTCGGTTAGAAGCATCCCTGGAGAGACCTTTGAGGGGAAGACAGACTGGGTTTCATATAGCCTGGAAATACAGACGCGAACCATGCCGGTTCGCGCGGTTGTTGAAAACCCGAACCGAAAGCTACGGGCCGGAATGTTCGGTACCGCTCGCATATCAACAGGGAAAGAACGGAACGTTGCCATGATTCCCATTGATGCGGTACAAACGATTGAGGGTGAGCAAGTGGTCTTTGTCCCCGGCAACGAGGACGGCAGCTACAAGCCTGTCGAGGTTATGCTGGGCAGTGAAAATGAGGGCTATGTGGAAATTGCATCGGGCCTGAAGCCCGGCCAACAAGCCGTCATTGCCGGAGCTTTTGACCTGAAATCAGCCCTTACCGCTCAGGGACGAAGCGCATCCCACGGACATTAACTGCTCGTTGCAATATCGAATTTCTTAAATGACAGACTTATGCTTCAACAAATAATTGACAAAGTATTAAAGAATCGTTTGACGATCCTCATTCTGGTGGCGGCCGTTGGCGTCTATGGATACTTCTCTTTTGAGGATGTCCCTATCGACTCCTTCCCGGACGTATCGCCCACCATGGTGCAGGTGTTTACGTCCAGCCCCGGTCTTTCCCCGGTGGATGTTGAGACGCAGATCAGCTATCCTATTGAAATCTCGATGTATGGGCTGCCTAAGCTGGATCGCGTGCAGAGTACCTCCATCTTCGGGCTTTCGCGCGTAAATATATACTTCGAAGACGGCACCGACATCTATTTTGCCCGTCGGCTGGTCATGGAACGACTCTCCAAAGCAAAGGAATCTATCCCCGATGGGCTGGGACAACCGCAACTGGGTCCCATTACTACGGGACTTGGGACCATCATGATGTACGAAGTAACCAACACCGATACCGCCAACCATTCCCTGATGGAGCTTCGCACCGCCCAGGACTGGATCGTAAAACCCCAGCTGCGAACTGTGCCCGGGGTTACCGGTGTGCTTTCTTTGGGTGGCGATGTCCGACAGTTCCAGGTCAATGCCAATATGAACGCATTGATTTCACGCGGGCTTACCCTGGAGGATCTGGAAAAAGCCATCAACAGCAACAACCGCAATGTAGGTGCTTCCTTTTTGGAACGAGGCGGCGAAGAGTATCTCGTCAGGGGCTATGGTTGGATTAATCCAGACAAAGAAGGCCTACAGGATATCCGAAACATTATTGTAAAAAACTCTGGTGGCACACCCATTTATGTCAAGGATGTCGCCAAGGTGGAATTCGGCTCCGAGATTAAACGGGGCACTCTTATTAAAGACCAAGAGGAATCGGTTGGGGGCTTTGTGCTCAAGCTCATTGGCACTAATACCCAAGACTTGCTGGCCCAAGTGGATCAGAAGATTGATGCCATTAACAAAGCTCTGCCCGACGGTATGGTTATGAAGCCGTTTTACTCGCAAGGACAGCTCGTTAGTAAAGCCGTGGGTACAGTCAGCAATGCCCTGTACATCGGGGCCATTCTCGTGCTGGTCATTCTCTACTTTTTTATGGGGGACCTTCGCTCGACGCTTATCATTATATCCACCGTTCCTATTGCCTTTCTCATCGCCTTCATTGGGATGAACCTCATGGGCATTTCGGCGAACTTGATGAGTCTGGGGGGCTTGGCGATCAGCATTGGTATGATCGGGGACAGTGCCACCGTGATCGTGGAAAACACCTACCGCCTGTTGGAAGAACGAGATACCGAAAACGTATCCCTGGTGCGGGTGGTAGGCGAAGCAGCTCGGGAAGTGATACGTCCGGTGATCTTTGCGACTAGCATTATTATCATCGTATTTATTCCCCTCTTTTCGCTGGAAGGCGTCGAGGGTAAAATGTTTAAGCCACTGGCTTACACCATTACCTTTGCCTTGGCCGGAGCCATCTTTCTGGCCTTGACCTACATTCCGGTCATTTCCAGTTTTATCCTGCCGGATAAAGGGATGGACAAAGAGCCGTGGTTGGTCCGCAAGGTGAAAGGGTTCAGCCGTCCGCTAATTGAAAAAGCCACGAAATTCCCCAAGATGGTCTTTGGTGGAGCCTTGGTGCTGTTTGCCGCAAGCATGGCGGTATTCCCATTCCTGGGAACCGAATTTCAGCCGACCTTGCGAGAAGGGACCTTTGCAGTACGCTCTGTACTGCCTCCGGGCGCTAACCTCCCAACCACCAAGGAATACACGAAGCGTATTCAGGAGTCGATGCAAACCTTTCCCGAAGTGCAGGGGATCTATTCCCGCGTGGGACGTGCCGAAGTAGGCGGCGATCCCGAGCCGGTAAATGTGGTGTTCAATGTAGTAAACCTTAAACCACTTGATGAGTGGGAAGCAGGACGTAGCTATGAAGAACTACAGTCGGCCATGGCTGAAAAACTGAATGAAGATCTCCCGGGCGTGGCTTCCAACTTTTCTCAGCCTATCCAGCTTCGTACGGATGAGCTACTCAGCGGCGTTCGCGCCCAGGTCGTTGCCAGCTTGTATGGTGATGATCTGGATACCCTGGCTCAAAAGGCCCAAGAGATTGCCGAGGTCGCCAAAAGCGTAGAAGGAGCGGTGGATGTCCGCGCCCAGCAGCAGGGTGGCAAACCGCAAATCCTGGTACGACCTGATCGCGGGCAGCTGGCCCGACTGGGCATCAGTATCGATGACTTTCTGAATACCGTAGAAACCGGTATTGGCGGCTCGGTTGCCGGGCAGGTATTCGAGGGCATTCGCCGCTTCGATATCTTCGTGCGCCTACAGGAGAACCAGCGCAAACGCATTGAACAAGTTCGGGAGTTGCCCGTGCGCACGGCTAAAGGTTCCCTGGTACCGCTCTCCCAGATTGCAGATGTGGAGGTCTTTACCGGTCCCAAACAAATATCCCGCAACAAAGCCAGTCGACGTACATACGTGCAACTGAACGTACGCGGTCGAGATATGGGTAGTGTCGTGAACGAGATCAGCCAAAAAGTCGAAGAGCAAGTAGATCTACCGGCCGGATACTTTACCGAATACGGCGGACAGTTTGAAAACCAACGGCGTGCGATGAACCGGCTGATGGTCGTGGTTCCCATTACCCTGGGACTGATCTTCTTTATGCTGTTTTCCACCTTTGGCAGCTGGCGCTATGCCGTGCTCATCTTTCTAAACATTCCCTTTGCTACCATCGGGGGGATCTTTGCCCTCTGGATATCCGGACTGTACCTCTCGGTACCGGCAGCGGTAGGGTTTATCGCGATCTTCGGAATTGCGGTACTCAACGGGCTGGTCATTGTATCCTACATCAATCAGCTGCGGGAGGAAGGAATGTCCACCGAGAAGTCAGTCGTACAGGCTTCACTGTTACGTTTGCGTCCCGTACTGATGACTGCGCTAACCACCGGCCTCGGACTGTTGCCACTATTGCTGGCCAATGATATCGGCTCCAACGTTCAGCGTCCGCTGGCAGCTGTGGTTGTAGGGGGACTGTTTACCTCCACGCTGCTTACGCTGGTCGTACTGCCGACCATCTACAAGTGGTTTGCCGAACCAGTCACCCACGCCGAACTGTAAATTTCTAATACAACTTGGCCAGTTTTTGAAACTGGCCAAGTCTAAACCAAGATTATTATGAAAGAGATCAAAGCTTTTATTCGAACCAACATGATCGATTATGTTATTGATGCCCTTGAAAACCTTGAGAATGCCCCCGGCATCACGCTCAGTGACGTGCGCGGTTGGGGACATGCCCAAGAAAAAGAAGCGGCTCAACTGGTCCAACGCATTAAGCTGGAAACTGTCGTACCCACAAATAGAGTTGATGAAATAATTTCGGTGATCGTTGAAAAGGGGCACACCGGAAACTACGGAGACGGAAAGATATTTGTATCCAACGTAGAACAAGCTGTACGAATCCGCACGGGGGAAACCGATAACGATGTCATACGATAACCAACGTCCCATCACTATCCCCGAGACTGTCACTGTTTGACCGCAGTGACAGTTTTCTCAAATTATCATACCTTTTAAGTTATGGATCACAAACATTTTCATATCAAAAACATGGTGTGCAGCCATTGCGCTGAAGTTCTGCAGGAAAAACTCACCGATGCCGGCTTCGATGTTCAAAAGATTGAACTTGGTGAGCTGTACCTATCCGAAGCTGTTACCAAGAAAGATTATGAGCGTTTGGTATCCATTATTCGCAATAATGGCTTTGACATCATCGATGATGAAAACAGCCGCACCGTAGAACAGATTAAGCAGCTTATTATCCAGCAAGTCCGATCAGAGGAACCATTGGAAAAGAACCTGTCGGATTATCTCTCTGAGAACATTCACAAAGACTACCAGCACCTTAGCCGCCTGTTTTCGGGAGTCGAAGGCAAGTCTATCGAGCGGTACTTTATCCTGCAAAAAATTGAACGGGCCAAAGAACTCATCGTTTATGATGAAAAGACGCTTGGCCGGATCGCATTGGAACTTGACTATAGCAGCCAGCAACATTTCTCTAGGCAGTTCAAAAAAGAAACCGGGTTGTCGCCGTCCCATTTTAAAGAGATCAAGGAGAACAAACGAAATTCAATTGATCGGCTATGAGCAAGGTGCAATTAAAATCAACGATTACCTGCCCTGAATGCGGAGAAACAACAACCGAAATTATGCCAACCGACTCCTGCCAGTATTTTTGGGAATGCCCCAATTGTGGCAACCTACTAAAACCCAACAAGGGTGACTGTTGTGTGTTTTGTTCGTATGGTGATATTCCCTGTCCACCTGTTCAAAAGAATGAACAAAATTGCTGTTAACATAATATTCTAACGCTGATCCATCCACTGTCGGATCTGCTGACTGCACGACAACTTTATAACCGCTGTCCCACACTCATTTTCCGCATAATTTTGCACAAGATTCACATAAAGATGCAAGCACTCTTTGCGACCGGCATTTATTTTGGGAGTAGAAATTGAAGGTCGAAGAAAACACGTAGTGTATATGATTGAAGTGAATGCTCATACTGATGACGATATTCTTACCATCAAAGCATCCGGCAAGCTTTCAAAAGAAGATCTGGATGACCTCGAACCGGATTTAAACAAGTTTGCAACTGCATCTGATGACCCCCATTTAATCATGATACTGGAAGATTTTAAGGGATGGCAGGATACCGCAGCATTTTGGAAAGACTTGCAGCTTGATGCCGAATACATTGGATATTTTGATCGCATTGCGGTAGTGGGAGATAAACAATGGCAAGAGTGGGGTACGAAGCTTGTCGATCCCATTACCAAGGAAGAAATGCATTTCTTCCCCATTGACAAGGCCGAGAACGCGTGGGAATGGCTCAAACAAAATCACAACTGATTAATGATGACATTTATAAAAAGATATAAAGATGCCGTAGCCAGCGCCCTTTTTTTAGCAGCGGCCTTGATTGTTGAACACGGGTTTTCGTTTGCTGGTCAGCCCTACGTGTACTTGCCATTGTATGGGCTTTCCTACATCGTTGTGGGTGGACCTGTGTGGATGAAAGCATTCAAATCGATAAAAGGGGGTACCATATTCAGTGAGTTCTTGCTGATGGGCATTGCCACTGTTGGTGCTTTCGCCATTGGCGAATATGCAGAAGGCGTGGCTGTCATGCTCTTTTACATGGTAGGCGAATATGCCCAGGATGGAGCGGTGAACCGGGCAAAGCAATCCATTAAGAGCCTGATAGATCAACAACCGGATACGGCTACGCTAGAACGCAATGGATCAACGGAAAGCGTTCATCCCTCCGAAATTGAAACAGGTGAAATCATCCAGGTAAAACCCGGCGAAAAAGTACCACTGGATGGCGAGCTCCTTACCGAAAAGGCTTCCTTTAATACCGCAGCACTGACCGGTGAGTCAAAACCCATGAGTCGGGAATCCGGGGAAGAGGTATGGGCCGGCTCAATCAACCAGGATCGACCGGTCCGCATTAAAGTGACCAGCGGCTATGAAGATACCAAGCTATCCAACATTCTGACGATGGTCCAGGAGGCCTCCAAGCGAAAAGCTCCTACGCAACGGTTTATGACGAGGTTTGCCAGCATCTATACCCCCATCGTCGTTTGGCTGGCGGTAGCTCTTACGTTCGTCCCTTATTTAGTAGTTGAAAACTATGTCTTTCAGGATTGGTTCTATCGCGCTCTTATTTTCCTTGTCGTCTCTTGTCCGTGTGGATTAGTTATTTCCATTCCCCTCGGTTATTTCGGTGGTATCGGTGCAGCCTCCCGAAACGGCATTCTGCTTAAGGGTTCGAATTTCCTTGATCAGCTGCGAAAGATGAAAACCTTGTTCATGGACAAAACAGGCACGATGACCGAAGGCAGCTTTGAGGTTCGCGATATCCATCCCGTGAATGGATATAGTCAAGAAGAGTTGCTTACACTGGCCGCTTCCCTGGAACAGGGCTCCACCCATCCGATAGCAAAAGCGATCCTCAACCGTACCAATGGGCAACAGCTGCATCCCGTAGAAAATCAGCAGGAAATTTCCGGCAAAGGATTGAAAGGTACAGTCAACGGGAAAACTGTTGTCGTTGGAAACGGAGATCTGTTAGAACAGCATGGTATCAGTATATCTTCCACCGACCTTGATGATCCTTATACCTATGTGCATGTGGCCGAGGATGGCACCTACGTTGGCACCATCAGCATTGCGGATCAGATTAAAGAGGATAGTAAGCAGGCTATTGCGGGCCTTCGAAAACATGGAGTCAACGAAATCGTGATGCTTTCCGGAGATAATCAAGAAGTGGTTGATCATGTATCTCGAAAGCTGGGCTTAGATCGGGCATATGGAAGCCTGATGCCTGATGAAAAATATCGCCACGTCGAGCAAGCGCTAAGCCCATCCAAAACAGTAGGATTTATCGGAGATGGGGTCAATGATGCCCCAGTCATTACGCTGGCTGACATTGGTATAGCCATGGGCGGCATTGGATCGGATGCTACCGTTGAAACCGCTGATGTGGTTATTCAAACCGACCAGCCCTCCAAGATACCTTTAGCTATTGACATCGCTAACTTTACGCATCGCATCGTATGGCAAAACATCGGGTTTGCGCTGGGGATTAAAGTCTTGGTAATGGTGCTCGCTACCATTGGCATGGCCACCATGTGGGAAGCTATATTTGCTGATGTCGGTGTGGCCCTTATTGCTATCGGCAATGCGATCCGCATACAAAATAAGTACTCGGATAAGGAGTTTAGCCTTACTGCTAAAAACCATTCTACAAGACAAGTGAAAGAAGCTAAATCCTGTTGTGAGGACTAAGTTCTAAGCTCAGGTATCAGGAAACCTTTTCATAGCTTTCATATTAGTTGTTACATATGATGTAACATGGACTTCCAAAATCGACCTCTATGAATCAGAAAGCCATATATCAGTTTGGCTTCGGAACAGGCCAGTCAGACAATCCAGTGGCAATACTTGCAATTGGGGGCGCTTAGAATAGGATTACGGTTGGTATTTTGTTCTTTGGTTTTACTCAGTCAGACACACTTACAAAAGTTGTACAACTGACCTGACACATCTGTAAGCGCCCGTAGCTCAATTGGATAGAGCGTTTGGCTTCGGATCAAAAAGGCATAAAAGGCAATTACTACCGTAAGAAGGCTAATTTTCAGGCGAAATATTGTTCTCCATGGACTGGAAAACGTTAGAAAAATTCCTGCCGCTGGGTTCCTGGAAAATATCGAGGTCAAAGAATGCTACCGTCGCATAGAGGTGGTCAAAAATATCTGCCTGAATGGTCTCATACTCCAGCCAGGCGGTGGTATTAGTAAAACAGTAGATCTCCAGGGGGATGCCCCGGCTCTCCGTTCCGAGCTGGCGAACCATCACGGTCATATCCTGGTTAACTTGGGGATGGTTTTTCAGGTATAATTCAACATACTTTCTGAACACGCCAAGATTGGTCATTCGCCGTCCGTTGATCAATACAGACGTATCCAGATTATGTTTTTCATTGTATTCTTCAATCTCTTTCTGCCTTGTTTCTAGGAACTCTTTGAGCAGGTGGTATTTTTTGAGCTCCTCGCGCATCTCCGGATCCACAAATTTTACTGTCTGCGAATCGATATAGATCGCCCTCTTGATTCTCCGGCCGCCACTCTGCTGCATGCCTCTCCAGTTCTTAAAACTGTCAGTGATAAAATAATAGGTCGGAATGGAGGTAATGGTTCGGTCCCAGTTCTGAATTTTTACCGTGTTTAGATTAATTTCAATCACATCCCCGTCCGCGTTGTATTTTGGCATCTCTACCCAGTCGCCCACCCGCACCATATCATTGGACGACATCTGCACGCTGGCCACCAGCCCGAGAATCGTATCTTTAAAGATCAGCAGGACAATGGCTGTCATCGCGCCAAATGCACTAAGGAAATATACGGGTGACTGCTCCAAAATCAGGGAAAGGACCAGAATACCGGTAACGATATACAGGATGATTCTTGCCAGCTGAAAATAGCTTGCAATCGGTTTATCTTTAAAGATGGGATGGGAAGCAAGCCCGTATTGCGCAACCCTGAGAAAGGCAAAGATAATGGTCATGCCCACAATCAGCAGATAGCTGTCCGTTATTTTAATGATAAACGGAAGGGCCTGCTCAAAGTCGGCGAAAATAACGGGGGCCATGATGCGGACTAAAATGGCAGGAATGATATGGGCTACATTATTGAATACCTTGTGATCGGCCAGGGCATCATCCCATGTTAGAGATGACTTCCTTACAAACTTATAGAGATAGTGGATGATAATCCGCTTCGTAATAACATAAGCGATTCCCGAGAGCAGGATCAGAATCAGGATAAAAAGTATAAGCCGCAGATAGACCGCCCACTCTTCGGGAATTCCTGTATTTACCAGTAGTGATTCAATCCACTCTTCAAGGTGATTCATGGTTTCATTTATTATTTTATAAAATATGAATTGTTGCCCTTCAAATATCCGAGCTAATATATCACATCAACAATATATTGCCTGAGTTCAAGTAATAAGTGCAACACGTAGAACGACCTCAGGGGCGCGTCCCTGAGGTCGTCGGCCAAGCGGGTTATGTTCGTGTTGCTATGCAAGAATACACCCAACTCAGTGAAGACAATCGTCATCAAATCAAAGCTCTGTTGGAAGCAGGTCATACCAAAAGCGAGGTGGCCCGGACCATCGGCGTGCATCGCTCGACCATCGGCCGGGAGCTCAAACGTAATGTAACCACCGACAGCCCGGAGGGCAAAGATTATTGCCCGAAGCAAGCCCAGCAGCTGACCGACCAGCGAAACCCAAGGCATGTCGGTTTACCGAGGCTCTTAAAGATCAGGCTCGCCGCTGGCATGTCATGGGCATCGATGGGGCTTCCCATGAGACGATCTACCAGTGGATCTGGGCGGCGAAGCTTTCCGGGAATTCCCAAGACAAGGACCTCTACAAGCAGCTCAAACATGGCCAGGGTAAATCCAGGCGGGGCAACCGGCAGGACAGCAGGATATTGCCGAGGCGCTGGGGGCCAATTACGTACTTTAACGCCCGATTCTCTACTTCTGACTGGGTGAATTATCGGGAGGGGCTCAAAATATATCTCAGGTCTCTAAATATCATTTTGACCCAGTAATGATATGAGCCTCTTCGGAACTGCTGTCGTTCTTTTGGTGGCGTACATTCTGTAAACCCCCTTCCTGGAATAGTTTTATTACTTCATCAGGCTGATAAAGATTTTGAAACACCTCCCGATTATCAGTTACCGCTGAGCCCTTACTTTCCATCAGCTCCTTATCCCGGAATGCACAAAAGAATTGGCCATTGGGTTTGAGCACCCGTTTTACTTCCCTGATGTTTTCCACGGGATCAGGCCAGAAGTAGATCGTATTACAGGTAAATACTTTATTAAAGTAGCCCTCGGGATAAGGTATATCGGCAATGGAGGCTTGTTTGAGGACAAGTTTCCCATTCTCAATCCATTGCCTGTTTCGATTGGTGGTCACCTTGACCATTTGCTCGGAAATATCAATGCCATGCAGCTTGCCTTCCGTAATTTTGGGCAGCATTTGGGAAATTAACCGACCATGACCAAAGCCAATTTCCAAGATATGATCGTCCTGTTGAGGGTCCATTAGTTCCAGGCCAAAATCCTCTATATGCTGGTTTTCATGATTAAACACCAAAGGCGCCATAAGACGGCCAAACCACCCGAAAGGATTTCGCGCTTGTCGTGCCAGATAGTTCTTGATTGTTGATAACATCGTGTTCAAAACTTTTTCGTTACAATTCTATTCAATTATCAATCAGTCTCGCTTCTGTTTTGCTATAGGCGTGCGAAGCATGCCGCTGACTGTTTGATCGTCTTCCCGGTCAAACTCATCCAATCCTAATTCGATGTTCTCTGGGTGCGGATTATGCCGGAAGGTTTTGGCCAGCCGATCCCAAAACGAAAACAGCGAGCTGTAGTTGGAGTCGGTCTCTGGCTGCCAGCGGGAGTGGTGCACGCGATGCATATTTGGAGAAACAATAACGGCACGCAGCATGCGATCAACCTTTTCAGAAATGTCGATATTGGTATGGTGGAACTGGACTACCGCAAACATGAGCGTCTCGTACAGGACGAGTTCCCACAGGTAAACCCCAAGCAATCCGATGATGAGAATACGGAACGAGGAGGAAAAGAATATTTCCCCGATATGAAAACGGTTTGCCGTCGTCACGTCCATGTTGGGATCGGAGTGGTGAACCCGATGGAATCGCCAAAAGAACGGGATTTCGTGGTTGATACGATGCCAGGCGTAGCTCCAGGCATCGAACAGCAGTACGGCGCCAACAGCATGGGCCCAGGTTGGCAGCCCAACCCCATCCTGCAGCCAGTGCAGGAGTCCGAATCGGTATTCGTCAGCCCAGACCGAGGCAGCAAACCAAAGTCCTACAAAGACAATAGCTACCAAGGCTGAGTTGAGCGCTCCGAGCGTGAGGTTCCGGACGGCATGTTTGCCACGATCTTTCCATGATCCACGGAAATGCTCATAGAATGGATGCAGGCTTTCCCATAAAAATAGCAGAACCAGTCCTGCGAGCATGGCAATAACTTGCGTTTGTTGTAGGGCGGAAAGGAGTGCTTGCATAATAATAGGTCTTTTCTGTTAGGATTCTGATGCAAACTCGACATCTCTGCCGGCCGCTTCGTCGTTCGCTATGGCCTGTTCTAAATTATCTAATAGCTCATCTTCCGGAATCCGGTGAATACGGGCCGCATTGCGAATACTCATAATGCGAGCCATCAGTGAGAAGAAGCCATCACGCATATCCGGACAGCCGTGTTTGCGAAATACCCGGTAGGTCTGCGGATGACGATCCAGTAGTTCGGCTACTTTTTGGTTAGGTGTGATTGAAGAACTCATAATCAATAGACTTTTTAGGTTATATTTACTACGCGAGCATCCAGCTTTGGCAAAACCGTTTCCTTTATATAAGGCTTGACGCCTTCTCGACCAGTAAGGGTCAGCCACACCGGATCCTGCTGGGGCGGAACCGTAATGCTAAACTCAAAAAACGGACAACACTGGCGTTCTCTGGCGATAAACGATCCCGCCTTGCTGATTAGGCCGGTTTCCGGAGGAAGCCGAAACGCATATCCGTCTTCGGTTTCCCGAACTTTGGTTATGGCGTTAAAAATGGTTTCTGCGTTGTGCTTGTGATCCTCAATGTTCTCTTCTGCAATGGCTGAGAGATCACAGGCTATGGGTGTTGTATTGCTCATATCTGAATAGGTTTTATTGGATTACTGTTTCAGTGAATAAAAACATAACAGGTTTCGATAAACTATTCAATAGAATAATTGATTAGTTGTATACGAATTTTTATCTTAATGTTTCACTGAACGGAAAAAGAAATATTGAGATATGGAAAAACGGACGTTTAAAAACAAAGTGTATCAGCAACTGGCTAATATTGTAAAGGCCATGTCGAACCCACATAGGTTGGAAATCTTGGAGCTGTTGGCCCAGGGACAATTCTCGGTCGCCGAAATTGCCGAGGAAACCGACATTACTGGGGCCAATGCCTCCCAGCACCTGCAAGTGCTCAAGCAAGCCCAGTTGGTTGAAACCCAGCGTGATGGAAACCGGGTGTATTACCAACTCGCAGGACAGAGTGTATATAAGGCTTGGAAGGCCCTTCGGGATCTGGGTATTGAACGGATTGCTGAAATAGAACGGGTTATCCAACAGTTCCGGGAGTCCCGGCAATCCCTGGAAACACTGTCGAGCGACCAACTGGCCGAAAAAATGAAGCAGGAAGACATTACCATTGTGGACGTGCGCCCGCAGCAGGAATTTGATGAGGGACACATTGCCGGAGCACTCAATATTCCGGTGGGAGATTTATCCGAAAAGATGGATGAACTTCCGAAAGACCAAGAGGTGGTGGCGTATTGCCGAGGGCCTTTCTGCGTCTTCGCCGATGATGCGGTTGAGCTGCTTCGCAACAAAGGATTTAATGCGAAACGCTTAGATGAAGGGTATCCGGAGTGGATGATTGAGCAACTACCCATAGAACAATCGTAACATTAATACCAGAGCAATTGTAACATTAACACGAGAATGCTAATAAACAAGTACATCGAACTGTTATGAGATCTTTAACTATAACATTCGCATTACTTTTCATGATAACACTAATAGAACCACTTCATGCTCAGAGCCAGAGACAGGTTCAGAAATTCAGTATTGAAACAGAGCCGGTCGCCTATATTCTGGGTGGAGCAGGAATCACCGGCAGTTACCAACAGGGCTCGTGGACCTATAGCATAGAGGCCTATGGGGAACTCACGGTTCCGGAATCCCAACACGGAAACGAGGGCTTTACCGCTGGCCTAAAAGGCGTGATTTTCCAAGCAGAGCGGTTTATCACCGGAACGGACGGGTTCTATATCGGGCCTGAGTTTGGAATAGCTTCTGCTGACATAACGTTAAAATCTACCAATGAAAGCAGAACTTACACGGGCTATTCGGTCGGACTTCGAGGTGGTTACCATTGGAATACCGGTCTCGGTAACCTGTACCTGAGCCCTGTCGTCGGTCTCGGATATACGTTGAACAACAAAGACATCGAGATCGGAGGGCAAACATTTGAAAGCGGGCCTTTCACGCCCTGGGGCACCGTTGGCATAGGATGGAGCTTCTAAAAAGTAATCACAAGGTAATCCTCAAGGATATAGAATACTTATTCCTTCAAAGAGGTGGATTTCTCCCCAATTAGAATATGACATATATCAAAAATATCTTTGGGAAACTAAATAAATGGCTCTCCATTTCGGGAATAAAGTGAGATATGCCATAAGAAGGTCTGGTCTTGGTTCTGTATTACAAAGCCCTGATCTCGAATTATCCTATCAATGTAGTTCCTCGCAAATAGGTACATTCGAAAATCATTGTTCCAAAGCCTGGACCATAGATTTCCCAGTTTTAGTCCAATCTTTGTGATAAACCGGACGCGGGGATATACTACCCCGTAGAGTTGTGTTGCTTTGGTTGAAGTCGCTTCGATTAGGGCTTCGGGATCCGGGTAACAACAAATCACCTTGTCCAGGGTGACAATGGTAGCATTCGACAGCTCTGGAGCCAGCTCTACGATGTCGCCGTAATGATAGCTCGTTCGGTCGGTAAGTTTCCGGCGCCGGGTTTCCTGCTTCGAGGTTTCTAAATAAGGAGTGGACGCCTCAACATTGGTAGCCCGGGTCAGTCCATCGCCAAATAGCTCATACTGTATCGCTCCTATCCCACTGCCGACATCCAACAGCGTGCTCTGGCCGATTTTTACCTCCGATGACCGTATCATCTGTAACAAACGCTCAGTAGATGTTTCGGGTCCTTTTTTCTTGTACTTCTTAAGATCTTTTTGAGCTTTTCGATTACTAAATAAATTGCCGGCATCTTGACAATGATTGCAACAACTCATCTCATAACTTTTATCGATTGAAGATTTAAAATGAAGCCTCTCGACACTTTGCTATGCTAGGAGTTCATCTACAAACAAAAAATTGCAATTTTTGATGCTATTCCAAATACCCCCTTATATGGACGGTGTTATTACCGGCTTGTTTGCATCCAGTCTCTTGTTTTTTGATCTATCGACACCTCAAAAAACTCTTTAAGCTCTTCCAATCGATCAGGATTAACCTGCAGAGCTACCTTCCGGCCGTTCTTAATTTTTTCCACCAAACCCGCGTGGCGCAACTCTTTGAGGTGAAGGGACAGAGAGGACTTCGAGATTCCCAGATCTTCTTTCAGCGCCCCAAAGTCGCAGGTGGGCTCTTCCATGCAGCACTCTTCCTCCCTGTTGACCATACAACAGGTGTGGACGCGGCGGATCAGTCGTTTAAGAATCGCAAGTCGTTTGGGGTGCCCCAGTGATTTAAACGCTACATCAAGGGATTGGCTCATAGCAGCATTTTTGTTAAACTTAACTCATTAATTTAAGAGTTTTTAATTATTTAAACAATCATCATGGTTTACCTGAAATCCATCTTCTATTTTATTCTTGCCGGACTTTTTGAAATCGGTGGGGGCTACCTGGTATGGATCTGGCTTCGGGACAGCAAAAGCTGGATATACGGACTTTCGGGGATGGTAATACTTGCGTTATACGGATTTATTCCGACCCTGCAACCGGCCCACTTTGGACGGGTGTATGCGGCCTACGGGGGCGTATTTATAATACTGTCTCTACTTTGGGGATGGAAGGTGGATGGGATCAAGCCAGACAGGTATGACCTGATCGGTGCCCTGTTTGCCTTGGCAGGCGTAGCCATCATGATGTACTGGCCACGAGGATCATAACGAATATACCCCTCCTTTCATATTTGACTGCCCCTGAGATAGTTTATATGTTTTATTGTTTGAAAATTTATAAACAGTAAAACATAGGCGTTATTTCAACACTACTTAAGAATCCATTCTCGAAGCAGGGAATGGGGTACGGTCTGCTTGGCACCCTCATTATGTCCATCATCATGCTGATCGGCACGGGCACCGGCATTAGTCCCCTTCCCGAACCTGTTCCCCTGGCCATTGCCAAAGGACTGCTCGGCAGCCTTGCCAAGCCAGTTCTGATGCTATTTGCCGTCATTACCCACTTTGGGTATGGGGCTTTATGGGGAGCAGTTCTGTTCAACTGGGTAAAAGCTGACGGAACCATCTGGCACGGACTCGGATGGGGCGTGATGCTGTGGCTTATCATGGAACTCATCGTACTGCCACTGCTCGGATGGGGCATCTTCGGCTCTGCAATCACTCCTAAAATTGCCATAGCTACTCTCGTGCTGCACGTAATCTATGGCGGCACGCTGGGCTGGGGATTGAATCGAATGAAGAGTTCACAGGTAAATCAATAATGAACACAACGTAGATATTATGGAAGAACTAACTGCCAGGCAGGTAAAACAGCAATTGGATTCCGACACCGATATCGTACTCATCAATACACTTGGCCCCGACAGTTTCCGCGCGAAACGGATTCCCGGGTCGATTAATATCCCAACTGGACAGATCCAACCGCGAGCAAAGCACGTACTGCCGGACAAGGGTCAGCAAATCGTTGTTTACTGCGCCAGCCCCGATTGCACGGCGTCTTCAAAAGCAGCCAAAAAGTTAACGCAGCTTGGCTATAACAACGTGTATGACTTTGAAGGGGGATTGACAGGCTGGCTCAAAGAAGGTTTTTCACTCACGAAAGGTAATTCGTAATCACAGCTTTCGAACTAAATCTAACATAAATAAATCGTACTCATTATGTCTGACAATCAACCTATTGCTTGTGATCTAACATCAATCGACAATAATGAAAGAGAACAACACAAGACCAATTCGGAACAGCTGTTCACTTCTATTGAAAAATGGCAAGAATTGCCTGATGGTTACCGGTTTCGTGTTCCCACCGAAACCGAGATGATCGAAAAGGCGGGATCCTTTATGGCCCGAGAGCGACAGTGCTGCCCGTTTTTCAAGTTCAACTTAGAGGTAACCCCTGATGGTGGACCCGTATGGCTGAAGCTCAGGGGGAACCGGGAAGTGAAGCAGTACATCAAGCAAAACGTCATTCCCCAGCTGGAAGAAAATGGACAAGAGTCTTGGGAACTACCAGAAAATACCAGCTGAACCTAAAAATTAATCTTAATATTAATCAAAAAGCTATAAGTAATTAACCAATGAAGAAATTGAACATCTCATATTGGATATCTACTGCTATCTTTTCGGTACTAATTTTGATACAAGGGTCAATGTACTTTTATAGTGATACAATTGCTCAGAACTTTCAAGAACTTGGATATCCCGATTACTTTCGCCTGCAACTGGGCGTAGCAAAATTGATAGGTGGAACGTTACTCTTGATCCCGTTTTCTGGAAGATTAAAAGAATGGGTTTATGCAGGTTTCACCATTAATCTTATTTCCGCATCAATAGCCCATACGGTAACCGGCCATCCCATACATAAAATTGTAATGCCTCTAGCTTTTCTCACTGTATTAGGTTTCTCGTATGTATTAGGACATAAAAGTAATAAAATCTGATTTTGGGGATCAGGTTATTTTTCGGGAGACTGTTTCTCACAGTCTCCCGGATCATACTAATAATCTCCAAATATAGATTCATTACACACGAAAAAATCCTGTTTAGATTACAGATTAGAAGGTAAGATAATTCTAAAGAATTTCAGTCTCAGTTTTCACAGTGGTTGCTCCATATAATGTAACATGATATGTAACAACTAACTCCTATGAACTGTAACGTTATATGTCGTCAAGTCTTCGGAGCGGAAGGTTGAAAAGCGAAATCTTTAGTGGCAAACCTATAAATAACTACAAAAATTAGTCCCACTCTTTCCTTCGATTCCATTCCCTATCGAATGAATTCCCTTTACTCAAAGCATCCGTGACGGGCCACAAAAAAATTGCTATACGGGCAACTACTGTTTCCAACTCTGAAGGAACCAGATCATCAGATACCTTTCCGATAAATGCTTTCCATTGTTTGATCTTTGTCTCATCCTCGTAGAATGACCTCGTCAAAGCAAGGGGGACCTCTTCTGGAATACCCGTTTTGCGACGTTGAAAGGTTTGCTTAATGGCACTTTGTAGTTGAGGTCCATCAAACGACCTATGTTCGGTTACATAGTATATATCGTAATAATCCTTCATCCGACTGTTAACGATTCCCATATCTACCATCGCCTGGTATTTTTCCGCAATAGCACTTTCCAGGGTATAGGCCCTGAGCCGTGGACGTTCCTCATCCATTATGGTAGGATATTCAACCCACAACGGTTCGGGCGTTACTACATCACCAAAACCCATATCAATCTGAAGATGGACACGTGCAGTCCCCAACTTACCTTTTACGCTTATTCTTATGCCTTGATACGCTTGTTGCTCCCGGATTTCCTGACCACTCACACTTTTAGGATCAAATTCCAGTCCGTCTTCTTCGACCTCTAACCTGCAACATTCGGCAATCACCTTTTCAACTTCTGGAATGGCATGATCCCCATATTTCAGCAGATCGATATCACGGGTAGGCCTAAATTCTGCTATTCCAAAAGTCCGCAGAAGCAGCGCCCCTTTCAGTACGAAATCCTCCGCAAATTGAGACCGGCTCATCCGCAGCAGGAATTTTTCCATGGCGTAGTACTGCAATAGCTCGTTAAATGGCCGCTTCGTCTCTCTTGCTTTGTTCAGCAACCGTTGGTGAACAGATGCTGCTATAGCTTTCTTTTCTCTATTCATGGGCAATCGTCTCCAGGTAGGGTCTGATGACGTTTTCTACTCGGCAAATGTCAGCATATTTTAGGATCTCCGAATAATTGGCTTTACCATCCTTTATCCCTTGCTTTAGAGCTTCCAGAGCGATATCCAGCCCGATTTGATTACGGAATTTAAAACAATCGGCAATAGTCTTTGCCGGATTGTACACCTGGATTTCAATTCCATCAATTTCATGTTTCCCAACTCCTTCTGTCAGGCTCTTTCCTGAGAAGCGATAGACTTGTATCGGAGGGTAGTCTAGCTTTGGTTTCCAATGTTCACGGGGAAGTGCTATGTGAACCTTGTGGGGAATTTCGGACGTCATGTTGTGAAAATCGAGTGCCGAAATTAGACACACCTTTGCGTCAGGTATCTTAGTGCCAACTACAGCAAGGTCAGGATTGGAAAGTTGCTCCTTATCTTTAACCTGATAAACACCCCGTTCAAGTTGGTTGAGGTATCCATGATCTCGCATCCAATACAGCGTGCGACTATGGATCCCTTCATCCAGTGCCTCCGAAGTACGCATAATCCCTCCATGCTCTTTAAAAAGAGCTATCGCTTCATTGATCTTTTGATCGGAGACAGACATTTCCTTTGGGATAATATTCTTTACAGTTAATAATAAGTGTAAAGGTTTTTATCCATAACGGCAAGTTATTACAGCTCCCGAAGTAATGTGTAATCCAATTGTAATATACTTTTCCAATTCTTTATTTATCAAAAGATTTAATTCCAGAATAGTGCCTTATCGGGGTACAAACATCACTTATTACATGTATTTATCTAAAGTCAAGATCAAGAATTATAGAAATTTCAAAAATAAAACTGTTCTGCTCAATCCTGGTTTAAATGTAATCATTGGTCATAATAATTCAGGAAAGACTAATCTAATCAAAGCACTAAAGTTGGTTTTTGATAGATCTTCTCATGAAAAACCAAGTATTGATGACTTCTGCAAGAAAATTGAAAATTTTAGTACTCCTCCATCAATAGAAGTATCAGTTTTTATTGAAAAACATGAAGATTCAAAGGATGACCGAAACGTTGTTTATGATTGGTTAATCAAAGATTCTCCAGACTATTATAAAGCTCAATTAACTTATGTGTTTAAGCTTCCTTCTAAGCACCATGAGGAGTATGAGAATGCCATAGAAGAATTCAAAGATGAGGATGGATACGATAAAGAACTATGTCTCCAAATGTTAAAAAGGAAATTTTTGCCTAAATATGTCTCTCGAATTTATGGCGGGGATCCTTCCAAACAAGAGAGAGCCAAGACTGATAACTTAGATAGGTTTGACTTTCAATTTTTGACTGCAATTCGAGATGCCGAACGACAAATGTTCTTTGGCAATAATACTTTACTAAAAGATGTACTCAATTACTTTTTGGACTATGATATTACAAAAGGGAAAGGATTTGATGATTTAGAAGAAGATAAACTTGAAAAAATAAAAGAACGAGAAAAAGAATTCAGAGAGAATTCAAATAAGCTTTTGGAAAAGCTCATTAAAAGAATTGACGACGAAAAAATTCTAGAATATGCTAAAAGTACAGGTGCAGATAAAGGAGGGAAACCTGACTTTGATGCAAATGCTACTGAGGATGATCTTCTATTTGCGTTACGATTGATCGTAGAGAAGGCTGGATTGAAAATACCTATTAAGAATAACGGGCTAGGATATAATAACCTGCTCTATATTGCCTTAATACTCGCTAAAATGCAGATGGAATCATCAAGCTACATGGGAGATAATGCTAAAGTATTTCCCATTTTATCCATTGAGGAACCGGAAGCCCATTTACATCCGTCTCTACAATCAAAATTTTTAAACTTTTTAGAAAGCAACCTCAAGAAAAAGGAACAAGCACGTCAAATATTTGTCACTACTCATTCTACTCATATAACTTCAGCTGTAGAATTAGAATCCATTATTTGTCTATACAAAGATATTAACTCTAATTTTAGAATAGGATATCCGGCGAAAGTATTCAGTGATACAAATGATGATAAGAGTTCAAAAATATATATTGAACGATTTCTGGACGCTACTAAGTCAAATATGCTTTTTGCTGAAAGAATAATTTTTGTTGAAGGAGTAGCAGAACAACTTCTCCTGCCATGCTTTGCGGAATATCTAGAATTAGAAGATAAATTAGTTGATGAGCACACATGTGTTATTAGCGTAGATAGCAGGACATTCAAGCATTTTTTGAAGATCTTTTCTTATGACTCAGATAGCAAACCTTATGCTATAAATAAAAAAGTCGTATGCATTACTGATGCTGATCCGTCAAAAAAGGTTAATAATTATTGGGTTTCGGCCTACCCTTTTGAATTGGAAAATCATGATGATGAAACGCAACCTTTATCTTCTCATGTAAATAATTTGATCAAAAATTATGAAGATAATTTTGATAATGTTTTTGTGTTCCATCCACAAAACAAATTGGGGAAAACTTTAGAATATGAAATTGCTAGGTCTAACCCTTCCTCTGATCTACTAATAACGAAATCATTCCCAAGTCAAAATAGTGCTCATACAGAGGAAAATTTCAAAGGTATCCAATCTAAGTATGAGAGCTCCATTGACGAAATGATCGAAGAGTATCACCTTAAACTTGGTATAAATGATTTATCAGAGAATAAAATACTTAATGGTATTAGCCAATCGACCTGGGATGATGAAGAAAAAAAGAAAGCTCTAATTGGGGCTATCTATTATAAAATTATCAATGATACCAAAGGAGAACATGCCTTCCATTTCGAAAAAAAACTGAGGAAAAACTATCAAGCTGAGGAGAAAAAGGATTTTAACGTACCTGGCTACATCAAGGAAGCTATAGAAAAAGTTGTCGAATAAAATGATAGATGTTAACGAATTACCTCACATTGACACGCTTAAGGATATTGAATCTAATTTCAAAATCTATGCAGGACCAGGGGCGGGAAAAACAACATGGTTGAGTTCACATTTAGAACGAGTGCAAAAAAAATCGAAGCGTTTAGGGAAGACAGGGCAAATTGGCTGTATAACATATACTAATGTTGCAGCCGATGAAATAATTGATCGGCTAGAATGCGATCAAACTCGTTTTGACATTTCTACTATACATAGCTTCTTATACCGAAATATTGTTAAACCGTTCTCATATCTGATTGAAACCGATTTAGATGGAAATGATTTATTCAATATCTCAAAATTGAATGGTCATGATGAACATTTTGTGCATGGATCACGTCTTAGTAGGTGGGTTAATACTATTAATAAAAATAATAAAAACTATTGGTACTTATTATCACCAAATAATAGAGATGATGTAGCCACCGAACTAACAAGCCTCAATTATGAAATTGAAGGAAAAGAAGTTCAACTATCTATTAATCAACACAGGGGAGCTAGAATACCCAGATCAAATGGTGAATTATGGGAATACAAATTAAAGTACTGGAGTGATGGAATCATGCATCATGAAGATGTTTTGTACTTCTCATACTTGATTATAAATAAATCAGAAGAAGTACTTAAGTTTATACAAACCAAGTTTCCTTACATATTTGTTGACGAATTCCAGGATACGACCCAATTGCAAACTTGGATTTTAGATAAAATTGCAGAACAGGGTACAAAAATCGGGATAGTTGGAGATTTGGGGCAATCAATATATAAATTTGCAGGCGCAGTAAGGACCGATTTCATAGAGTTTAAAGAAGGTGAAATATCAAGTTTTAAGCTTGATCATAATCATAGATCTTCACACAAAATCACAGATTTCCTTAATGAGCTTCGTAATGATATTAATCAATCATATGGAGATGACACGGGTGAAGGCTCTACAGTAAAGGTGTTAATTGGTTCAATTGATTTAGCAAAAAAATGGTTTAATCAAAACCATCCAGATAAAATACTGTATATACTAACTAGAAGTAATGCTTCAGTTTCTACATTTAAAGGTCATCTTGGAATAACAACAGATGATAAGATTAATGAGATGTATGCTAATGACTCCAATGGCCATAGAAGCAAATTAATCCATTCAATTTTAAAAGGTGTGAAATATCGAGAGAAACATGATTTTAACAATTCAATCAAAGAAGTATTGAGACCTTTAAAAAGAATTGGAAGAGACGAACTAAGAGAATTAGATCTAAGAAAAATTGCAATTGAAATACTTGATAACCTTTCTGTTAAAGAGAAGCGTAAACAATCTGTCTATAATTTTTATATGGAATTAAAGAGCCGTATTTCTGAGGAATATAATCTTAAAATTGGAGCTGCACTGAACTCCGGAAATGCCAAAACCTTCTATGAAAATAATACACTTACTGAATTGTTACCGTATGTTAAAGTAGATACTAAGTCAGATGATAGAATTAGAACAATTCATAGTGCAAAAGGTACAGAATTTAAAAACACTCTTGTTCATTTTGATACCATTGAAGACTTTAGAAATTACATATTAAATGCTCCATCTTACATTAATGCTTCAGAAGATGATGGAAGAATTTATTACGTGGCTTGTAGTAGAGCCGAAAACAATTTATTCATAAATATACCTGAAGCAACTCCTGAAGATGTAGAACTTATAGAAAGTATGAACCTTGAGCCTATATCAGTTTAGCTAAAGTATTCACCCAAACATGGGCTACTATGTAAATCCATTTCGGGAAATCATTTCCCTTACTTCCCCTTCGGTACTACAAAAAGTACTACATGAAATCCCAAAATCGCGGCCCATTTCGCGCACAGGAATATCTCGTACTGGCTTCGGATCAGAAGGTTGAGGGTTCGAATCCTTCCGGGCGTACTCAGCAAAAACCCCGCTTAATTCATTTTAAGCGGGGTTTTTAGTACTTAAGCCTCATTTTTGATGATCCTCTCAGTTAAAAGTTTTCACAAAACAGACATTTTTTCTTGATTTGGTGATACATTGAGGCGAATATTAAATCAAAATGTATCACCATGGCAAGTCTTAAAAAGAGAGGAAATTATTGGTCAATTGTCTTTAAGAAGCGTGTTAATGGGAACGTGACTACTTCATTTTTTATGCCCAAAAGTTGGTTACCAAGTCAAACCTAAAAAAAGGGAATTTTCCGGAACGAACGTGGATTTCTCCAACGCTCATCCAGCCTGTATAGTCCTGCTTGCCGTGCCGCATTTTTTGCTTTCCTAAACTCTTTCCGGCTGGTCCTCCGGCTGATTTTCTCGTAACGATCTGGTTTCTTTGTAACCTGTGCGTCGGGCCGGTACTGGTCCATCACCGTAACATAGGTGTCTTCTGAAATCTCTTCGGTCAGGAACCGGAAGATCTCTTCGGCGCCGCCCGTTCCATTTGGCATCACCAAGTGACGGACGATCAGCCCCCGAAGCGCGAGCCCGTTCTCGTCGAATTTCAGGTCGCCAACCTGCTGGTGCATCTCTTTGACCACAGCTCGGGCTACCTCCGGATAGCGCCGCTCGGTGGTATAGAAACGGGACAGATCGGGATCCCAGAATTTGAAATCGGGCATATAGATGTCCACGATATCTTCCATCAGCTCCAGGGAATGAAGCGAGTCAAACGCGCTGGTATTGTAAACAATGGGCAGCCGCAAGCCTTTCTCTATGGCGGGTGGAATGGCCTCCAGCACTTGGGGCACCACGTGTTCCGGTGTCACAAAATTGATGTTATGACACCCTCTTTCCTGAAGTTCGATCATCATGTCGGAAAGCCGGTCGGGTGTAACAGTTTGTCCGGCTCCCTCCCAGGAGAGCTCGTGATTCTGGCAGAAAACACACTTCAAGTTGCAGAACGAGAAGAAAATGGTCCCAGACCCGTTCCATCCGCGCAGGCAGTCCTCTTCCCCAAAGTGTGGGAAATAACTACCGACATACGCAAACCGCCCAGTTCTGCAAATGCCATGCTCGTCGTTAGTCCGGTCGACATTGCAGTCCCTTGGACAGACTTCGCAGTTTTTCAAAACCTTCAGGCCTTCCTCAATGCGCTCTTCAAACACCGAGCGGTTGATTTCATAGAGTTTCAGATAGGCAGGAACAAAATCATCCCTTGAAAGCTGCCACCGAGGGTCTTTGATATATTCGGGTGCTTGCTGAAGCATCGGCACCTCCGCTAAGGTTTCATATCTCTGGCTTCTTAATAATTTAAGGATACTAGAAAATACTTCAAGCTAAATATCTAATGCATCAAGAGGATGGAATGCAGATAAATTCGGAGTAAAATTGGATAGTGAAAAATTAGATGTAAATGGTCAATATACCGTAACGGAATAACTGCCACTAAGTGTATAGTCTCTCACCTGTAATATGAAAGATGAGAGAATTCGAGAGATAATTCCCAACTGTACCGATAACTGAATTCGTTTTTGCACTTGATTTTTAGCGCATATAGTTATCAGCTGAAAAGAGAAAATAAAGAGTAGTCGTTTCTGTATTTCAGTCCCGCCCGTTGATTATAAATAGCTATCGCATCTGTAGAGGCCTTTGCAGAAACTATTATACACAGCGCAGTGCGAAAGTGTAAGGCATTTTCTTCAACTCCAACTATCATCAAACAAAAATTTCTTTCCCACTTGTCTTCAGTGTACTAGTCTGAATCACACCTATTAAGACATTTCCCCACAGATAATTATCGAATCTCCCGCCACAGTAAATTCCCGTAAATCTTATACTGTTTTTAGTTGCTAACACGAAAGGCCTGATCAAATGGGAGATTTGCCGTTTACTTTTGATCAATTTTTACGGGTATTTACCGACTACAACCAAGCCATTTGGTCCTTCCAGCTGTTTGTCTATTTGTTAGGAGTGGTTGCACTTCTGCTAATCGTAAAACAGAGAGAAACGACCGATAAGGCTGTTGATCATATGGATTGGTGTAGAAATAGCCATGATTGGTTACCATTCGGAACCTCCTCTTCAACTCATCTATGGATCGGTTGGAATCCTCTTATTAGTCCTCACACAACTACCGACAGTACAAATTGCGCTTCAATCAAAAAATATGGACTATAAATCAAGCTATGACTAAAATTTTATTCTTATCTGTTGCTGTCGTTCACGGCTTAATTCATCTGCTGGGGTTCGTTAAAGCCTTTAATTTAGCATCGGTTGAGCAGTTAACCCAGGAAATATCCAAACCGGCTGGGATGTTTTGGTTATTGGCGGCCTTACTTTTTCTTACCACAGGGATCCTTTATGTGCTTAAAAACGATTCTTGGTGGATGGTAGGAGCAGCTGCCGTTATTATTTCACAGGCCCTCATCATCAGTTCGTGGAGAGATGCCAAATACGGGACGATAGCTAATCTGATCCTGATAGTGCCCATAATTATTGCATTTGTTGGTCAACTGCCGACCAGCTATGAAAACCGGTTCAAATCTGAAGTAAAAAAAGGGCTCAGCCGATATTCCACTCCGGAGTTACTTACGGAAGACGAGTTAGTCCATCTTCCGCCGCCCGTTCAAAAATACATCCGGTACTGCGGTGCCATTGGAAAAGAGAAACTGCATAACTTCAGGGCCGAGTTCCAAGGAAAGTTCAAAACAAGTCCGGATTCTGATTTCCAGGATATCCGAGCTGTCCAGTATAACTTTTTCGATGAACCAACGCGAGCGTTTTATATCGAGTCGAGCATGTACGGGCTCCCCATCAGCGGACTGCACAAGTATGTCGGGCCCAATGCAACCATGCAAATTAAGGTTGCCTCCCTTCTGCAGGTAGTGGACGCCAAAGGTCCGGAGATGAACCGGAGTGAGCGTTTATTGCAATTCCAATATTTGAAAATCGTGGATTCCAAAAGTGGGTCAGATATTCCTTTATAGCTCACACACTTACCACCCCCTTGATAGCATTTGTTTATTTCTATCCCGACTTTTCTGAACAATTATTGCTTCTTGCAACTCCCTGGGCGATTACAGCTCCATTATTTATGCTATTAATTGCTTTAATGATGAAAAAAGAGATTGGCAAAACTGCTATTGAAGAAGCCAATTAAAATTATGGAGGTGCCAATAAGAATGGTCAATCAAATAGAATCAAAAAAGCACCGCTTGCAGCAATTGCTTGAAAGTCTAACCTCCCGAAAACCAATCAAGCAGGCTATCATAGCTCTGGAGAGTATTAATAGATCATTTCAATGGATTGGTACAAAAGGGAAGACGGATGCGGATGATAAGAAGGTAAACCAGGATACGCCCTTTTTTCTTGCCAGTATTGATAAAATGTACAACGCTGCCATTGTTATGAAGTTGAGTGAAACTGGAGCGTTGAATCTCAATAACAAGATTTCCACCTACCTGCCGGATACACTCACCAAGGGACTGCATAACCTGAATGGAGTTGATTATACAGAAAGGATTAGAGTCAGGCATTTGCTCTCTCATACATCTGGCCTGGCGGACTGGCTGGAAGACAGTCCCAAAAACGGCAAGAGTCTGGTTGACCAAGTGGTCGAGGAAGGCGATAGGGAAGTTACATTAGAAGATATGGCGGCGTTGGTCCGAAACCGGCTTCAGCCCCATTTCCCGCCACAAGACCTTACCGCGAAACGACCAAAAGTTCGCTATTCAGACACAAACTACATGCTACTCATAGCAATAATTGAGGAAGTTACCGGACTGACATTGGCTGAGGTTCACAGGAAGACGTTTATCGAACCTATGAACCTTACGCATACCTACTTTCCTGGTCATTCTGGGCCCATAGATCCAACGCCAGACCCTATGATTCTTCGTGCTAATGGGCAAGAAATTCAGATTCCTCACTTAATTCACTCAATCAGGGGCATATACAGCACGGCAAGGGATACATTAACCTTTCTACGCCATCTTGTGCAAAACGATATATTTCAGAATCAAAAGACGTTTAGCTTGATGCAGGAAAACTGGAATCGATTTGGCTTTCCTCTCGATCGGGCAGCGTTGCGTGCACCCAGCTGGCCCATCGAGTATGGACTCGGTCTCATGCGTTTCCGCCTTCCTCGAATCTTCTCCCCGCTACATCCGATGCCGCCAGTTGTAGGGCACACGGGCTCGACTGGTTGCTGGCTGTTTTATTGTCCTCAAATGGACGTGTTGACAGCTGGTAGTGTAGAAGAGGTTACGGCAGGGGCCGTGCCATTCCGAATTGTACCGAAAATTCTAAATATTCTTCGCTCGTAGAAAGAATACTCTGGATTCCTGAATGTGCACCTAACCATTATCTTACCACCAGTTCACCCCTCCTCACAGTTCCCCAAAAGTGGTCCCCACCCCATGAAGTCATGCTGCAGCTTTTCTGCGAAAACAGGGCCTTTACTGTACCGGCCTACTACCTATTCCCCCTAACCAGTGATCAGTTTTATGCTGGTCGTACTCCTGCTTTATAAGACTCCCGGTTTTGAACAATCGACCGCCGGCTTCCTCGCAGTTGTTTTCGGGTGGTCTATGCAGCCATGTAGGGGGGCTGCGATACTTAATTACGTGGAAGTCACGACACTAACGACGCCGACTTGAAGGCGTTGGCAACCGACCAAGTATGGCATCTTCTTCATGCCTTTGATGATACCTGGTCGATGGGCTGATGGTGTTTGGATTTCATATTCTGCTTCTTGGTTATCTCGTGTATATCTCGGGTTACGTCCAAAAATGGCTGGGGATATTGCTCATCATTTCGTTCGGCAGTTATCTGCTGATCAATGCCACTCATCTGTTCTTCCCGGGCTATGAAAGTTTAAAATCCATCCTTTGTTGACCCACCCGTATGGAAAACCCAGGTTCCAGATGTTTGTCGATAATCTCGTAGAGTTCAAAGAATGGTTCAGTTGGGGCGTATTTGGATTCATTTTGAAGAATATCCTCGATCCTCAAATGAGAAATGGCCTTAGGAGGCAAGCCTTCTTTTTCAGCCTGGTCCACAACCTTTTTAAATATGCTTTTTATTACAAAACTCATCTGTCTGGTATTACTTTGTATCTAAGGATAATTCCACTCAATAGCAGCTTGCTAGATTTATTCTTTTTATTTCCCAAGGCAAGGATAATAAATACAAGAAACAGCCCTTGAAAAACGCCCGCTGCGCTCAGTACTATCGCCCAGTTAATTGATGAAGTCAGGGCCATGTTGCGTTAATAAGCAATCAGAAACTATCTCAACACTGAATATCTATTTGTAAAACCAATTAAGTAAGAACCTATATATTTCGATTCAAAATTTTTTTGGCCCTATTTGTTCTAATTTAGCACTTCAATATATTAGTCATAAGCTGTTGTTTTAGCCTATTTATTGCATCAATAACAAAAGTTCAGAGAGGGAATTGATGCAAATCCTTTTCGTAAAAAACATGGTGTGCGGACGGTGTATTCTGGCCGTCGAACACATACTAATTTCCCTTGGCATTCCGCATCACGACATTCGGATTGGGGAAATCCATCTTTGTAATTCACTGGATGAGGAAACGAAACAAAGTCTGGGCACCGAACTGGAAACAATCGGCCTGGAAATCATTGACACCCGGCTAAACCAGCTGATTGAGAAAGCCAAGCAATTGATAATCGGAAAGGCCCGGAATGAAGTCACGGGAAGGGATCGAGATAGCACTCTTTCCAAATACCTTTCCCAAAAACTGGCTATCGAATACACTTACCTGAGCAGCCTGTTTTCCTCGGTTGAGGGACGAACGATCGAAAACTATTTTATCGAGCAGCGCATCGAAAAAGTTAAGGAGATGCTGGTCTATGATCAGCTCAGTCTCTCTGAAATTGCCTTCCTGCTGGACTACAGCAGCGTAGCCCATCTCTCGTCACAATTCAAAAAGACGACGGGACTAACTCCTTCCCATTTTAAGAAGATAGGAGACGCGAGGATGAAAGCCCTGGATCTGGTATAAAACCCAAAAAGATATAATTCCATCCCAAGGTTCTGTAACAGGGAGTCACCCATGCCCCTGTATATTTGTATCAACCTTTAACTAACAATGGGTGATACCATGAAAAATTCAATGCCTAAAACCAACACCAATTATAGCAGCTGCGCGAGCTTTTCTTGCGATTGTATAGAATGCTCATGTGAAGCTGCTTGCACGTGCGGATGTAGATGCTGCCAGTAGTAAGTCAATAGGCTGCCCGTAAGTGGGCAGCCTAATTTTCTAACTAACATGAACGAGCGAGAATAAGGCGATGAAAACGAATTTAACAAGCAAAAAAATATTCCTGGCCGGCGCCATGATAGCTGGAATTACGTTCCTCTATCAGGTTCCTACGGGGAAAAATGTGGCCAGCAGTTTCGGAAATTCTGTGGTTAATTCGGGAACCACATACTTTCAAAATCAACAATCAAATAGTGAGAACACAGCAATGAAACCTAAACCCGTAACCTACAAACTTGAAGCCAGCCGGTTTGAATGGGAGCTGGCACCCGGTAAAGTGAATCGAGGCCTGGGGATATAACCGGCAAGTGCCCGGACCGGTACTCAAAGCCCGTAAAGGTGATACCCTGGTGGTAAGCTTTACGAACAGTCTGGGTGAACCCACAACCATCCACTGGCACGGGCTGAGAATACCGTCGCTGATGGACGGCACTGAAGATGTGCAGAAACCGGTTCAACCCGGGGAGACCTTTGAGTACCGGTTTGTCCTGCCAGACGCTGGCACCTACTGGTACCATCCCCATTTTAATGAACCGACGCAACTGGAGCGAGGACTATATGGTGCGTTGGTTGTGGAGGATCCAAACGATCCAACGGTGGATGCCGACCGGCTGTTTCTGATTGATGATATGAAGCTGACCAAGGGCAACAAATTTAAACAGCCCGGCTGGTTCCTGGCCCGCTGGATGGAACGCCATGATGGCCGGGAGGGTGAGACCCTGCTAATCAACGGGAAGGAGCAACCCGTCATTGAAGTCAATGCCGGACAACAAGAGCGTTGGCGGTTCGCCAATACTTCGAGCGCTCGATATATCTTGCTGCACCTTGGTGGAGAGCCATTCCAAGTCATCGGAACGGACGGGGGACTGCTGGAAAAGCCCTATTCCGTCACCGAAGTGCTGGTTACTCCGGGTGAACGCTATGATGTTATTGCCGGTCCGTTTGAGGTAGGCGAAACCTTAGCCATTGAGGCGCTTCCCTTCAACCGGGGACCAAAGGAAAGTGAGCGCTTGAAATTGGCTACTATTTCCGTAGGAGACCGCAAGCCTTCGATTGCCTTTATCCCTGAAAACCTGCGACTAATAGAACCGTTGGCCTCACAGGATACTTCAGCCAACAAAACGATTTAGCTCCACGGCAAAAGAAGCTGGACAGACGGTGTGGACTTCACCATTAACGACGTGAGTCACCTGCATGATGCGCCCGTGCAATCGGGTGAACTGCAGATCTGGGAGATCAGCAACCCCAGCATGCTTGACCACCCGTTCCATCTGCACGGGTTCTTCTTCCAGGTGCTGGAGGTCAACGGGCAGGCCCCGGCATTCAACGCCTGGAAAGATACCTTCAATATACCACGGGATGGTAAAGTCAAAATCGCATGGCTGCCCGACCATCGCACCGGCAAATGGATGTATCACTGCCATATCCTGGAGCATGCAACAGCAGGCATGATGGCACATTTTGAAGTGGTAGATAGCCAGTTGGCCATGGATATGGGGGGTATTCCCATCATCATTAATGAGGATTCCGAAATGAACGCCTCATTTTTAAAAGAGATCTTCCTGAATCTTCTGCTTGTGGCCGGGCTTGGTGGTCACCTCCAAGCACAGCCAACCATTGCCAATTTCCCAGAGATCGATCGGTACCTGCAAGGCCAGATGGTTGAGGCTGACATTCCGGGGGCGGCCCTAGCTATTGTCAAAGGAGATCAGATCGTGCATTTGAAAGGATATGGACAAACTGACCTATCGGGTAATGTGGTTACCCCGCAGACACCCTTTATGCTGGGATCGACAGGAAAATCAATCACCGCATTGGCTATTATGCAGCTTGTTGAAGCAGAATTAATTGATGTGAACGCGCCGGCAACCCAATACCTGCCTTGGTTCCACACTTGGCAGCCTGAAGTTTCCGGCCAAATTACCTTTCGTCACCTGTTGACCCATGCCAGTGGCATCTCTTCCTCCTTCGGCCTTGCTCAAATGAGCGATGGGGATACGACTGGCTATGCAATCGAGAAACAGGTCCGGAACCTGGGAAAATTCAACCTTACTGTCCCACCCGGCAGTCGGTTCCAATACTCGAATGCCAACTACATTATACTCGGAATGGTGATTCAGGAGGTTACCGGAGTGTCGTACGAAGAGTATATCCAGGAGCAAATATTTGATCCCCTGGAGATGACCCGATGCTTTACTTCTCGACCCAAGGCAGTGAAATTCGGTCTGGCAACTGCCCACCGGAAGTGGTTTGGGCAGTCAATGCCGTCCAGCGGTCTGCCCTTTGTTCGAGGGGCGATTTCGGCCGGTTACCAGATGTGCTCGTTGGAAAGCATGGCTCATTATCTTATTGCCCAGCTAAATGGTGGCCGATACCGGGACCATCAGGTTCTGTCGGTGGCAGGGATGGAGATACTTCATCAACCTGCAGTAGAGGCGCCAGGGCGAGGCCATTACGGAATGGGATGGGCGGTCACAACGCTTGATGGGACTCCGGTGGTAGTCCATGGTGGTGCAGCTCCGGGATATCTGTCGGATATTATCCTTGTCCCCGAGCAAAACCTCGGCGTGGTTCTGCTGATGAATACCTACACCCCATTGTTTAGCAAACAACAGATGGAAATAGCCGATAACATTATCCGTATGCTGTTGAGTAACAATCCTGTTGAAAGCACATTAGACCTGGCGTCGATATCAGTAATAATGGTTTTGATTGTGATCCTATTGCTACAAATAGCAGGTGTGTTCTTCACCTTGAGACGGTTAAAACGCTGGAAGTCTGGCCAGTCCCCGCTTCCCCAAAACCTTTGGCAACAGATTCGGTACCTGGTCCTGCCCCTGGCGTTAAATGTAGGATGGGCGGTGTTGGTATTTATCGCTATTCCCAAGATCTCGCAAATTCTCTGGCCCGTCATTTTACTTTTTCAGCCCGACGTGGGATGGTTGGCAATGTTGAGCGGTTCAATTGCCTTGTTAGCAGGATTAGTGCGCACTGGTTTTGTTGCCAATAGTTTTTCCAAAAGAAAGGGACTTCAAAAGGTAGTAAATACATCGATCCGGTGAATATTCGTCCCGGTTCTTATTCAAGAATTAATTGTTTCTGAACAGCCCGCTTGCAGCTCTTGCAGTCCTTCATTAATACTTCAGCAATAACCCTGAGTAGGATCTTAATACCGGCTTCTATATCAAACTCGTTGGCATAGGAGAGAAATCGTACAAGAGATTCCTGGTCATTTGCCTGTTTGGGTTATGAGTTTACTTCTTTTTCGACCCAGTTTTTCCACCGAAGGTAACGCTCTTTTATCTCAACAGAATTGGGGATGGGCGAATACTTTTTTTCTTCTTGCCGAAGCTCTTTGAGGTTATCCAAACTTTTAAACATTCCATGCTCCAACCCGGCAATTGTTGCAACCCCCCAGGCGGATACATCCTCAAACCCGGGATTTTTCACCTTAATTCCCAGAAGGTTCGAAAGCATCTGCATGATTATTTTATTCTTGGAGATGCCTCCATCGGCGTTTAGTTCTTTTAATTCAATGCCTGTGGCCTGTTTGATCGTATCAATAACAGCCCTGATTTGAAATGGGATGGTTTCAACCGCTGCGAACAAAAGGTGTCGTTTGTCAGATCCGAACGTAAGGCCGGCGATTTTTCCGCGTACTTCCATATCCCAATAGGGAGCACCCATCCCACTAAAGGCGGGGAGGATCATAACACCGTCTGAGCTTCCAACATCCACAATGAGATCCTGGATTTGGGAGGTATCCTCGAAGATCCCCAACTGGTTTTTCAGCCACTCCAGCGTAGAACCGCAACTCACAATGGCGCCCTCAAGTCCATAGGCTACCGTTTCGTGGGTACTCCAAGAGATGGTTCCCAACAGGCCATCAACGGTCGGGTAACGTTCATCACCAGTATTCATCAAAATGGATGAGCCCGTTCCCAGTGTGGCCTTGGCCGTACCTTTTTCAAAACACTGCTCGCCAAATGCTGCGGCGTGACTGTCGCCAATCATTGCTTCAATGGGTATTGGTTGTTCCAAAAGACCTTCGAAATCGGATTCGCCGAAATCGGATCCGGAATGCAGGGCTTCGGGTAGATTGAGTGATTCTAAACCAAATTGATCCAGTAAATATGAATCCCATTGCAGATCATGAATGTTGAAAAACATCGTCCGACATGCGTTGGTGACATCGGTAAAATACTGCTCTCCACCGGTTAGCCGATAAAGGAGCCAGGTATCTACCGTCCCGAAACAGACTTCCCCGGCTTTCATTTTTGCTTTCAGATCGTCATCATTTTCGATCAGCCAAAGCAACTTTGTGCCGGAAAAATAGGGATCAATCAGGAGACCGGTCCGCTCCCGAAACTCCTGCTCCCATCCCTCTTCCTTCAATCGCCGGCAGATCTCAACAGATCGTTTGCACTGCCACACCACCGCTTCCGTCAGGTGATTTCCGGATTGATCCCACAGCAAAAATGTTTCGCGCTGATTGGTAATTCCACACGCTTGAATGTCGGATAATTGATATCCCTTTCCGGTAAACTCTTCCAGGCACTCTGCAACAGATGACAAAACAGTTTGGTAAATCTCATCCGGCTGTTGTTCTACAAACCCGGTTTGGGGATATTGTGAATTCAGCGCCGCGTGCCCTTTTGCAACCGGCTTTCCTTTTGAAGAAAAGATCAGCGACTTCGTACCGCTCGTACCCTGATCAATGGCCAATATGTATTTCTCTTCCGAGTTCATTCCGTGCCCTCCGCCTGGAACCGGTCTAGACCAACAGCGATCAATATCACCAATCCCTTGATCACCTGCTGCCAAAATGGTGATACATTCAGCAGCACCAGCCCATTGTTGAGAACGCCGATCAGGAGAGCTCCCAACACGGCCCCCATGATCGTTCCGCGCCCGCCGTAAAGTGAGGTGCCCCCGATCACGACAGCGGCAATAGCATCAAGCTCGTAGCCAAAACCCGCGTTGGGCTGTGCAGAATCAAGTCGTGCTGTAACAATTAATCCCCCGACGCCCGCAAGCAGACCGCCCAATGAGTACACAATCATCTTCACCCTCTTGACATTGATACCAGACAGGTAGGCGGCTTCCTCATTGTCTCCGATGGCATAGATATACCGCCCGAGTTTGGTTTTATTGGTTAAAATCATGGCCAGCCCCACTACAACAGCGGTAATCCAGACCGGCATCGGCATCCCCAGGAGCCAACCTGTTCCGATGAAGGTAAAGGAGTCGCCCAGCCCGGTGATCGGGAATCCACCGGTCCACAGCATCGTCAGGCCACGGGCCATGGTTAACATTGCCAGCGTAGCTATAAAAGATGGAATCCTCAATTTGGTAACAGCAATGCCGTTGATCCATCCCAGAAAGGTGGATACCGAGAGACCAGCGATGATGGCACCCATCACTGTAAATTCAAGAAAAAGGTTGAAGGCCGGAACTTCAACGCCGTTTTTCAACAGCCCCGCGGTCACCGCTCCGCCGAATGCCAGCACCGAGCCCACCGAAAGATCAATGCCCGCCGTCAGGATAACCAGGGTAAGCCCCACTGAAATGCACACATTCACAGAGATTTGACGGAGTACATTCCACAGGTTTTCTGTGGTCAAAAAGTTGTCGGTCAGCATTGCCAACAAGGCACTCAACAAAAGAATGGCGATGAGCGACTGAAATTTTTGCCATGAAATACCTGGTATGGAAATACTGAGACTATTGTTATTCATACTTACCTATTTGGAATTGCTGCGTGCATAATTTTTTCTTTGGTAGCTTCCTCGCGGTCCATATCGGCGGTAATGGTACCATTGGCCAGTACGAGAATGCGATCGGAAAGGGTCAAAATTTCAGGTAGTTCGGATGAAACGAGTAGAATACCTTTTCCTGCTTCGGCCAGCTGGTTGATCAGCTCATACACTTCTCGTTTGGCGTTTACATCGATACCGCGGGTGGGCTCGTCGAGGAAGAGGATATTGGGCTGAGTGGCCAGCCATTTACTTATGACCACCTTCTGCTGGTTACCGCCGCTAAGCTGATTGATTGGTTTTGTTGGGGAGGGTGTATCAATATTCAATTTGTTTATATAGTCGGTGACTAACTCTCGCTCACGTGCTTCAGGGGCCATGACTCCCGGAAACCGACTGACAAGGGCAGCCAACGTCAAATTTTGCGATACACTCATCCCCAAAAATAACCCCTGAGTCTTTCGGTCCTCCGGAACCAGGGCCATTCCTGCACGGATTGCCTGTTCCACAGAACGGATCGCCACCTGCTGCCCCTCGATAAAAATCGTGCCCTTGGACTGTTTCGGAAAAGCTCCAAACAACCCTTCAAGAAGCTCGGTACGCCCCGCTCCCATTAACCCAAATATTCCGACGATCTCTCCCCGTCGGACTGAAAAGCTAATATCATGCAGGTTGCAGTCCCCCGTTTCCCGCTTAAGGAAAAGCTCAAAATCAGAGACCCGGAATACTTCTTCGCCATAGTCTGCTTTTTTACGGATAAATACCTTGCGAGCTTCACGTCCCACCATCCCCTTTACAATGCGGTTTCTATCAAACGATTCGGTATGACCCGTGTCCACAATTTCCCCATCCCGCATGACTACAATCTCATCCGAAATTTCAAAGAGCTCTTCCAGCTTGTGAGAAATGTAGACCACCGCGCCGCCCTGTTTCTTGTACTCCCGGATTATATCGAACAGGATCTCAACCTCGGTATCGGAGAGCGCCGATGTCGGTTCGTCCATAATCAAAATCTTGGCATCGTAGGAGAGGGCACCTGCAATTTCCACCAGTTGTTGCTGGGCCACCTTCAGGCTGGAGACCTTGGTTTCTGGAGTAGCTTCCATTTTAAGCATCTCCAGGTATCGCTTCGAATCTTTTCTCAACTGCTGCTTGTCAACCGTTCCATAAGCAGTTTCCGGTTCGCGACCCAAAAAGATGTTCTCTGCTATCGTGAGATTGGGCAGCACATTCAGCTCTTGCAGTATGATGGAGATACCGGCTTCCTGGGCTTGCCGTGGATTGTCAAACCGTACGGGATCGCCTCTAAGCACAACCTGTCCCTCATAATCGGTATAAACACCCGACAGAATTTTCATAAGTGTGGATTTTCCCGCTCCATTCTCACCGATCAGGGCGGTCACTTTGCCGGGATATACGCTAAAATTCACATCCTTCAGGACAAGCGGACCTGCAAACGATTTGGAAATGTGCTTTGCCTCTAGTATCGGTGTCTCCTGTGTGCCTTTCCCCACAATTAATCCTCCATATCTATTCTTAGAGGAATAATGCGCAGAGAATCCAGCTCGCGGCTTTCAACGTTAATGGAGAGCGCTCCTGCAAATGATACGTTTTCTCCAATACCGGCCTGTTCAGTGAGGGTGGGGACGACCTGCTCTTCCACCAATTCGTTAATTTGAATCGATACCTGGTTAAACTGCGTCATATTAACGAACTCACCAATATCGATCTGCGGGACCGCATTTCGAATAGTATTCCCAAAAATAAATCCCGTTGCAAGCCTTACGTTGTTGGAGCCATCCAGGCTGACCAAGACATCATCTTCCAACATTTCCTGGATTGTCCCCTGACCTCTAACCAGAAAATAGCGGTAATCGGAGATACCAACCTGTTCCCCGCGGGCGGCCGTTGAATCAAAATTTTGCTCTAAACTGTCCAGCAGCCTTTCAATATTTACCGCTTGTTCCAGGGATGAGCTTCGCTGTTGCTCCCAGAAGTTCTGTGCATAGGTAGCCGCATCAAAGTCCCCCTCATTTGCTTCGGAACGCACTTCCTCCAGGTTCCTGATGTTTATTGAATTGACTAGGATAATTACAACAGCAATCCCCAATATCCCATATTTGACGAATCTATTCATGGCTGACTATCTATATTCTTCAATATTTTGCTGGGTAACCAACTCCACATCGATCGGGATTTTGCCGGCGATATCACGATCGCCATCCAGGTATTGATCGGCAAATTCGGCTGCCTTTGTGGCTATCATTTTGGGAAACTGCATGCCGGTAGCTGTGATATTGCCTTTCGCTATGGCATTGAGCACGTCGGTAGCCCCGTCAAATCCAAACACCTTCACCTGGTCTGCTTTCCCAGCGGCAACCAAGGCTTGGTAGGCTCCCATTGCCATGGCGTCGTTGCCACAAAATATGGCGTCGATATTGGGGTGGGCCTGCAGAATCGATTCGGTCACTTCCATCGCTTTGTTGCGGTCAAAATCGGCACTTTGCTGGGCCACCATCTCCAGGTCCGGGAACTTATCGACTACGCTGTGAAATCCCATCGACCGGTTCCAGGTATTGTTATCGCCCACCAGGCCCAACAGCTCTGCATACGTTCCCGAGCGGTCCAATTCCCGCACAAAATATTCTCCCAACTTTACACATCCAGAAAAACTATCGGACAGCACCTGTGAAACGGCCGCATCCCTGGAATTGACCTCCCGGTCCATACAGAACGTAGGGATTCCGGCATCCTTCGCCATCTCCACATTTACTACCGACCCATCAGCATCGGTAGGGTTCAGCAGGATGGCATCATAATCGGAAGCGATGATATTCTCAAAATGCTCAGCTTCCTTGGCGGAGTTGTTTTGGGAGTCAAAAATAGTGGCTTCATAGCCCATCTCACGGGCTTTCTCTGCCGCAGATTCCGCCAACACCACAAACCACGGGTTATTTAGTGTGGATATCACCACCGCCATTTTCGGTTTCTCATTTTCGGCAGGTTGCTGGCTGCATGAAAACAGCAGAAGTCCGACCAGGGCAAAGACGAGATGTTTCATAGCGTACTGACTTTCGTTTTCAGGAATTCTAAGGCTGTTTGGGTTAATCCCTCTTCGGAAATTCCGTAGTGTGTTAGAATATCATTTTGCGGACCTGTTACCGTGTATTCATCGGGTATTCCCATCCGTTTGAACGGTACCGAATAACCCGATTCCAGCAAATGCGCCGAGCAGGCTTCCCCGAGTCCGCCGTTGATCATATGCTCCTCGACCGTGATGACCCCCCCACATTCTTCCGCCGCTTTTGACACCGCATCAGTATCAAACGGTTTTATGGTGTGCATACTTATGATCCGGGCTTGTATCCCGTGCTCTTCAAGCTTCAGGGCGGCCTGCATAGAGCGATATACCGTTTCGCCATTAGCGATAAACGCCAGGTCATCGCCCTCCCGGACCGTAATCGCTTTTCCTACTTCAAACTTAGTCCCTTCGGCATGAAGGGTGTACATCGGTTTCTTCCCGAATCGCAAGAATACGGGTTTATCGTGGTGATAGGCAAACTTTGTTGCCTCACGCGTCTCAAAATTATCGGCCGGCACAATGATCGCCATGTTGTTGATGGCCCGGAGCACCGCAAGATCGTGGATGGAGTGGTGCGTTGAGCCAAGATCCCCGTAACTGACGCCGGCACTGATCCCTACCAGTTTTACGGGGTGATCGGAGTAGGCCACATCATTTTTGATCTGCTCGAGTGAACGCGCCGTTAAAAAGCACGAGGGCGATATCGCAAACACTTTTTTACCGGTGGAGGCCAATCCCGCTGAGATACCCACCAGGTTCTGTTCCGCAATTCCTACTTCTACAATTTGATCGGGATATTTTTCCGCAAACGGTACCAGCTTGCCCGAACCCCTGGAGTCACTGGTGGTTATTATAAGATCGGAATCGTTTTCCGCCAGCTCTTCCAGGGTTTCGGCAAATACGTACTGGTTCGCTCGTTCCTGTTCAAGATTTTTCATATTCATTATTCGCAGTTATTAAAAATCTTATGTGACTTGGCTGAGTTCGGCGATGGCATCTTCATATTGCTCATCATCGGGCACTTTGTGGTGCCACTTGTAATTACCTTCAATGAAGCTAATCCCCTTACCTTTAGTGGTATGTGCAATCACCATGTTGGGTTTATTTTTCTCAAACGGGGCGCTTTTGAAAAGCTGCTCCATGGCGTCAAGGTTATGGCCGTCAACCTCCCGGACATGCCAGCCAAAGGATTCAAATTTTTCCCGTAAAGGTTCGACATTGCATACATTGCTGACCGGACCTGTAATCTGAAGTTTGTTGTAGTCGACGATAGCAACCAAATTATCCAGCTTGTAATGAGAGGCCGCCATCAATGCTTCCCAATTTGATCCTTCAGCAAGCTCGCCATCACCGAGAAGAGTGTATACCTTGTAAGGCGCCTTATCCATTTTCCCAGCCAGCGCTATACCGACACTCATAGAGAGTCCGTGCCCGAGTGCACCGGTATTGTGCTCCACACCCGCTACTTTCCGGGTAGGATGTCCCACATAGTGCGACTGGTACTGTGAAAACGTATCGATATCGGCATCGGGGAAAAATCCCTGGTCGGAAAGGGTGACATACAGGGCTTCCACGGAATGGCCTTTGCTTTGGATGTACCGGTCGCGATTTTTGTCGCCAAAATTCTCTGGTGATACATTCATCACCCGGTTGTATAACACATTCAGGATATCGATACAAGACAGGCTACCGGCTGTGTGACCGGCCCCTGCATTTTTGATGCAGGACAAAATACGTTTCCTGTATTCAGCAGACTTCTTTACCAGATCGACTTCACTGCTCCTGGTCTTAGTCATAACAAATACTCTTATTTCTGTTGATTCGAATTATGATTGTAAACTTCCCAACCAAGGTAATTTGAAACGGCTTCCTCCAGTATTGCTGATGTCTTGGACGCATTCATCACCACATGGTGTTCAAACCCGTTTCTACAGACAAAATGCATAAGGTCCTGCAGATTGGGAATACTGGCAACGGCTCTTGTTCCAAATGTGTTGAGGGGATCATCGGTAAGTTCTCCCTCACCAAAGTAGGCTCTTATCGTCCCTTCGTTATCATCGGTTGACAGCCGGCCAAATGTGAGCTCTGAAGCCGGCGTTCGACCTTCCAGTGCCCCCACGGTGTTCTCTTCACCAACACTGGTTCCCAGGATGGGAGCAGTGCTGATCGTCACATCAGGCAGAAAGGATTTGGCCCAGTTGCCGCAGTGAAATAGCACGCACTTTTCTTCGTCATCGGCATAGTTGTTGTTCCAGTCCACCAGCGCACTGGGACTGTCGGAGGCCAACTGCATAGCGTACATCGTCAGTGTCCCTGTCACGTCCACCTCGCAGGCACTTGGCAGCATGTTCTCACTCATCATCGACATGCTGGTGCAGACGTTACAGCCGTAGTTTTCCTGAACGGAAGTCCAGCACTGTATGGCGGTGGCGTCCAGCTTGTGTTTATTCACAAAATCTTGTAGTACGATATCCAGCTTGGCAATCTGCTGCAGGCTCTCCTCGGTTGTCAATCCCGTATTGGAATACTCCTTAATCTTCTCAATCGTATTCTTAACCTTCGCATCACTGGATTCAATCTTTTCTGCCATCCCGAGGATTTCAGAAAGGTCGGCTGTCACAACACTGATATTGTTGCGCTCAAGTATCTTCTCGCTATAACGGACGGTATTAAAGGCTGCCGGCCGTGCACCGATAGCCCCAATACGGACACCACTCAATCCATTTACCACCTTGCAGACCTTGGCAAACTTTTCGAGATCGTTTTTAAAGGTCTTGGATTCCGGGCGATCGACATGCTTCTCCGTCAAAGTGAAGGGGATGCCGTACTGGTACAGGTTATTGCAGACCGATATTTTACCGCAATACGCATCGCGCCGCCGGGCCACATCCATCTTATCAAGATCATCTGGGTAGGCCATAATCAGCACCGGCACCTCCAGTCCCGACAGCCGGAGGGTATCGGCAATGCCCTTTTCATCCCCGAAGTTTGGCAGCACTACAAGTATGCCTTCGATCTCATCCTCATGCCTTTTAAATAGGTCGGCACATTTCTCGGCATCCCGGTACGTTTCGACGTCACCGAGCTTGGTTTCTTCCTCAGCCAGCATGATACCGCCGATATCCATCTCATCCAGCAGATCCTGTATCTCTTCGCGGGCATCACTGACCAGCTGATCTGGAAAGAAATTTCTGTTGCCAAATATTACACCCAATGTTGTTTGTTGTTCATCCATATCGTAGTTCTATTAATGTTCTTGTTTTATTATAAGAAAATTGGCTTTATGTATAAATATTTTTTATTGAATATATATTCAAAACCTTCAGGCCACATAAATTCAACTGAATGGCTCGACTAACCAATCTGCTTTAAAATTTCACAAAGCGTTTCCCAGTCCGACCAGTGACTAAATTAAGGTGCCGCTGTTTGCCCAACGCTACATCGCTCCATACGTTCAGCAAAGTCTCGCAGGAATTCTTCCCGCCAGCGGTTCACTGTTTTAGCACCGATATGCCCATCCTCAATGAACTGTTTTGCAGGATCATCAGTCCACCAGTTGGGGTACTTTTTTGAAGGACGATCTGCAGCAGCGGGAGGCGCCGTAACAGCAGTAATTCCGCCCGCCTGACCATCAAGTGAAGGCACATTGCTTTTAATCTCAAAATCATAGGGCTCCGCTGATTTGGGAGAAAAACGGAAACGCACCGTCCTGTCGCCAGGGAAATATCCGCCAAGCGACTGGTTCGTTACTTCCAGCCAGGCTTCGGGGTTCTCCGGCAGGTCGGTTTCAAGTTGTAGTACCAGTTCCATGATGCCGAACTCCTGCATGCTGTCTTCTTTGGAGGGAAGCTGTCCAAACTGGTAATAGGGTCGATCCCACGCGCGCACGAATCGACCGCCCCAACTGGGTTGGGACGGATCTTCAGGATTCCCCTTTAGCAGCCAGGCCACCGAGGGCGTGTCACCCATCTTGATCTCCCCACCAAGTTGAGTGGCAAAAAATGCACCAAGCGCCCCCTTGCCGGCCACATGCTCCTCAACAAATCCCGTGTTGCTCCACTGTCCAGCCTGATTCCCCCCGACAAACCAGCCGCGGTACGCGGCATTAGTCTCAATAATCTGCAGTTTTGGGTGATTTTCTACTATATACTGGTAGGCATCGGGACTCCATTTTTTATTGGGCCCGCCAATCCAGTACACTCTCAGCTTTGGCAAGATATCCGGGGCATCGTGCAGGGCCTGGGCAAGGTCTTCGATACCGCCCCATATCAGCACATGCAGCGGTCGCGGGTCCTCAGCTCGCGCTCGCTCAATGATCAATTCAGAGCCTGCCGTGGATTCCCTGTACCCTTGATAACCAGCACGGTCAATGGCTCCCTGCTTTGTAATTGCCCGCAGCGAATCGGGTGAAGGATACCTGGGAGAGTAGCTTTTAAGATTCGAATAGTCCCGTTCATAATGGTCAATTACCTCAAGAATATCGGCCTTCCTTCCGGGTCCGTATGGCGAAGAAATCAGTCCCTCGATTTCGAGTAGATCCGCATACAGAAGCAGGTGAACCATGGACTGGAAATCATCGGGATCGGTTCCCCCAATATCTGTTGAAACGACGACGCGGTAACGCTCACCGTAAAGGGCGCCGCTATCGGCAATCGTTGCTTGTTTCTGCATTGTTTCTTCAGCACAGCCAATAGTCAACGAAACTCCAATCAATGCCAGAACTATATGCTTTAATGCGTTCCATTTAGTCATAATGACTTCCCTATTTTATTTGAGATAAACGTGTTTACCACGTTTTAAAAAGGTATTCAATCTCCCTATTACCGCCGGTAGTCGGTCACGGCTCCAAGAGGGACTTTTGAGAGCTGCCTAATGCGACCAACGAGTCCTCTTTGGAGAATAGCCAGTCCGCCCACTGGCGGAAGGACAGGAGGATTGACCTTTTTGATATTTTCAAATGAGTTTTGCAGGTAAAAGAGTTTTCATTGTTCAAAATTTAATTGCTCGATTTAACATCGACGATCACGCGCTGGTAGCGTGTGAGTTGAGGTTCCCCGTGGTCCGTCACAGCGAGAATGATTTACATGCTTCCGGTCCCGTGAGGCATCATACGATCAGTTTTGACCAAGGCACGCTTGCCTATCTCCGCATAGCGAACTACCTCATCCTATACTTCTTTGGAGGCTTTGCAAAACCCAGCTTGTCATCCTGAACTCGTTTCAGGATCTCCCTTTAAAGGCAGCAACCGTAGTTAGGAGATTCTTCGACAATCTCAGAATGACAGACTTTAATGGTTTTGCAATGCCTCTTCTTTTTATTTGTGTCTTCGGATTATACTCTGACTACATCTACCCCGGTACTGCAATGCTGTTGAGATACTTTTCGAGCATGGTATAGCCATCGTCAGCCGTTCTGTTCCTGTCCGATGGATTATTAGGATTTAGCCCATGTTCCTTTTCCCAACTGTCGGGTATCCCATCCCGGTCGGTGTCGGCCGGGGCGGAAGTGCTCTTTAATTCCGGCCAGCCCCCCACTTCGCTTTGACTATCGATTATTGCTCCCGTACGATTCTTAACATCATCGACCATGCGCGCATCTACCGTATCCCGGATTGGCAGGCTCGCTCCCCCGTGGGACAGGATACTCTCAAATGCTTCCCGGGGGGCATCAGTCTCAATAGGCCCTGTGGGAAACGGCTTTTGTCGTTTATAGGCTTCAACCTGCTGTTGACTCCAGTCTTCATCAAATGCTACAAGATCCCACGGGCTATCCGGTTTTTCAAAATCATAATAATTGTCATGAAAATAGGCCTTGTTAAACGGCGAGCCGGTCTCATAGGCAATACCGTTATTTTCAGAGTTGGTACCGGGAATCAAGAAGTTGCCTACATAGTTCAGCTTGGTAACGCTTTCAGAGTCGGCATTGTAGCCGGCGTGTGAACCGCCCCAATTGTAAATCACATTATTCCAGAAATCGAGCAGCAAGCCATCCGGATCTTCATCATGTGGATTGCTGTCGTAATTGCCGGGACGGGGATTGCGGCCACGATTGTGGGCATAGAGGTTGTGATGAAAACTGTACCTGGCTCCACCGGTTCCCCGAATAAGTGAGCCGAAACCATGGTTTTCAGGATTCAGGGCTTCGGTTATAAAACACCACTGAACGGTTACGTCGGTTAGGTCTGGCTCGTCGGTGGAGGCGGAGAGGACTTCGTCAGTACTCCAGCTACCAGAACAGTGATCTACGATGATATCATGCCCGCTACTAATGGAGATAGCATCGCCCTCTTCGCCCAGGTCGCCCAGCCGTGATCGAATGTAACGGATCACCACATCATGCGTTTCGATCACAAGCGAACCGTCCCGGATGGCAATCCCATCGCCGGGAGCCGTCTGCCCCGCAATGGTGATATATGGGTTATCTATGGTGAGATCGTTTTGAAGGGCAATAGTTCCCGATACTTCAAACACCACCGTACGGGGACCTTCCTGTTCAATTGCCCACCGCAGGCTTCCCTCGCCTTCATCATTTAGATTGGTCACATGGAGCACGTTTCCGCCCCGTCCCCCTTTGGCGTATGCTCCAAATCCCTCTGCTGTGGGAAAGGCTTTTATCTTTTGCTCTTCCAGCCGAAAATCTTTCGTATTTTCCTTATATCCTTCCCTGGCTAGCTGTGCCTTCAAGATACAAACATGACATAACAGGAAAACTATAGTAATATTAGTTAGCTTAGCAATTGTTGTCGATTTCACCATACCGAAGTATTTTTTTACCAGTTAATCTCTACTCTTAGTATATATCTTTGATTATATATCTATCCCTTTTGCTTTAGTATTATAAATAATCTCCGGTAATGTATAAATATTTTTTAACGAATATATATTCATTCCAATCAAAGACCATCCCTGATACTTACACAACCCTAAAACAACTCAAAAGGGATCGAATAAAGAAATTTGCATCATCTTGCTTGTTCGTATAAATTGCCAGCCAATTTTTGAATAAATATTCAAGGTCAACATGCTATCCAAGTCAAAGCTGCGGCTTGTTACCAAAGTAGCCCAGCTCTATTACGAAAAGGGGCACCTGCAAAAACAAATTGCCGAAGAGCTGCATCTTTCGCAGGCTACCATCTCACGCCTGCTGAAGACTGCAGATGAACAAAATATTGTCAAGACATCTGTCTCTATTCCCGTCGGTGTTTACAGTGACATGGAAGAGGAAATTGAAGAACTCTATGGCCTAAAGGAGGTTGTTATAGCCGATGCTCCTTCAAAGGCTAATAATGAGGAAATTCTCAGAAGCATTGGAAGTGCCGCCTCCTATTACCTGGAGACAACGCTCTCGAAAGGAGAAACCCTTGGGATCTCTTCCTGGAGCACTACGCTGCTGGCTATGGTCAATGCTATGCAGCCCATCCGTAATGTGAAGGACACAAAGGTAGTACAGATACTCGGCGGTATCGGAAATCCCGCTGCCGAAACACATGCCAGCCACCTTATTAAACGGCTTTCCTCTCTCGTGAATGGGGAAGCAATCTTCCTGCCAGCCCCGGGTGTAACGCCGAAAGGGTCATCACCTGAAATTTACATGCAGGATGAGTATGTCAAAAAAGCGGTTGAAAAGTTTAATGCAATCTCGTTGGCCCTCGTGGGCATTGGCACCCTTGAGCCCTCAAAACTATTGGCTAACAGTGGCAATGTTTTCTCAGAACAGGAGCTGAATGAGCTCGAGAAAAACGGTGCTATAGGAGATATATGCCTGCACTTTTTTGATGAGGATGGAAACCCCATCGAAACGTCTCTTAATAAGCGTGTTATCAGCATGTCTCTGGATCAAATCAAAAAGGTTGAGCGCACCGTAGGTATTGCCGGTGGAGAGCGCAAGGTAAAAGCGATTAAAGCCGCCCTCAAGGGCCAATATATCAATGTATTAATTACTGACAGGCATACGGCCGAAAACATTCTCAAATGATTAAAGTTCTTATCGGTTGCCTCCTTGTCCAAGAAACAACGATCCAGAGAGCCTTCCTAAGAAATGTAACACGTACTTTGTAATTTCTCAGGATTAAAAACTCCTTATCTTCGTTAGGGCTTTCTCATTTTCAAGCATTAAAGGATCAGGTTTCAGATACTTGAATTAGTGTTTTAAAAAACAATCATTTTCACAACTAAATTCAGGAGACTGATATGAAAACCTCATCACAGCGATCCATCATTGATTGTCTGAAAACCAACTATAGACCTTCAATTGAAAGATTATTGAAAAGCATGTATCAATCCGTAGAACGCAATCAAAAAAAGGGAAAGCCACTCAATTACTGTTATTTAATTGAACGACATCAGAACCAGTAGTTCGCAGAAAGTGACCTGAGGTGTGAGGATCATTACTGCGACATCGTAGATGGAATAGCTCAAAAAAGGAGATTGCGAAAAGTGCTTCATTTGCGCCAATAAGGGGACGTCCTAAAGTGCAGGTAAAAAAGTTCCTCCCAAAACGGCCAACGTCAATACGATAATGGAAATAATAAATTCTCCGCAGGTATAAATCTTTAAGCCTCCGGTTACGGAAAAACCACTGAGCTCTACGGTGACCCAAAATCCACTGTCATTTATGTGGCCAATACTCATTCCACCGGAAAGAGCAGCCAATGCTATCCACACCGGGTGGAGACCAACGGTAGTTGCTAAACTTGCACCTGCCATAATGTTCATCGTCGTTATCGAGGCAACGGTACCTGATCCCTGGGAGACCCGGAATATCAGGGCTATACCATAAGTGATGAGTATCGCCCAAAGTGCTGAGTTTGAAAAGCTGCTTATCCCGCTTGCCAGCGTAGTACCAATTTCAGTGCTTTCTATAACAGCTCCAAAAGAGCCTCCTGCACCTGTTATCAGCAATACAAGACCAGCTGAGCCCATAGCTTTTTGAACAGATTGCGTCATTACTTTTCCCTTCATACATCTCCCCGCAATGACATACGCCATTATAGCGCCGACAAGCATTGCAGTAACTTTATGACTTAAAAACTGAATGATACCGGGAACCTGTTCAGTAAAAGCCTGGCAAGCGGTACCGCTCAGGATCAGCAATATTGGAGTTATAATAGGGATAACGGCAACTATTGCACCGGGTGCATTTTGAGGATATTCCTCGGTGGTCTCCAACGGCTCTTTGATCTGGTCTTTTTCCTCATTCCAAAAACCAAGATCAAAAAAGTAAAACAGGATCTTTATGGAAAGGAAAACAGCCAGAATCCCAAACAACAAACCCGCTATAATCATTATGCCGAGATCGAATCCCAGGATATCCGCTGCCGCTAAAGGATTGGGAGTGGGAGGGACAAGTGTATGAGCGGCCGCTGCACCGATTACCATCGCCCCCACTGCGTAGGGGAGAGGCTTACCTATCTCTTTGACAAGCGCAAGTGCTAAAGGAATCAAAATGACGAACGTAACATCGAAGAATACGGGGATCGAAAAAAGAAATGCTGTCAGCCCGATTCCGTAGAATACAAGCTGCCCCGGGAAAATATCGATCATTTTAAGAGCTATCGACCTGGCACCGCCACTGTCATATATCAACTGGCCAATGATAACGCCGAATCCGATAGACAATCCCACGGCAGCCATAAGATCACCAAATCCCTCCGTAATCTGGCCAACGGTTTCGACTAAACCCAATCCCGAGGCCAGTCCCATATAAATACTTCCACAAATAAGGGCAACAACCGGACTCCACCGAAATACAATAATAGCCACCAGGATAACAGCAACAGCTATTATCAGATTGGTAATTAAAAGTGGGGTAGATACCATATACGGCTTATCTGGCTGAGGTTTGAAGACTGTTTAAATCTGCCATGTCATCGTTTTTTAATTTTGTCTTCCATTTCAGATATCATCGAATTGTAGGCTTGGTCAAGGAGTCTTTTCAGATTGGGCAGGCCTTTCTCCTGTTCCTCTTCCCATTCACGTGCAAACTTTCCGTTTTCAATATATTTGTAGGCATCAGCCAGTGTTTCCCGGATAAAGGATTTGTCCAGCGCTTCGATACGTGATAATTGCCCATACTGGCTGGTATGCGAATGATAGGGAAACTGCTTGAACAGGCCGTCTTCAGCCATTTTCTCAAACATATAGGCAGGTTCCCGAGACATATACATTTCGATCAGCGACGCTTCGGGCGGATGCCCCTTTTCAACTTCAAAATGAAATGCTTCCACCAATATCGATATGATCATTGGCCAGATGGCCTGCTCTGCAAGAAGATCCAGCATGGTCTCATCTTTAAACGTCACTTCAATAGATCCCATTTTTGTTGCTCCCATCGCCTTGGCAAGTGCCAGAGCCGTTTGCAGAGCCTCACCCGTAGCATCCTGCTCTACAGCAATAAATGCCGGAAATCCCTCTCCATTCAGATAATTACTGCGGACGCCATCTCCAATCATGCGAGGGGCAATCATAATGGTATCGATGCCGCTGGGAGGCACAATATGTTCAAACGTAATATTGTATCCTGAGGCAAAATTCAACACATTACCAGGTTCAAGATGAGGTAATATCTGTTCGCGATAAACCCTGGGTATGATTTCATCAGGGATCAATAAAAAAAGGATATCAGACTTACTGGCTATCTCTGGTAAATCATCAACCTCGAAACCATCTTCTTCAGCCTGTGTGAAAGTCTCATCCCTGGCAGTACCGATAATTATATCTGATACACCAGAATCACGCATGTTTAATGCCTGGGCCCTGCCCTGATTCCCATATCCAATTATCCCGATACTCTTTTCATGTAGATTAGAAATATCTGCATCCTCGTCGTAGTATGTATTTGCCATTATATAAAGGCTGAAAAGATTTTTACTCGTAACTGTTGCTCCCGTTAATACAACACATAAGAGTATTTCATTTTGGTATCTTATTCAAGATTCACTTCAAAATACCACTATGCCGTTCGCCTCGGCATTCTATACCCATAGAATTAAAGGAAAGAATCCCAGGGTGTTTAATGTGAAAAATAAAAATGGGGCAGACCATCTAAATGATCTGCCCAATCTACACTACAGTTAGAATCAGGATTAATCGACTACGGTAAATCCACCTTCAAGTACGTCTTGGGAGTTACCACCCACAAATACTTTAAATTCACCCGGTTCGACGACCTTCTCCATATCGATGTTGTAAAAAGCCAATTTCTCCGGACCGAGATTAAAGCTCACAGTTTGAGTCTCTCCCGGATCCAGCTGAATCTTTTCGAATCCTTTTAATTCTTTAACCGGCCGTGTCACGCTGCCGACCAGGTCCCGAATATACAGCTGGACAACCTCTTCTCCTGTACGTTCGCCGATATTCATCACATCTACGGTTACATTCACCGATCCAGCCACCCCAATGGAATCTCGACTTACACTCAGGTTATCATACTCAAACGTCGTATAACTCAGTCCGTACCCGAATGGATAGAGCGCGGAATTTTCAACGTCCAGGTACCGGGAGGTGTAGCTGTTGTTTGGATCAAACGGCCGGCCCGTCATCTTATGATTATAATGGTAGGGAACCATGCCCATAGTGCGGGGAAAGGTGGCCGGGAGTTTGCCGCTTGGATTGTCATCCCCAAAAAGGATATCGGCTATGGCATTACCCCCCTCAGTTCCCGCAAACCAGGTCTCCAGGATAGCCGGAATATTCTGCGCTTCCCATTCAATGGCCAGCGGCCGACCATTCATCAGGACCATCACAATAGTAGTGCCGGTTTCTTTAACCGCCTTTAGCAGCTCCTGCTGCACGCCGGGAAGGTCCAGATGGGCGCGAACGGAGGCTTCCCCACTCATCTCCCGCGCTTCGCCGACCACCATAACAGCCACCTCCGCATCCCGGGCAGCTTTTACGGCGGCATCAAATCCTTCTCTTGAACTGCTGTTGATATCTGCCCCTTTCACATAGGTGACGTCGGTGTCACCGGACACCTTGTTTTTGATGCCCTGTAACACGGTCACATTATCTTCGGCTCGCCCTGCGCCCGACCAGTTACCCAGCAGGTGCTCTTGGCTGTCTGCCAGCGGACCAATGACGGCGAGTTTCTCCACCTCTTTTGGAAGGGGGAGCAGGTCATTTTCGTTTTTCAGAAGCACAATCGACTCACGTGCTACCTCGCGGGCTTTAGCTCGATTTTCTTCGCTCAGAATCTCACGCTTTTCACGCCCTGCATCGCTGTAGCGATAGGGATCCTCAAATAGTCCCAGCCGGTATTTCATCTCCAAAATACGGCGAACCGAACGGTTGATGTATCCCTCCGGTATCTCCTCGTTACGTACCAGCTCCGGCAGCTGCTCCAGGTACAGGCCACTCTGCATATCCATATCTACATTGGCCTCTATCGACTTGAGCGCAGCATCACGACCGTCTTTGGCGTATCCGTGTGTAATCATTTCGGGTATCGAGGTGTAGTCGGTTACCGTAAACCCGCTGAAGTCCCATTCCTCGTGCAGAATTTTGTTCATCAGGAACTTGTTGCCCGTGGCCGGCACGCCGTTCAGTTCGTTGAAAGCGGTCATAATCGTGGAGGCCCCGGCGTCCAGTGCCGCCTTAAATGGCGGCAGATATATCTCCCGAAGCCGTCGCTCCGACATATTCACCGTGTTGTAGTCGCGACCGCCTTCCGGCGCTCCGTAAGCGGCAAAGTGTTTAACCGTGGCCATCACGGTTTGATGGTCCGAGAGATCATCGCCCTGGAATCCACGTGTGCGGGCAGCGGCCATCACGCTTCCCAGGTAGGGATCTTCTCCCGAACCCTCAGAAGTACGTCCCCAGCGCGGATCGTTGGTAACGTCAACCATGGGAGCGAAGGTCCAATGCAGCCCCGATGCCGCAGCTTCACGACCGGCCACCCGGGATGCTTCCCGCACCAGCTCTGGATCCCAGCTGGCCGTCTCACCCAGCGGTATCGGGAAAATGGTGCGGAATCCGTGGATGACGTCAAAACCAAAAAGGAGCGGGATGCCGAGCCGGGTCTCTTCAACAGCCGTTTTCTGCAGTTTCCTGGTATAATCTACGGTAAACGCATTGAACAGGGCACCAACTTTCCCCTCTCTGACCAGCTCCAGGTAGTTATCCCGAATCGTCGGACCGGTGCTTGTCATATCGCTGGTGAAGAGGGTCAATTGCCCCACCTTCTCTTCCAGCGTCATGATGCTCAGAAGGGAATCAACTTTGTGATTGATCTCCTGCTCCGTTAAGTGCTGCCCCAGGGCAGGAGTGCTGGCACTGATTAGAGTTGCTGTCCAGATGACAACCATTGGATAGAGTATTTTCTTGAAAGCATTCATGATCATACTGCTTTTTTATGCCTGTTTAATAATTATTCAAAATTTTGATCCATTTTTTTCTGGTTTGAAAACTCATCTTCAAGCCACCCATTCTCAAAACCGGCACGTTCCAGGCCGCGGCGGATATAAGGATTTTCTTTCATTAGTTCCCAAATTAACCCGGATCGATAATTTTCGACCATCAGTAAAATCGGACCCTGGTCGATCCCCAGGTAATCACCATTAAACCATCCTTGTTGAGAGTCTACCACATCCCCACGATCCATTTGAACATCCGTAAACCTAAACGAAGGATTAAAGGCATCCCTGAATCCGTAATCACCGTAGAGCCGTTCGCCGTAGGACTGCTTCATGGTGTAGAGGGCATCGACTGATCGGACGGGAGTGAATGGCATGGATCCACCAGCCGCGGTCGGGGCAATGGTGCCGTCATCATTGACATACAGCGCGCTTGCCCCCCGAGCCCAGTAGGTATGAAACTGTACTGATTGCCCGTTAAGCTGGCGGGTAATATCAGCCGGACCGTCGCTGGCGGTCAACCCCCAGATATTTTTGCCATACCCCCTGAACCCATTCGGATTGGCGATGGCGTACTCCCGTTGTGCAATAGTGGCCCGCCGGGAGTTTTCGAAATAATCGATGCCCGCCCTGCGCATAAAGGCATCCTGAATGCCACGGAAATCTACCCAAATATGGGAGTATTGATGTCCGAAAAGGGGCGTGAAGTTGACATGCGGCTGCCCGTGAAATGTCTCCCACTCGTAAGTGTCGGTCCAACGGTTCCAGGCCTCCGCCTTAATGGGATGAGTCGGTGAGCCCAGCGCCAGGATATACAGGATCATCGCCTCGTTGTATCCCTGCCAGTGAGCATCGAGGAATCCTTCGCCCGGGCGATACCCCATGCTGAGCAACGGTTCGTGATCTTTGGAATAGAACCACGTCCACTCGGCACGGGAATAGATAGAATCAGCCAGGGCACGAATGCGTGTCTCCGTCGGGTTCTTTTTGTCAAAGTATTCCTGTGAGGACAGCATTCCTGCAAACAGCAGGGCGGAGTCAATTGTTGAAAGCTCTACATTTTGGAACCGATGCCCGGTATCCATCTTCAGAAAGTGGTAGTAGAACCCTTTGTAACCGGAGACCCCTGAAGGCTGGGGACCCATCGGGGCATCCCAGAAAAATTCCAGGGTTGTCAAGGTATGTTCGGCGGCGTGGCTTCGTGTTATGTAGCCATTTTCACTACCCACTATGTAGGAGGACAAAGCAAATCCTGTTGCTGCAATACTGGAAAAGGGCGGATTGGGTGCGCGGTCTGGGGTGAGGCCATTTTGTGGATTCGTGGTCTCCCAGAACCAATCGAAGGTATCGCGCTGAAGGGTGTCCAGGAAACGCCGTTCCTCAACGGTAATTGAATCCGAAGGGACGGTTCCGGTCGGCGGGGCTACCGTAGCGTCATCGCCACAGCCAATAATGCTGAAGAAAGCAAACAGCTGTAGGATTAGCCAAGCTCTTAGTATATGCCTGAAGTTATAGAACACTAATTTAGGATCATTTCAAAAGGCAACGTACCACAAGGACTTTTTCCGGAATGATGGGTTAGGGCCTGTTAACACTAATTGTGTGCACTGTGCCAGAGGCCATTTTTCCGTAAGCCAAGGCGCCGGGAGCGTGGTGTGGGTCCCTCACACTAGCAAGCGGGAACGCCGGATTGCGGAAAAAGGGCCCTGGCCCTTGGGGTTGCGCCCGAAATGGTCCCATCCTGTGTTGCTGATCGCTCATGTAACAAGGCTACACAACGCTCTCAGCGCCTTGGATGGTCCCATTTCGGCCAGCAACGCAGCGTACCCAGTTAGTGTTAACAGGCCCTAGTTCAAGTGTGGACTATCAAAACCGAGTTTCTCCAAGCCATTCTGCACTTCCGGCGCCGACATGAACAGGTTCCACAACAGGTTGGTCCGGTAGTTCTCCATCATCACCACAATGGGGCCCTGGTCTATGGCCAGGTACCGTTCAGGGTAGAAATTCTTTTCCACACTCATAGCGTCATAGAATCCATATTTACCAAATGTTCTGTCCCCGTAGTTGTAATACAGGTTTCGGAGTACATCCATGGAGTAATTGGGAGTATAAGGGAACGAGGAGAGAGCTGCAGTAGGCGAGATGACTCCGCGATCCCGATCTTCACCGGGCATGTGGGCTGCGTAACCCACACTTCCGTCATCATTCGCTGTATAACTGGCGGTTAGTCCCCACAAGTCAGGGCCGTATCCCTCGTAATCATTGGGATTTTGTATGCACCACTGTCGGTTAATCAGGGTATGATTAACATTGTGTTTCCAGTAATCGGCATATCGGTCGGAGAGGCCTCTCGGATCGAGTCCCAAAAAAGAGTAATGCTCCCAGAACAGGGGACCACCGTACTTCAGAGCCCCATTGTGTTTAAGAGACAGTTTGTGCCCATAGGTAAATATGGTGGTGTCTATGGCACCACTTCGCGCCCAGCCCTCGTAGTATACCTTGGCGGGAATGCCGTGAGTGGGAGATGAAGCGGCCAGGACGTATGTTATCAGCACTTCATTGTATCCTTCCAGCGGGAAATCCATCTCCCACCCGTAATCTGGCGACCAGTGCCAGTAGAGTACATCCTGGCCTCCCCGGCGGTACCAGTCCCATTCCACCTCGCGCCACAATTCGTCCATTTTAGCCGCAAGTTTTTGCTCTCTGTCATTGCCCCCGCGCAGGTACTGGCGCGCCGTAAGCAGTCCCTGCACCAGGAATGAGGTTTCGACAAGATCGCCCCCATTGTCCTTCTGGCCAAATGGTTTTACTTCGCCTGTTTCGCCATACATCCAGTGCGGCCAGGCGCCGTGGAAGCGATCGGCATTTTCCAGAAAATTGGTGATTTTCTCCAACCGTGCTACGCCCTGCTCACGTGTGATGAAACCGCGCTCCATGCCCACAACAATCGCCATAATGCCAAACCCGCTGCCACCAGACGTCACTACGTTTTTATCATCCTGGGGATATACTCCATCGACATGAAAACGCTCTCGAGCCATGCCCGAGTTGGGTTCGGCCCCGTCCCAGAAATACTGGAACGTATTGTGCTGCACCAGCGTCATCAGGGAATCGGCGGTGATACGCTGTTTTTCCGCTGCCGCTTCCTGGGCCCAAGTTGTGCTGGCCGGAGCCAGGAACAGCACACAGGTTATTACAAAGGTGAATATTGCGAAACTTTTCTTTGAATAGTCTGAAAGTACTTTTTCCATGCTTCTACAGCTTTAGTATTGGTTTTTATAAAAAGCCATCACGATTTCTGTTAAAAGTCTGGGAACAGAAGTAAATGACAAAACTCAGACAGTAAAATCCCGATGGTAATTCTGATTAATCTGGGTCACAGAAGATCTGTGCATATCCACAGCGCGGGAATTAATTCCCGCGCTAGTGATAAAGCCTATCTACTCAACCTCGTCAACTAAACACGTAGAAAAGATAACCTCAGACCCAGCCACATATTCAATTGAGAAACAAAACTTTTTAAAGCTTGAATTGACCTCCCCTTTTTGCCCTGAAAGAACCTCCACCAGAATCGAATTGAAAAAAGGAAGGCCCCTATCCACAGAGGCCTTCCATGAGTTCAGACTAATAATTTGGGTTTTGCTGCATCTCAGAGTTCAGATCGAGCTCCGACTGCGGGATGGGATAGACATTGTGTTTGTCATCCTGGTACTCCTTGCCCTGGGCTCGCAATAGCTCACCGGCACGTCCCTGCCGCTGGATATCGAAAAAGCGTTGCTGCTCCATTGCCAATTCAACGCGCCGTTCGTGCCAGATATCCTCAAGCAGTTGCTGACCGCTGGAACTAACATCAGGCAGTAGTTCTTCTGTGGTCATGGTGGCAACAACTGTTTCTGTATTGGTCGATAGCTGGCCATTGCTGAACGTTTGGGTTACCCGCTCAACTGTTACCGCTATCTGCTGCCCGGGATCTTTTGAGCTCATCTCATTGTTGAAGTCGCTCACACTGGTAACTGAAACACCATCAATTGATGTGATCAGGTCGAGGGTATTAACCTGCAGCGTCTGGTCGTTGTTAACCAGCTCCCAGTCGAGGCTTTCGAGCCCGGCTCCATCGGCGGGACCGCCAATATTGGCATAGCGGATAAAGACATGATCCTCCATATTGGACATGCCGATAGTGTCGGCCACCACACTGGAGAGCGGTTCAACAACTAACCCAACCGTTGCATTCATGTCACCACGAGCACGTTCACGCACCATGTTGACGTAATCACGGGCCGTGGCTTCATCGCCTGTTTTTTGAGCAGCCTCGGCGGCAATTAAAATTACGTCGGAGTAGCGGATGCGCCGAATGTTAGTTCCGCCGTTAAAGGTCCCGCTCGGGCTATCTAGAGGCACAAACGCCTTTTGGTTGTATCGCTCATCGTTCATACCGGAGTTGTCCCGGACAACATCTTCCTCACCATAAGGCAGTGTCTCATGCACGAAAAGCATAGTAGACTGCATCCGGTGATCACCAGCTTCAAAGGATTCCAAGAGGTCGCGGTTTGGCGTATTGAATCCCCAGCCCAGGTTGGGTGTACCCCGAGCGCTTTGGATTACGCCGTAGGGCGCTCCGCCGAGCCCCTGGGAGTTGGCAACGGCCTGGATTTCAAAGATTGATTCAGAGGAATTCTCACCTTCGGGCCTGAATATCTGGTCGAAATCGTCGAGAAGCTGGTATTCCCCGGAATTGATCACATTCTCAGCCATCTGAAGAGCTTCCTCGTTTTTATCCCGATACAGGTAAACTTTGGCTAACAAGCTCTGGGCCGCTCCCTGAGTAATCCGGCCGAGGTTAGAAGCTGCATATTCTGATTTTAGCGGAAGAACCTCGATGGCATCCAGCAGGTCCTGCTCTATCTGGTCGTAGACATCCGAGGCGGGGGCTCGCGGCTGACGGAATTCGTCGGGCTCGAGCGGTTGCAGGACCAAAGGGACATCCCCAAATGCGCGGACCAAAAAGAAGTAGAGGTAGGCACGGATGAATTTGTTTTCACCCACCAGCCGGTCCCGCAGGGTTGTGTCCATATCAATGCCCGGGATGTTCTGGATCGCCAGGTTGGTACGGAATATACCCTGGTAGTACCCCTGCCAGGTTAATCGAAACAGTCCGTTGGTGGGAGTAAACGTGAAATTGTCGATGGACAGCATTTCCGGGTTGTCCGACGGCGTACTGCCTTTTGAGGCGTCGTCGGAGGCGATATCGGTCATTCCGACCCATCCAAATGAATGGACCCAGAAATCACGCAGCTTTTCATACGAGGCGTTGGTGGCCTGTATGGCATGTTGTTCCGTTTCAAAGAAACTCTCCTGGGTGAGTTCTCCACGAGGTTTCTTGTCTAGTAACTGATCTTCGCAGCCTGAAAAGCCAACCGCTAACAATCCGACCAGCAACAGGCTGACTAGTATCTTATAACGTTGGTTTAAATATTTCATAGCTAGAATCTCTTTCACTCTTTTAAAAATTCGTTTGACAGGTTCCTTTTAACCCTCTCTAAAATTGCAGTTCCAGACCGACCATATACGATGAGGGTACGGGATAGGTACCTCTGTCAATACCGGTTGAGATAACTTCGCCTCCACCGATCTGAGGTGTATAGCCGGCATATTTGTCAAATCTTAGCACATTCGTCGCATTCAGGAAGATGCGCGCACGCTGGATATCCATCTGACCGGTAATATTCACCGGAAGTGTATATCCAAGCTGAACATTTCGAAGTCGCAAGAAATCACTGTCGTAAATAAACCGGTCGAGGACCTCATAATTATGACCCGACTCCGTGATACGCGGCTCGTCATTGCTCGTTCCCGGTCCCGTCCAGCGGTCCAGGTAGAACTCTTCATAATTAAGTAGTCGGAATCCACGTATCGCCTGACGACCATACACAACCTGGCCACCCATTTGTCCATCGAGATCGAGAGCCAGGTCGAATTGTTTGTAATTGGCCGAAAAGTTCAAGCCAAAGTTGAAGTCAGGAATCGGAGACCCTAAATAGGTTTTGTCAGCGTCATTTATTACGCCATCCGGCTCACCGGTAAGATTTCCTTCATCGTCAAAACCGTTAATATCGGCAATCTTGATATCTCCCGGCTGCTCTCCACCACGCGTGGCCGAGTTGTCAATTTCTTCCTGATCCTGGAAGATACCTGCTTGTTTCCACCCATAGAAGGCACCGATGGGATGTCCTTCTTCCGTACGGGTAACAAAACCTAGATTTCGGACGTCACCGCCAAGGATAGCCTCCTCACGAGCGCCCAGTGAAAGCACTTCGTTATGTACGGTTGAACCGGTCAACCCAATGGAATAGGTGAAATCGCCATTACTGCCACGCCAGTTTAAACCGACGTCGAAGCCCCGGTTCAGCACTTTGGCGGCATTAACAATGGGCGCCGTATTTACACCCACGATATCCGGGATCGGTACGCGAACAAGGATATCCTTCGTTTCCCTCCGGTACCAATCAACCTCTGCTGTCAGGCGATCTTCCCAGAGCCCAACTTCCAGCCCGATATCAAGCTGTTCGGTCTCCTCCCATCGCAGATCGGGATTTGAAAGAGCCGTTACCGTTGCCCCGGGACTCAGCGACTGGTCAGGACCGAACACAGAGACCAGACCGGAGTTCACTGTAGGAATCGCTTCACCTGATGGGATCTTATCATTACCGATCAGGCCCCAGCTGGCACGCAGCTTAAGGTTGTTGAGTGTCTCCACATTCTGCATGAAGTCCTCGTTGGAGATCCTCCAGCCTACGGCCACGGATGGGAAATTACTCCAGCGGTGCCGGTCCGCGAACTTAGAAGATCCATCGCGACGGAAGGTTCCCGTAAGCAGATATCGATCGTCATACACATAATTGACACGTGCCAAGTAAGAAATAATACCCCAGGAATTGGAAGTATTGAAGTTGGTCTGGCTGTCGGGATCGCCGGCATTCAGGTACCAGAATATCGGGTCATCACCCGGGAAATTTTGGCGGGATCCACCCATATTTTCAAATACAAATTCCTGGTAGGTAACACCTGCGACGGCATCTACCCTGTGAATCCCGAACTCATTATTGTAACTGAGGGTGTTTTCATTTAACCAGTTGAGTTCGCGATCTTCGGTGACATTTAAGGAGCTGTTTTGGTTACTCTGGATTGAAGAGACAAAATATTCGGGATTATAATTTTTTCGCTCATCCCGACCCCAGTCGACACCGACATTGGATTTAAACCGGAAGTTTTCCAGGAAATCGATTTCGAGGTAAGCTGTACCGGTTGTACGGTATTTAAAATTGTCGTTTCGGTTATAAAAGACCGAGGCCACCGGGTTGACATCTCCTCCGTTGACAGTCGTATTAGCGAATTCTCCACTATCATTGCGAACCGGAACGGTCGGGTCGGCCCGTAGTGCTACATTCACGATATCGCCCGGTTCATTTTTTCGATCATTTCGAATAAACGACAGGTTGTGCCCAAACGTCACATTATCGCTAAGCAGATATTCATTGTTTGCTCGAAACGTCAAGCGCTGGAAATCGGCATCTCTGAACACCCCTTTTTCATCATAAAAGTTGGCGCTGACGTTGTATGTCATCTGGTCCGAACCGCCACTGGCCGAAATGTTGTACCGTTGAAGAGGGGCGTTGTCATCAATTAGCAGGTCTTGCCAATTGGTGCCCTGGCCGAACTGGTCTGGATTTTGAAAGACCTGTGGGCGGCCTTCGTTGGCAGCAGACTCATTGGCGAGCATGGCATATTCGGCTGCATTCGCCATTTCAATTTTTTTGTTTACTCGCTGGAGTCCGTAAGAGGTCCGTACTGATATCTGTGGTTGTCCGGAGCGGCCTTCTTTCGTGCTGATAAGTACGACGCCATTGGCTCCGCGGGAACCGTAAATGGCCGTAGCAGAAGCATCTTTGAGCACTTCCACCGATTCAACATCCTGGGGAGAAAGGAATGAGATGTCGTCGAGCAGCATCCCATCCACCACATAAAGCGGGGAGGAGTTGTTTAATGTTCCCACACCGCGAATGCGAACCTCGGGTTCATCACCGGGGCGCCCGCTGGTGGGGGTTACCCGAACACCTGACACCTTGCCCTGCAGGGCGTTAGTCAGAGATTGAGTGGAAATCTTACTGATATCCTCGGAATCGACACTGGAAATGGAACCAGTCAGGTCACTTTTTTGCTGCACGCCGTAACCTACAACGACCAGCTCTTCCCCGGCCTCGACGGCCATCTCGCTCATTACGATATTAATTTCACTACGGCCTTGAACCGGAACTCTCTGAGTTTCAAAGCCGATAAATGAAAACACCAGGGTATCACTGGCATTCGGTACCGTCAATTTATATTGACCATTGGGACCTGTGGCAGTTCCCTGGTTAGTACCTTGAATTAAAATGTTTACACCCGGTAGGGTAGATCCATCACTTTCGGCTGTAACTGTACCACTGACTGTATGCTGGGCTAACGCGATTTGGCTTGAAGCAAATAGCCCGAGAGTCAGCAGTATCAGCAGCCTTTTTGTAGCTGTTGCTGACATATGACTCTCCTGTTATTTAGGATTAGAATTATGGTAATGCAGCAGGAACCAGTTTAGTTATACACTTCCTACTCTTGGAGTGCTAGTTCGTATTTCTCACGAATGTTTAATCTTTCCCTATTAGCTGATTGTAACCCACTTTTCGGTGAGAATCCGAACCAGATCATTTACATGCAATGTGGGTTCTTTATCACTGTAATCAGATTTATAGCTGACCAACTCAATTAATCAAATTGATTAGAATTCGAGCTAGCTGATATGTTTCAACATTAACGGATCGTCTCAGGTTCAAATGTATTCACCTTATTTTCCCATATAAGGCAGGTATTTTAAAACCCGGCGATCACGAATTATAAACTCAAATAGCCTGGACGAGTTCCATCCTGCCTTTTAAGGCTTTGCGAGCCCACAGTGTGGGACATTACTGAGATCGCGCAGCAAATGTGTGCAGGTTCGTGCCGGATATTGACTGCTCTAGTAACCAGATCCCTCCACATAGTAACACAGACCACTTCAGGGTAGTGAAGTTATCGACTTCACTATAGTTAAACGTTCGAATTCAAGTAACAAAAGAGCTATTGCGATCGGGTAGATAGAATTGGTATACACTAAAATTCATAATTAGTCGAGTAGCCAAGGGGAATTTCACCCCAAGGCCCTCACAGAACCGTACGTGACAGTCTCCCGTCATACGGCTCTTGTTGTTCTATCGCTATAGCGATTGGGCTCATAATCATCAATCTTCCCAAC
>NZ_JAMQKA010000029.1:0-73196 GCF_031569985.1 Aliifodinibius sp. S!AR15-10 | reverse complement strand
CTCGGTCGAGTCCTACCTGATGAGTCATTGCTCACCTTTTCCTTCTCGCTCCCCGCCCGCAATCGAGCACCAGAAGGCGGTTTGAAGGCACTGGCTGACAGCGCCTCCGGTAGGCCAACTACCATCTCTACAACAGTATGTAAAAGAACATGTTGCTTAAGTCGGACAACATGTCTCTACTTCAAGGCACACACGTCAGTTCGATATAAAACCTGTCATTGTGAGGAATTCAGTGAAATCCAGCGGCAATCTCCTATGCATAAACAAGAAACGGATGAGGAGATCGCCGCGTCGACCGCATCGTTGAGCCAAACACGTACACCAAAGCCTCATCGCGATATCCATATGTCGAACCCAGGTTTGCCGGGCCTCCTCACGAGGGAGGGAATAAGCCCTGGTGAAAACCTTCTCTTTATAGATTCACGCGCTTACCAAGACGACTATCTCATAGATAGTGAGACCATCGTCTCATACTTACCGAGACCATCGTCTTCTATACCCTGAGACGACTATCTCAGTGTCTATGAGACGACCATCTCAATTAATTTAGCACCTCCTCTGAAATGCAACAATATTTAGGGTCAGTTCGAGACAGAACCTGTCATTGCGAAGAGGGATTAAGTGACCAGGGGGATGAGGCTCTCTAAACCCATGTAAGAAATCTGATCCCACCATCGGATAAGTGCTATCATACCGTGGGATGGCACTTATACCGCATTGGGATAGCCTTGATACGACGCTAGGATGGGTGCTGAACTGCAAGGGATTTACATATAAGGACAAGCTAGAGACACTTCTTATTGCATCCAAGCTTGTTTGCCACCGATCTTAAACTGTGGCTGCAGAGAGACCCATCCACAGGAGGGCTCTGGCATCTCCCGGGTCGAACCCATTTCTCTTCAAAAAATAAAACGCCACCCCTGTCAAGAGTGGCGCTTCCTAATCGGGATGGATATACAAGGCTCTTTACATCCTTTACCCACCGATCCCCGCATAATCATTCTTTCATATCCTAGGAGTCTGTCGGACTAAGTATAATCTACTGCGAACCATCCGGATTTGGCCAGATTTCGAGCTCTTTTTCGTTAAATAGCCCCACTATTCGCCTCAAAAGACCCCAAAATCTGACTCAAATCGGCTGATTCTCGTTACAATTCCCCAAGTCCGACAGACTCCTAGAAACCGCTAAAATCATCATCTTCATCAAAAGGGATAAGATCCCGTGCCTGTTTTTCGGTGGTATGCCCGTTTTTCCCGTTTCGGGCGTGCCCATTGGAGTGCCCGTTTTGATGATTTTTGCCGTAGCTGTTGTTTCTGCTGCCGTTAACCTGCCTGGTCTGCTGCCCACTGTCATTTTTACCCTCATTTTTAACTCCTACTAACAGCGCCAACTCATCAACAATGTTGTTGAGCTCAGCCGATTGTGAGGAGAGCTCTTCCGCCGAGCTGGCAGACTCTTCGGAGGCCGAGGCATTCCCCTGTACCACGTTATCCATCTCAGACATTACTGAGTTGATCTGCTGGATGCCGGTAGCCTGCTCTTTGGAAGCCGCAGAAATCTCAATGACCAGTGTGCTCACGTTGGAAACTTTGTCCTCGATCTCTTCCAGGTATTCCGAAACCTCGTCGGCCACCTCAGATCCCCGCTCGGAGCTTTCCTGTGATTTCTGGATCAGCTCAGAAGTATTCTTGGCCGCCTCTGCACTGCGCTGCGCCAGGCTCCGTACCTCCTCAGCCACTACGGCAAAACCCTTGCCGGCCTCCCCGGCCCGTGCTGCTTCAACCGCGGCATTCAGTGCCAGCAGGTTCGTCTGGAAAGCGATATCATCAATCGTTTTGATAATTTTTGATGTTTCCTCAGATGAAGCTTTGATATCCTCCATCGCGTTGGTCATCCGTTCCATTGCCTGAACGCCCTTCTCAACCATCGGCTTGGTCTCTTTCATCGCGGTTTCCGCTTCCCCGGAATTCTCTGCTGCCTGTTTTGTTTGAGAAGAGATCTCCTCAAGTGAGGAAGTAGTCTCCTGAAGACTGGCGGCCTGTTGGCTCGCACTCTCAGCCAACTCCTGGCTGGCTCCCGATAATTGTTCGGCGGAGGCATCCACCTGCCGGGCCCCGCTGTTGAGTCGATTGATAATCCCCTTCAGCACGTTGCTGATTGAACGGCCCATCAACAGGCCAAACGCCAACACCCCGATTACTGCTACCACTGCAAGAACACCGATGATCCATCGATAATTGGCTACCGTTTCAAGATTTAAATTAGCCTGCTCGCGGGCGCCAGCCTCAGCAGCTTCCGATACGACTACCGAGTGGTCCAGTATCTTCTCATAACTGGAATTCACCCTTTCCGACAACTTTTTCAACTGTTCATTTTCTCCTTGCACACTGTTTTCACGGTCTTCTGCCACTTGGTAATAACTTTGAATACGTTCTCTAAAATTGCTGCTTGCAGTCTTAATATCACTCAGCCGTTTTTCGATGACAGGTGAATCAAAGTTATCAGAATACTCTTCCAGTTCACCAATCTCGCCATTTATTTTTTCAAATCGTGATATAGCCTGGTTATATAACTTCTTGTTCCCGGTATACCGGTACTGAAGAAATTCATACCCCGCTTTTCGTATCGCTTTTTCAAATGCGGTGGTTGTTCCCCACTCTTGAACGTATTGATTGACAAGCGTATCCGAATACCCATTAATTTTGTTTAAAGAAAAAATTGAAATCCCCCCTACAATCAGGGTGATAACGGCACTTACAATCGTCAGTGCCATAATGCGTTTGCCTATGGTCCAACTGTCATCGTTGACGCCCGAACCTGATTCACTAGTTATATTGTTAAAAAAATCCATAATTGAGTCCTGTTAGTCGTTTAGTTCTTAAAGTCTGTTCTGCTGCCTGCATCATTTTCTCCTTGCCCCTCTTGTGGATATGAAAATCATTTCCATTGGATTCCCTCTTCACAGAGAACCCCAGGTTTTAGTACCAGGCTGGCTCTCCACAGGCCATCCATGATATTCTTTCACCTGCTGATTCTGAATAAATGCCTATGTATTGAACCTGGATATTCTGTGCTGTGTGCTGAAGTAACTGGATTCAAAATATTTGAGCCGTTCACTAGTCACCCGTCTAAGTATATTTATCGGACTGTTGTACCATTTCTTAAGCCTTTTTTAGCAAAAGAATAGTTTGCTTTTCCCCTTGCCAACAAGCAGGCTTTGGAACACATACCTATCTTTTAAAAAAACAAAGCATCACCCTGTGAAGAGCAATGCTTTGCCTAAATTATTTTAATTGTACCTGGGTTATTATCGCTGAATTTTAAAATTGATGGGTAGTCCATACTGCACTTTCACAACCTGTCCTTTGTGTTTCCCGGGAGTAAACTTTATCTCCTTAATTGCGTCAATAGCCGCTTGTCCACAGCCGCCCCCGATATCACGCATGACTTCCGGGTCGGTTGCATTACCATCTTCATCTACAGTAAACCTGATAAATACCCGTCCTTCTATATTATTATTAAGTGCCTTGCTGGGATACTCGATATGTTTGTATATCTCTTTCAGTCCGCCCACAATTTCGGGCATGGTATCGACAACTTTATAGACCTTGGCTGAATCAAGTTGTACTTCAATGCCTGGTCTCTCAATCGTAATACCGTCATCATCTGCCACGCCTGCTGACGCCACAACAGGTGCAGCAAATAATGCTACAAATAAAATGGTTAATATTGACCTAAGGAAGCCCTGGCTATCCTGGAATCCAGGCGTGTTTAGTTTATTGATCATGGTGTGTACCTCCGTTATTGCAAAGTTTGCTGATTTAAAAAGTTGTTATCTTTTTTATTCCTGTTCATTTACTATGAGTCACCCACGAAAAACGTCGGCGGGTGACAATTTTTAATGAATGCCTGGTCCGAACCCGCCCTCATTTAAGTCCGGAGCCATTCATCAAAACTCGCTAAAATCATCATCCTCATCGAAGGGTATTAATTCCTGGGCACGCTTTTCACTGGCCTGTCCATTCGATCCATTACCTACATGCCGCTTAGCGCCGTTGGAGTGCCCGTTTTCATGACTCTTCCCGTAACCGTTGGTCCCGTTACTGTTCATCTCAGAGGCTTTTTTAGTCCACTCGCCACTGGCCTGTTCGACTTCGTCCTCAACACCCACCAATACCGCCAATTCATCAACAATCTTGTTGAGCTCGGCCGACTGTGAGGAGAGCTCTTCCGCCGAACTGGCTGACTCCTCGGAAGCTGAAGCGTTGCCCTGCACCACGTTGTCCATTTCTGACATCACCGAGTTGATCTGCTGGATGCCGGTCGATTGCTCCTGCGAGGCAGCAGAGATCTCAACGACCAGTGTACTGACGTCGGTAACACGCTGCTCAATCTTTTCCAGGTAATCTGAAACCTCCTGGGCTACTTCCGATCCCCGCTCAGAACTGTCCTGTGACTTTTGGATAAGCTCTGACGTATTCTTGGCTGCCTCTGCACTGCGCTGGGCAAGATTGCGAACCTCTTCGGCTACCACGGCAAATCCCTTGCCGGCCTCTCCTGCCCGCGCTGCTTCAACGGCAGCATTTAATGCCAGCAGGTTCGTCTGAAAAGCGATATCATCAATCGTTTTAATGATTTTCGATGTTTCTTCCGATGAGGCTTTGATATCCTCCATGGCATCGGTCATCCGCTCCATTGCGTGCACCCCTTTCTCGACCATCGGCTTGGTCTCCTCCATAGCATTCTCGGCTTCAGCCGAATTTTCATCGGTCTGTTTGATTTGGGATGAAACCTCTTCAAGAGATGATGTGGTCTGCTGCAGACTCGCCGCCTGCTGGCTGGAGCTCTCTGCCAACTCCTGGCTGGCCCCCGAAAGCTGGTCCGCAGAGGCATCCACCTGGCGTGCCCCCCGGTTTAGACGCCTGATAATTCCCTTCAACACTGAGCTTATGGAACGGCCCATGAACAGACCTATCAAAAGGGCCGATATGATGGCCACCACCACTCCGATTCCCAACGTCCAGATAAACCAGCTGACAGCGCTGTTGGTCTGGTCGCCCTGCTCATAGGCGTCGGCTTTCGCCATCTCGGCAAGGGCAATGGTGTTATTTAAAATTTTGTCATAGGCTTCCTGGCGTACTGAGTCCTCTTGATTTACCGTATTTCTTGCTTCAATCATTGCACCGACCGTCTCAACATTGTCGTTGAGTGTGGCCAGGGCAATACTGTGCAGCATCTGCTCTTCGCCTGAATTCCCAACATTGATATTGCCAAATTTGCTGCGCAACTCCACGAACCTTGACTCTATACCGCTCAGGGCTCCCACATTGTGGGATACCTCAGCCCGCCACAATTCCTTCATATTTGACTGCAGGTCCGTTAACACTCGCTCTACATTCTCAATGCGTTCTCTCTGCAACGCCGACGCTGCTGAATCATCCTCAATATTGGCCAACGCCGTGCGAGCTGATGCCAAATATTCCTCCACGCTCTCTACAAAGTCAGTACCAGACTGCTCGGTCAAACTCCGATAATTCAGCAGATCCTGGTAGGCCTGGTAAAAACTGGTCATCGACTCATCGAACACGGTAATACCCTCTTCAATCTCATTAAGCCGTTCATTCATCTCCTGAATCTCATACTGCTCGGCAAGCACGCGGGAAGAATCAACTTTTGCCTTTACCGTGGCAAGGCCTTTCTTGGCTTCACCAAAATGCATGCTGTCCTGGCTTGTGCTGTATTTTTCAAGATTAATGCCCACCTGGCGTGTTTCGGCCTCGATGGCATTAGCCAGATCCCATTCCGACAGCTTTTCATTCACCAGCGTGTTTGAGTTGTTGTTGATCATGTTGAGGGCATACATAGCTACAAGCCCCAGCATGAGAATTATTGACGCTCCTCCAAGCGTCAGTGCCATAATGCGTTTGCCTATGGTCCAGCTGTCATCGCTCACCCCTGAACCTGATCCACCCGTAAAACTATCTAAAAAACTCATGGTTATATCCCTTTAGTCTTAACTTTATTTATCTATTCCTGCTGTTGTCCTGCATCGTTCTCCAATACCCGGTCCGGCACGTCGAACAGCACCTTGTGGACCTCCACAATCATCTTTACCGAGTCACCCACTTTCCCGAGCCCAGCCAGGTATTCGCTCTGCTGCCCGCCTACCGAGGGCACATCCTCAATCGAGGCAGTCTCGATATCCACAACCTCCGAGACCTTGTCGACGGCCACCCCCATCAGGTAATCCTCGTCCTGAACCACGATAATGCAGGTCTCGTCTGTATCCTCAATTTCCTCAAATCCAAACCGTGTACGCAGATTCATTACCGGAACAATCTTGCCCCGAAGGTTCAATACTCCCCGGATGTATTCAGGCATCTTTGGTACCGGGGTGATAGGCATCAACCCGATGATCTCCTGAACCTTTAAAATCTCAATAGCGTACTCCTCTTCCCCCAAGAAAAAGGTTAGAAATTTACCGCCCTCCACATCTACATCTGCTTCACCGGTCGCCGGCGATTCCGAGTGCTCGGTGCTGGTCTGTTCCATCGCTGTGGTCTTCATTTGATCTGATCCTGTGTGTGCGTTACCGGGTGAAATACCAAGGCTGAACCTCAATTATGCTTTCTCAACCTTTTCCTGAGATTCCCCCTTCAGTATCTCTGAAACCCCATTTGTTGTGTTGTAACAATTGTTATCGGCGGGAAAGTAATTTTCTTAAACAATTCAGCTTTTTTTCTACATTCCTATATTTTTACTCCCAACACTTCCAATATTTTTTCACGCAAAATTTCAGGGGTGAAGGGCTTATGGACAAACTCTGCGTTGTGCTGATCGATTACTTTTATGCGGTGATCATTACTCTCAGTGGAAACAATTAAGATGGGTAGGTCGGCATTTTTCGGGCTCTGCCTCACCTTATTCAGCATCTCCATGCCATCCATCACCGGCATGTTCACATCGATAAAGACCAGGTCCACACTTTGATTCTCAATTATATCGAGTCCCTCCCGGCCGTTCCCGGCTTCATGAATCCTTTCCACCTCAATCTCGCACAAATTGATCGTTTTCTTAATCATGCTCCGCATCACCGCGCTGTCATCAACAATCAGTATTTCTATCGCCATTGGACTGTATTCTAGATTAACCTGTTTTATAAAACGCCCAGGATTTATTACCGAATACTGCCTTTCTCATCCTGAGCAACTGTCTTATCCTGAATCAGGATCTTGCGGGCTGCTCCGCTTTTTCCTTGATGTCATTAACAATAGCTTCCGCAATTTTGTCCAGTGGCAATACCTCTGCAACTGCACCCATCTCCTGCGCAACTTTTGGCATGCCAAAGACCACGGAAGTTTCTTCATCCTGTGCCATGGTGTGCGCACCTTTCTCTTTCATAGCCCGTAGTCCCTTGCCCCCATCGGAGCCCATGCCGGTCAAAATTACTCCCGTGCTGTTTATTCCGGCTGCTTTGGCAACTGAATTAAACAGCACATCTACACTGGGACGGTGATGATGGACCGGCGGTCCCTGCTTGATCTTGGTATAATATTTGGCGCCTCTTTTTTCTACCAGCATATGATGATTGCCGGGCGCAATCAAAGCCTGTCCGGGTCGAATCAGATCCCTGTCCTCGGCCTCTTTTACATCAATCTTGCAGATGGTATTTAGTCGTTCAGAAAAGCTTTGGGTAAACACGGGCGGCATGTGCTGCACGATGACCAGCCCGGGCATGTTGGCCGGCAACCTGGGCAAAATAGCTTCCAGGGCTTTGGTTCCACCTGTAGATGAACCGATCGCAATAATTTTTTTCGTCGTCCGGTTCAGGCGTACCTTTGGAATGGAACGACTCTGTGTTTGATCTCCCAACTCCAGGTTTTTATCGAATTTCGCGATCGATGCAGCTTTGACCGCTTTCACAATTTCCTGCGAAATATTCTGTGTGGAGTATGCCGAGCCCGGTTTACAAATTACATCCACCGCTCCCAGCCTGAGTGCCGATAAGGCATTCTCACTGTTTTTGGGAGTAAGAGAGCTCACGACCACTACGGGCATGGGGTGGTGTTTCATCAGCTTCGATAGGAAGGAGAGCCCGTCCATGCGAGGCATCTCCAAATCAAGGGTGAGCACATCCGGTTCCAGCTCAACAATTTTTTCCCGGGCCACATAGGGATTAATAGCGGTGCCAACGACCTCAATACCTTTCTCTTTCTCCAGCTCTTCGGAGAGCAGCTTCCGGACCAGGGCTGAATCATCGACAATTAACACCTTTATCATGCTTCCTCCATCTTTGAATAATACACCGTTATATCGACCAGGCCTTCATCCAGTAACACCTGTAGCGACTCTTTGTTCATACCCTCAAACGTTGCGTCAGTATCTTCTCCCGGTTCAGCCATGCGGGGCGGCTGGATGTTACAGATATTTTGATCCTCTGCAAAAAGCGGGACAGTATTCCCGCATATGATGTTTGTGATTTCGCACAAAGCCCCGGTCTTCTGTTGTTCATCGGGGGCTTCCACTCCGAGCATATTTGCGGCTATGGCTGTTAGCAACTCTTCTGATGGGCTGATCACCATGCCACCTTCAGCCGCACCTTCGAAGCCCACAATGGAACGAACCTCATCATCAGGCTGAGAAAGATGGTTTCCCTCCTCAATCTCCCACTCCTCCAGGGGAAACATGTAACAGGTAACCTCAAATGTGTTGACCGCTATAGCATGAATCTTATCGCTGTAAGGAGTATCCATAGCTGTTGGTTTCCAATTTTTGGATTTGGGCTTCAAGTGCCTGCTGCGAAAACGGCTTGTCCAAGTATCCCAATCCGGTTTTTTGTATGGCATTTGTCAACTTCTCGTTGTCTACTGAGGAGATTACCACAGCCGGTATACCCAGGAACTCGGGATTTTGACGCATCTGTCCCAGCGTCTCCAGCCCCTCTTTCATCGGCATGTTTATCCCGATCAGGATCAGATCTATGTTATAATATTTGATCAATTCCAGCCCTTCATTTTCATTGACGGCCTCATAAATCTCTTTAACCGGGAGATTCGTCTCCTTCAATGCACGCTTAAAGAGTAATTTCATATCTCGGTCGTTTTCTACTATCATCACGTTTAGATCCATTTCTTAACCCTTTTTTTACGATTAATAGCTACTCGTTTTTCATTATCCGGCATATCTACCGTTGCCCAAGTCTACTCAATGATCCGTATCCCTGTTATCGGCAGAAATGGGCGAGATGTTAAATTTTTTTGTGTTTACTCAATTTTTTAATCGGTTTTTTATTGATCGTTACCAGCCCGTCGGCTATCCTAATGGCCATCGTTCGCGATCTCCTGCCACCGACATCCTGGGCAGCAATCATTAATCCGTTCTTCCACAAAAGCTTTCGAAACATTGTAAAATTGCGCTTTCCTATTTTGAAATAATCGTCACTGATATCCCGCTTAATCGTTGCGCCCCCTGCAACGCTAATTTTCAGGTTCCTTTTTTGAGCTCCAAGGGCATAAATCCCATTTAACAATTCACTCAAGCCGGAATCGACATACATCGCGGGCTTCGCTTTCGCCTTCTCCGGATCCGCTTTGGCACGGGGCAGCATTACGTGCAGGAGCCCGCCCACCCGGGCCATCGGGTCATATGCGGTGATCCCCAGGCAACTTCCCAGTGCATAGGTAACGATCATCTCATGCACATTTTGGGAAACCCGTAAATCACTCACTCCTACCACTGTTTTCATGCAGACTGGCTCTTGGTTTATTGTTTCTGGTACACTGCGGGACAAATATTCTGAAACCCGCTATTTCTGCCGGAGACACTCTCGGAATGTCCCAGAAACAGGTATCCCCCGGGCTCCAGGATATCACGAAACCTGGAAATCAGTTCGTGCTGTGTTCTTCGATTAAAATAGATCATAACATTGCGGCACATGATGACATGAAAAGGGCCATTCAGCGGCCATTTCTTCTTAAGATTCAATCTGCCATAGGTAATCATGGAGCGGATATCCGGCATCACGCGATAGCCACCCGCCTTTGTCTCATCAAAATATCTATCACGGAGGCGATCGGGGAGTTCGGCCACTTTCTCCGATCCATAGACACCCGTTTTTGCAGCATGTACTACTTCTCTGGACAGATCGATTCCCAGGATTTTAACAGCCTCTTTGGACACGCTTTGCTCCCTAAGCGCTATGGCACAACTGACTGGTTCCTGACCGGTAGAACAACCCGCCGACCACCACTTCATGCACCGCTTTCCCATCTGGGGGATGATGTGATCACGGATGAAATCAAAATGCTGGCTCTCCCTGAAAAAACTAGTTTTATTGGTCGTCAGCACGTCCACCAGCGCCAGAAATTCTGCGCCGGAGTCATCTCTTTCCATATAGCTCATGTACTGAGAAAAGCTGCGCATCCCCAGCTTCCGGATTCGTTTCATCACTCGGGTTCTAACCAGGGCTTCCTTGCCTTCATGCAAGTTTATCCCGCAGTAGTCATGTACGATGCTGCGAATTTTTTTGAACTCTGAACTTTTTAAAACCATACACTAGTAACCCCTGCCTAACCTTTTGTCACATTCCGAGACTGATCAAAAAATACCGCTGGTTTTATTGTAACCATGGCTGCCAATCACAAAATCTATTTTTTGTGGAAACTGGTCGCCACCTTAATTCATGAGGGCTGCTGTATCCAGGATCAAACCCACGCGGCCATCCCCCAAAATGGCACCCCCGGAAATGTGGTCCATCTTTGTCATCATATTGATCGATTTTCCGACCAGCTGCTGTTGGCCTATCACTTCGTCTACCAAGAGTGCGTACTTTTTATTTGCATTCCTTATTATCAGGAGTGTCCCGTCTACGAGATCATCAATCCCGTCTTCAATATTGAAATGCCGGTGCAGGCGCACCACAGGCATGGTTTCCCCACGGATGGAGACTTTTTCGGAGTTGCCCAATACGGTAAACACATCTTTTTCTTCGGCCCGGAACGCCATATCAATATTCAGCGTAGGCACAATGAAGCGCTGGCTCCCTACATTCACCAGCATACCATCGGTAATAGCGAGCGTAAACGGGAGCTCAATCGTAATTTTGGTACCCTCTCCCGGCTCAGAGGTGACATCGACCTTCCCCTTTAGTTCCTCGATAGAACGGCGCACTACATCCATTCCCACGCCCCGCCCCGACAGGTCGGTGACCTCATCAGTTGACGAGAAGCCGGGCAGAAATATCAGGTTGTAAATCTCACTGTCCGTCAGCTTTTCACCCGGCTCCACCAAGCCTTTATCGATCGCTTTTTCCAGCACCTTTTCTTTGTTTATGCCGCGCCCGTCGTCTTCAATCTCAATGACAACCTTGCCACCTTCCTGAGATGCCCGTAGCCAGATATTGGCCTTAGCGGGCTTGCCTGCCTCTTCGCGCTCCTCGGGCGTTTCAATACCGTGATCTATGGCGTTTCGGATCATATGGACCAGCGGCTCGCTTATAATGTCAACCATATTCCGGTCAATCTCGGTATCCTCGCCATGGGTAGAGAGCTTGACCGACTTTCCCGCCTTTCGACCCAGATCGCGAACCAAGCGGTTCATCTTGTGGAAAGTGGCCTTTAGCGGCACCATCCGGAGTGTGAGACTGGTGTCCTGCAGCTCACGCAGTATTTTGCTGGTGTGACTAATTTTCTTCTGCAGATCAGAGTGATCAGGTATGCTTTCGTCCTGTGCCACCACAGAGTGCGCAATCACCAACTCCCCGATCATATCGATTAGCCGATCGAGGCGACCGACGTTAACGCGTACCGATGAATCGGATTTAGAACTGTCGGAACTTTTGTCGGCCGCGCCATTCTTGGCAGATTCTCCATTCATATTCTCGGCCATTTCCTCAACTGGAACTTCGCTTGTATCTCCCACGCCATATGAAATTCCGCCTTCGGCAGCCAGTGCATCCTCGGGAGCAGTACCCTCTTCGGATACTTCTTCCAGCACCCTGATTAAAAGCTCAAAATTGTTTGGTTTGGGAAGCAGATCGCCACCATCCGAGACCTCCACGACATCCAGCATCTGGTTGATAATATCTATCGCCTCCAGCGAGATATCGGCACACGCAGTATCAAACTCCAGCTCCCCCTCGCGAATCATGCTCAGGACGGTTTCCAGGAGGTGAGTAAATTCGGATATCGGGTCCAATCCCATAAAAGCGGACGTCCCCTTGATAGTGTGGAAAGCACGAAACACCTTGTTAACCAGTTCTTCATCATCAGGGCGCTCTTCCAGGTCGAGCAGGGCTCCCTCCGCCATTTCCAGCAACTCTGTACATTCGGTGATAAACTCCCCCACCATCGCCGGATCGATGTCTTCGGGAATGTAAAACTCCTCGGTTTCCGCTTCACCACCCTTTTCGGACAAACCCTCCTCTTGAACCGCCGCTTGCTCTTGGTCTGCGGACTCGCTCCAGGCCTCATCGGTCTTAATTTCGATCGCCTCTTCCGTCTTTTCAGAAACTATATCAAACCACTTACCGGAGCTGTCTTCCCCTAAACCTGCCCTTTCTATAGCTTGTATAGCCTCTTGCAAAGGTTCGGCAACCGGCTGCTCTTCACTTTCCGCAAGGCTCTGCAACATGCCATATAGCTTCTTGAGCTCTTCTTCGGTAATATCCTCCAAACTCAGCCCGAGGATCAGTGTAGCAAGATCATCAAGGGTGTGGGCGCCCTCTTCCTTTTTGGATTTTTCCGCACCCGATTTCTCCTCGTCGTTAATTTCATCGAGCTCAATCAGGGTATCTGCCGATTCGCCACCCCCCGAAAGCGCAGTTTCGAGGTCATCGCATGCTTTCTCAAAATCTTCCACCTGGATATCGCCGTCTTTCAGCAGGTACTCCCGAATGGTATTTACCGCCTGCATCGTCGCTGGCTTGACACTCATGAAGTACTCATCTTCCTCAAAAAGATACTTCAATCCCTCCCATGCCAGATCAATCAGTTTTTGCAGCTGCCCCGCATTTTCATCAAACCCCTCAATGAATTCTTCAAGCCTGGCACCGGCAACGGCAACATTCTCTCTGTCGGCCGGCCATACATCGGCCAGTGCGCGTATGATTTCTTCAAGCTTCTCTACGTGTTGATTTGTATTACCCATCGTAATGCTTTTTTGTTTAATTGGATTCGCTCAGTACCAGGGTCAGCCAGAAGTCCATATTTGTAGTAGAAAACTTCATTTTCTCCGTTGGGGGCTTAGTGGGCATAAACAGGGTTAGGTCGCTACCCCGGGTGGCTGTGGGAAGTGATGACTGCCCCCGAAACCCGACTTTCTCAACATTTGCAGCTACATCACCGGCCAGAATGTTTGATACCTCGCCGATTAAATCACCCATGTCATCACTCTCAAACGGCAGCTCCATCCCGATAAAAACCTCTGACAAATAAAGAGCCGTATCCTTGGGGATAGCAAGCATGAGCGACAAGGTATGCTCGGAGTTGAATACCGTTACATTGCCAATAATTCCGTTCAACGGTCCTTCTCCATTCTCTTCTTTCACGTAGTTCGGCTCTTCACCAATAATCGAAGCAAATGTATTAATAACCGATGTTTCCACTTTACCGACAATCTCATCGGGGATGCGATCCAGTTCATTTATATTTTCAATGTCCATTTATTCTGCACTGTTTTAGTTGTTGAGAATATTTTTAAAGAAGCTTTTGTCCTCTTCGCCCTCTTCATCTTCGTTGATCAAGTTGCCATCTTCATCGAAATATCGACTGATCGCCTTGTGCATCTTATCGGCGGTAAAAGGTTTGGTTATATACTCATCAGCCCCTCCCTCATTGAGTGCCTTGTCAACTTTTCCCATCGATTTTTCGGCCGTAACCATGATAATCGGGATATGCTCGTTGCCCTGCTCCCGAACGGCTTTTGAAAACTCGATTCCTGTCATGTTTGGCATATTCCAGTCCACAAACATGATTTGGATCTCATCGTTAAACTTTTCCAGGGCATCTTCCCCGTCCTTGGCCTCAACATATTCAAAATCTGCCAGCATCAGCTGGTTGAGCGCCCGCTTTACGGCACTTCTCATTATCTTTGAATCATCAATAACTAGTGCTTTTATCATGCTCATTATGTACTCCGGTATTTCGTGATAGATAACTGAGTTTCTACAAAACAGATGACATGTCTGGTATGATCTCTACCTAATGCCAATACCCTTTTTGGCCAGACCATCCTTCAAGGTTTTGTAATACTTACAGCTCTACTTATCGTACGTTTTTGGAAATTCTTAAGAAATTGATTGAAGAAAATTTACCCTTAGGAAACCACTCCTTTTCGGTGTGAAAAGTGCTATATCAGCGGATCTATAAGAGATGCAGTAATCAAGAATGAGACAGAGATCAACATTTTTATCGATTTTTTGGGGATGGCATATCTTTTGGGATGATATCGGAAACGAGAATCACTCAAAATAGTTACTGTCATCGCGAGGAGACATTATACATACTTGTTGGCTCAACGATGAGGTCGACGTGGCGATCTCCTTACCCGTTTTTTTGTTCACCCATTGGGAGATTGCCTCCAGCCCCCCTGTCGGAATCGCGATGGTCGCTGAATCCCTCCCAATGACAGGTTTTATCTCGAACTGACGATAAATACTACGATCGGTGCGGGAACAATTTGATTAGGATACCCTATATATCATTCTGCCCTCTCCATGGGTATAGCCTACCCACCATTTTCGGGCGACACATGACGGCGGTACTTTCGGTTTAAAATCAGATCATATCATCATAATACAACAAACATGGATCATTTTGATAATGACAGTGGCACCTGTGCTCGGTGCGGGGCCGATGAAAATCATCCCCATCCCATCTACGATTTTGTAGTCTCTCTTGAACCTGTTGAAAATAAAAAAGGTGTTCGTTGGCTGTGCCAGGAGTGCCAGCTTCGGGTACGTGCCAAACGGTCACGATCTGAGGCCTCAGACCCAGAGAACAGTACGGGTTATCGGAAATGGCTGAGTAAAATTACCAAAGCTGTTGCTAAACGATCTGGCTTCTTCCTGTAATTGCCCCTGCCGACCCCAAAAATCAACTGTATATCGGTACCTAAGGGATGCAAGTATTTCTAAAGATTACAACTAACAAGCCGATACTTAACCAAGAGATACCTTTTATGTAACACGAAGTGCTATGTTATCGAATTCTTCTTCAAATTTATCTTCTGTGCTGGAAGCCTCGGAAGGAGTACAAGTGCTTCAACAGAAATCCGGTGAACAAACCCGGCCAGCAACACCGGCATTTCCATCACCCCGTGGAGAAAACGAAGAAAAAGAGACCCGGGATGAGCTCTCAACCGAAGAAACCGATAGTACCGGCCAGGAAGATGATGTGCCGGGAATCTGCCAGATCACAGTAAACAAGGATTTCCAGGAGATACTGGACAGGTTTTTGACCTGTGGTCATGAAAGGATATTCTCGATTCGTTCTGAGATCAGAAGGGATCGCGGCCTCAGCAGGTCATTTTTATCTTGGCATAACGCGAGATCAGCTAATTTTGATCTGCTGCGTAATAAATTGTACCAGGTACAGATGCATTTTTTCCGTTCTCCCAAAGGGACCAAATACGACCTGTCACTATAACCTGTGCACGCCGTTTGATACCAGAACCTGAGGACCCGGTCTACTTTTCCTGGAAAAGAGTCGTTTCTTCAATAAGAAGATTCATTCCCAACCGAGAATTATTCTCACCCTTTTCCTCGCTAAAAGTCTTGTGTAGATGCTCAAGAATGGCATTTAACTCATCAATACCACTCTCAATTTTTTCCCGGTACCGCTGAATTCGTTCTACATCGACGTTGTTGTCCAATGAAACATTCATCAGCTCCAGATACCCTGAGATTGCACTTATCGGTGACATCGCGCTGTGCATGTTCTGCCTGACAATCCTCTTTTGCAGCTTATTCAAAGCTTTGAGCTTTTCGTATCGATCCACAGCCTTGGATTTACCAACAAGGTGTGATGAATTTCGATTTTCAAGTATAGAGCAGTTACCCACTGCATCTGAACCAACAGACTCGTTTACTATATCCATTTGTTGTACCCGAATTTTATAAAAAACCTTTTCTCTTATGAAGATCTCAACACCTGGTCTACTTTTTGAGATACCAGGCTTTGACCCCGATCGCTGAAATCCTCAAATCCAGTATATTAAAATTTTCCAATATTATAAAATTCTAATCCCGGCCTTGAATTTATTCCCAGCAGCACGTTTATTAGAAACGGGAAGGTTCAATAGCGTGAAGCCATCTGCTAGGTATTATCGGCTTCTTTTTTAAAATCTTAAACAGAACCGGGTACAACAAATATGTGGGAATGCGAATAAACTCATTTCCACATACCTATAAACACTGAATTTCTTCTACCAATCAAAGCATCAGCTTGATTGGTTTGGCTGTTTTCGGAATGGATAAACTACGACTATGAGAAAAACGATCTCCGTACTTGGCATTGCTATGACTGATAACGATAACAATACCATTATACAGGCATTGAACCAACTCAACCGCAGTGGATTTGAACCTCGGTATCAGATTACAAAAACTGCGAAACAAATGGAAGAGGCCCTGGATGCCAAGTCCTGGGATATCATTCTATGTGCATTGCACCCTCCGGCATTCGATGATATCTCTGCGCTTCAAATTGCCAGGCATCATAAACCTAAGCTCCCTTTCATCCTTGTCAGGGATGAAATTAGCCTGGAAGATACCCTTACGTTCATAAATAAGGGTGCTTGTGAATGTCTGGACAAGCAAAACCTGAAAAAACTTCCCGCGGTCATCAACCGCGAGCTCCGCACCAGAAGGGAGTTGCAAAAAGCTAAAGAAGTTCGAATTGAAAATAAGTGGCTTGCCGAGTGCAGCCCAAATGAGATCTATCTCTTTGAACCGGGGTCCCAAAAAATTGCCTTCACCAACAAGCAGGCTCTCCAAAACCTGGGATATTCTAAACAAGAGCTCAAACATATTTCACTCTCAAAATTATATCCGGATTTCTCTCCCACTGTCTTTGCAAAACTTTTAGAACCTGTACGTAACGGGAGTTGTCCGGAGCTCTCCCTCTGCACCCTTCATAGACGGAAAGATGGAAGCAGATACCCTGTAGAAATACATTTTCATCCCGTCCACCAGAATGGAATGTTTATACTTGCGGGCATTGCACGAGATATTTCCGACTTGAAAAAGCATGTGACGACAAGCCTGCGGAAGTCGAAATACCTGGCCAGCATCACCCATGAGATGCGTACCAGTCTTAATTCCATTACCATGTTCTGTAATTTGCTGAACAGCAGCAGTGAGGACCTTAACCAACAGCAGTGGGAGTATACCGAGACTATTGCCAAAGCAAGCCACTCCATGCTTGAACTTATGAACCAGGTATTGGACCAATCAGCCATTCAATCGGGACAGAAAAAAATAAAATTGGAAGAGATTTGTGTCCAAGACATCTTTGGCCACCTGGAACAGGCGTTTGCACCACTGGCCAGAGAAAATGACATTACGCTGGAGTTTCACATACGCCCCGATTGCAGACAAACTCTCAAAACGGACCACCTATTCCTAAAGAAGGTTTTGAAGAACTTCCTATCCAATGCTTTAAAATTCACCCAGGAAGGGACCGTCACCGTGACCTGCTATTCACCCGGGGCTACTGAACTGGCAGATCTGAATGTTGACAACAGACACCAGCAAAACATCGCATTCAGTGTGGAAGATACCGGCATGGGTATTCCTGAGGAAAAGCAACAGATCATTTTTGAGACTTTTCGCCAGGCTGATGGTTCAATTCATGAATCCTATGGGGGTTCGGGATTAGGCCTGGCCCTCTGCCAAGAAATTGCTGAACTGCTGGATGGGGCACTGCATCTTGAGAGCGAGGCAGGCCAAGGTAGTGTATTCACGTTTTACCTCCCCGCCGGCACAGGCAATACATCAATGAACGGAACACAAAAAACGAAGGGCACCTCATATTCTTCAAAGAGCTCCCCTTCGCTACACGTTGCCAGCACACCGGATTCAAACCTGAATCAAACAGTTTTACTTGTCGATGACAATGAAATGCACAACCTCGCCTTAAAAGAATATTTAGGTCTCAAAATAAAAACCTGCCTGACAGCCAACACTGCAAGAGAGGCATACGAAATACTTGAGAAAGATTTTATAGATTGCGTTATCCTGGATATGGATCTGCCCGATACCAGTGGCTATGAGTTGATAGTGAATATTAATACCGAGCCAAAGTACGCTGATCCGCTGAGCATCATTTACACAGGGGAACACATTTCTCAGAAAAAGGAACTTAAACTACAGCAACATACCGACGGCATTGTTTATAAAAAGGCCGGGAGTTATAAGCTCCTAATAAATAAAATCACTTCGCTCCTCGGCGAAACGACTCTCAGAACCGGGGATTAACCGGTACCCATATTGCTTCTTTCTCTTACCCTTTCCTGCCGGTGGATACCCATCCCGCCATTCTAGTGACAAGATGTTAGTTATTTAAGTTTCCCGTCTCCGCTACGATAACACCTCAAAAGCATTTACAATTTAATAACAATTAATTCAGCATTAGGAAATGAACATATCTGACAGACATTTTTTCAGCACATTCCTCACTCTCAGTCTCATGTTAGCCATAACCCCTATTACAAGAGCACAGAACGGGGCGGATGAAATCAGTGATTTTCAGCAACTGCAAAATCACTTCAAAAATGAGTATTTCTCGATAGGGGGTCTGGTACAGGGCGTGGCCGAGTTCCAACCCGAACGGATATCCGGTAATAACGGGTTCATTGTCAATTATGCACGACTCAAAGTTTCTGGGGCACTCGATCAAACGTTTGGCTATAAGCTGCAGGCCAGCATCACCAGCAGTCCGGCTGTTGTGGATGCAAACCTCTACTACAAATTGTCTCCAAACACAAAGATCACGGTAGGCTTTGGCAAATCGCCGTTTTCCTATGAATATCTGACCAGTGCCGGCTCCATTCCGTTTGTAGAGCGTTCTACAGTTGTCAATCAGCTTGCTCCAAAACGTCAAATTGGACTTCAGCTGGACGGGAGGTTTGCAGGTGGATTTTTAAGCTATACGGCCGGGATATTCAACGGGAATCATTTTAGCATCAACCAAAATAATGATAACCATTTCCTTTACATCGGTAACCTCGAGGCCAACCTTTTGCCCAGCAGTGGATCAAAAAGTGAATTGCTGATCGGAGCCAATATCTCATATGAACAAAAAGAGCGACCTTCTGCCAGTGGTAATATTCAATCTACCTTTGAAGGCGAACAGACGCTCCTGGATTCGTACCTCCATCTCTCAAAAAATAAATTCTCACTGACGGGCGAACTGATCTACTCCTGGCTGCAGTCTGATTTTGGCAGAGAGTTCAATCCCTACGGATATTACATTACAGCAGGTTATCAGATCAGCAAAAAATCAAAACTCCGGCTTCGATGGGATAATTTTGAAGGTGATTTGCTGGCGGCTGACTCAGAATCTGTTCTTGTGGGGCTCAACATTTCACCATCGCAATATTCGAAAATCAAACTCAACTACAGCATTCCAGCTCAGCGGTCGATCGATTACTCACAGCTACGAGCAGCTTTTCAAGTCAGTTTTTAGAATAAGAAAGCGCAATTAACTTTCTATCCCCCTGAGATCTCCTATAATTGATTGGGGGGGGATCCTGCTGGCAAGTACTACCAGTTTGCATGCACTCAGCCTTGGTTTTTGGCTTCAATCTGTCTTTTCAAAAACCATCCGGTAATGATCGAATATTTCACGTTCGAAGCATATCCTGTTGGGGCTTGTACTGAGCAGAGCTCTGAAATTAATGTCGGTGAGGTATTTGGGCAACAGCGCGAGTAAGAACGCGTATTTCTTTAGATTAAACGACCGGTATCTCTTTTCCCACTGGCGGATCGTTTCAATATAGTCCAATCGACCGCTGCTCTTGCTGATCAGTTTAAAAAGGGGTTCGGCACATTCGATTACCATCTCCGATCCATACGGCAGCCAAGATCCCGGGAATTGTTTTTCCATCAGCGCCAGTATATAGGCATCAGAACCTTTTTCGGCGTTAATATCGATATCCTCATAATCGATCATATTTTTGCCGAACACCATCGTCTGCAGGTACATTCTCCCACCGGTTGGCAACAGGTCATACACAGTACGGAAAAACCGTCGGTACACCTCTTCCTGTTTTCCAGACTTATACTCTTCAACGGAGCAAAAATGTTCAAAGGCTCCCAGCGAGGCCACGGCGTTAAATGTTCCGTAATCATCTGATGTCACTTCCAGACAGTTTTTGATATAGACCTCCAGCCCGTTTTTCCTGCACGCCTCAGCCTGCGCATCGGATAGTGTAAGCCCAATACACCTCGCCCCCACCTCGTTGGTAATATAATTAACCAAAGGCCCCCAGCCGCATCCCATATCCAGGACCCGGCTTTCGGGAGTGATATTCAACTGTTTGACAATAAATCTATGCTTCGCTTCCTGGGCCTGTTCAAGGGTCATTGAGAAGTTCCCGTTGTACATGGCTCCACTGAAATCAGCCATTTCCCCCAGGCTTAGCCTGAAAATGCGGTCTATGGTGCTGTAGGTAAAATCAAGATCTTGTTTGTCTGCCATAATATCCTCCTTATCTGAACGAAATAAGTTCAGAAATTTAAAAAGCCCGCTCTCCTTAAGGAGGCAGGCTTTTAAATTCGAATGTGAATACCGTTAACCTATTCGTAATCCAGACTTCGTACGTTAATAGCACTTAAGCCCTTGGGTGTTTCTTCAACATCAAATTCTACGGCCTCATCATCTTCAAAACCTTGATCATAACCAAGATTTTGAACGTTATTTCTGTGAACGAAAATATCTTTATCTCCGTCGTCGGGCTTGATGAATCCAAATCCTTTTTGGGAATCGAAAAATTTTATTTTGCCTTGTTGTGACATGTGTATTCTGTTTTATGCACCAGTAGGTTTCATCTTGTGAAAAGAGTTGGACTAACGCGTCGTTTCAGTAAAGTTCGCTTACCAGGTGAGTAATTAAATTTAACACTTCAATGTATGACTAATTATTCATAATACCTATTTACACTTAATGTAACCTGAGTTCATGTTCATATAGGTAAGTGGTCCAGGAGTCCTTTATACAGTTATCCCGCATACAGCCGGCAACAAATTAACCGAACAAGCCATCCCAAGCATTTGTTATATTTGCAGTGAAGAAAAGCCAAAAAATATTACTGCATTATGCGAGCAATGGTTTTTAATTCGGTTGGAGAGCCGCTGGAACGCCGGGATATGCCGAAGCCAGAGCCTTCAGCACATCAACTGCTAATAAAGGTCAGTGCCTGCGGTGTTTGCCGCACCGACCTGCACATTGTGGACGGGGACCTGGACGAGCCGAACCTTCCGCTTATCCCAGGGCATCAAATTGTGGGTACCGTCCAACAGATCGGCAAAGAAGTCTCTGGATTTTTCCGGGGAGATAAAGTGGGCGTTCCCTGGCTGGGCCAAACATGCGGGCAGTGTGAATTCTGTCGGCATGAGAAGGAGAACCTGTGCGATAATGCTCAATTTACCGGCTACAATATCAATGGGGGATTTGCAGAATATGCAGCAGTTGATGCCCGTTTCTGCTTCCCTGTTCCGCATGATTATCCCGACCAGCAGGCCGCTCCCCTGCTCTGTGCAGGACTCATCGGCTACCGGTCACTGCGCAAAACCGGGATGGCACAAACGCTCGGATTTTACGGGTTCGGCTCCTCCGCTCACATTCTGACCCAGGTTGCCAACTACCAACAGAAAAAAGTATTTGCCTTTACCCGTCCCCGTGACACCGAAGGGCAGGATTTTGCCACCAGGAAAGGGGCTGTTTGGGCAGGCGGTTCTGATGAGCTTCCTCCGGAAAAACTGGATGCCGCAATTATCTTTGCCCCGGTCGGCCCGTTGGTTCCACAAGCCCTAAAAGCACTGAAAAAGGGAGGAACCGTGGTATGTGCCGGCATCCATATGAGTGATATTCCCTCCTTCCCATACAACATTTTGTGGGAAGAGCGCAGCATTGAATCAGTGGCTAATTTGACGCGCCGCGACGGGCAGGAATTCCTTGAGCTGGCTCCTAAAATTCCAATAGAAAGCAATGTCACTACCTATAAGCTGGAAGATGCCAATCAAGCCCTGAACGACCTTCGGGAAGGAAATTTTGATGGCTCCGCAGTACTAAAGATTGACTAACAAAATTCTATATTTGAATTCCATCATTCTGCAGGGTATCCTGTCAGGAACCCGACTGCGACTTTACTTACTTACGCTTAACTGGGCTTGATGATATTAACAACGATTCTTTGTAAATTTGCCGCACCATTTGAGCGGTATCCATCGATAAATTACCAACTGAATTGAAAAATGCTCTTTATTTATGAAAGATATTGTACTGATTCCAGGTGACGGTATTGGTCCTGAAATAACCGATTCCGTGACAACGATATTGGAAGAGGCTGGTGCGGAAATAAATTGGATCCGGTGTTCTGCAGGACTCAAAGCCTATAATGAACAGGATGATCCCCTTCCCGACGAAACGATAGAAGCATTGGACAAATATCGCATTGGCCTGAAAGGACCGCTCACGACACCCGTTGGCTCCGGTTTTCGGTCAGTAAATGTTGCCCTGCGACAAAAATTTCAGTTGTATAGCAACATCCGACCGGCCAAATCACTACCCTACATCAAAACATCGTACAAAGATGTGGATATGGTTATCTTCCGCGAGAACACCCAGGGACTTTATATTGGCAAAGAGCATTGGGTGGGGCCGGAACAGGGGCATGCGGAAAGTATTGCAGTTGTAACTCGGGAGGCCAGCGAAAAAATCATCCGCGCCGCTTTTAAGTATGCCCAGGACAAGGGACGCAAAAAAGTAACGCTGGTTCACAAGGCCAATATCCTGAAGCTGACGACGGGACTTTTCCTTGAAGTGGGGCAGGATATCGCCTCAGAATTCCCTGATATTGAGTTTGAAGACCTGATTGTTGATAACATGGCGATGCAGATGGTAATGCGCCCCTACCGGTTTGACGTTATTGTTACTACTAACCTTTTTGGAGATATCCTGTCTGATCTGGCTTCCGGGCTTGTGGGGGGACTCGGTGTGACCGGGGCCGCCAACATCGGGGATGATGCCGCTATCTTTGAAGCCGTCCACGGCTCAGCGCCTGACATAGCTGGAGAAGGCAAGGCCAACCCGATCGCCTTTCTTTTTGCCGCTCTCATGATGCTTGATCACATCGGTGAGGCTGAGATAGCTGAACGGATACGACAAGCCGTTTATGAGACCCTGAAGTACGAGAAAGTCTGCACACCGGATATCGGTGGGCTGGGTACCACAGATACCTTTACCCGGTCTGTTTGCAATAACCTGGAGTAACTTTTCTTGCTGAGGTAATAAGTTAAAGTCAGTTCGATATAATGACCTGTCATTGCATTGGGATTCAGCGACCATCGGGTGGCGATCTCCTGAATAGATGAACAAAAACGGGCGGGGAGATCGCCACGTCGACCTCATCGTGGAACCAACACCTATCACCAAAGCCTCCTCGCGATGACAATTATTATTTTGGATATTTCCTATGTAGAACCCAGGTTAAGTATCGTACCTTGAACCCGAGCTACTGAATAACCAGCCTTTCCCAGAGACTATAGCTAGACTACGCATAGGCTGTGTCTACCTTAGACAGAGGCTGTGCCTAGTCTAGACATAGCCTCTGTCTAGTTTAGAGACTGGTTAGTGGACACGGTGGGCAACAATAATGATGAGTCTTGGGGTATTTCCAACGGCCTTTAGGACGGAAATGACGATGAAGTAAAATTACTTTGAATTTGATTATAGCCCCCCTCCTCTAAAAAACGAAAATCTACTCTTCAGCTAGTCATCTCCAACGAAGAGAGAGCCTTTCCTCGAAAAAGGGCAAAAGCAGTGAACCTTAATTCAAATCCACAAACTCGACTCTTTTGGTTTCGGTATCCAGCAATGCAATGGTGGCATCGCCTTCAAAACCGTGGGCCGAACCCGGGTTAATGGCCAGCGTGGTCCCGATCATCTGGTTTGCAATGGTATGCGTGTGCCCCGTAATCACCACATCATAGATACCTGATTTGTGCAGCGCTTTTGTTATGGGCTGGTAAGTGCCGTGGTAAACTGCAATATGCAGGTTACCGGTTTCCACTTCCATAAATTCGCCCTCCAGTTCAGCTCCGATGGACTCGAACTTATCCATTAACAGGTATTTGTCACCATCGTTATTCCCCAAAATCCCTTTCAGATTGAGTCCCTCAAAATGGGGAATGGTAAACGGACTGCAGTAATCTCCTGCGTGAAGCACAAGTTCCACTTCCCGATCCTTAAAAACTTCTACCGCTTTCTTTATATGTGGTACATGATCGTGCGTATCTGCAATGAGTCCTATCAGCATGGCTAAATGTTTAAGATTGAATTTTCTATTCTCATGCAAGTCGAAATAATTTATACCCATTTTTGAACTCTTGATCATCCATTTTGGGACGTCATATTGCCCCAACAGGGAGAGATCCTTGTTGAATGGGACTTACAAAGAGTCTCATTACGCAAGCTATATGAGTCAGGAGTCGGCGCTATACAATTCCGCCTTATCGATAGCGCGGGAATTAATTCCCGCGCAAGTGATAGGGCATACTTCACAATAGCTGTCGCGTTTCCCTTTTCTAACCTGGATCTCAGGGTGTTGTACTTTGGAAGTATATGTTCGTTCGCAAACTTCAGAGTGCTACACAGACAACTTAATCAAAAATGTTCATCTAACAACTCCCCTGCATGATCTCGGTAATTATCCTGGGTATCCATATCAGTTACAGCTTCCAGGTACTTGCGGGCTTTCTCTTTATCCCCTGTTCTGAGATAGCTTCTTCCCAAATAATAGCCGGCAATAACATGCTGACTTCTATTTCCCGGATCGGACAACGATTTTCCCACTTCAAAAGCAGGTTCCAGCGCCGTTGCTGCCTCCGCATACTGGAAACGCCGGAAATAGATCCGTCCCTTCCAGGTCAGCAGCTCCTCCTTAAGTACATCTTCAAACGGAAGATTGTTGCTCCTCCACCGAGCAAGTGTTGTATCGATAACTCTGAGCGCTCGATCATAATCCTGCATGCGAAAATAACCACGCACCAAGATCCGCGCATAATAACTGTTGTTAGGATAGGCTTGATACAGCTGCTCAAAGTTTTCAGTGGCCGTTTGATAATCTTCCTCATACAACAGGCTTATGTTGGCCAGGAAATAGCGCGCTTCAGCCTGGGCAAAAATGCTGCTCTCCGCCGCGTCGGCAAGGAGCGCGAGGCCCTTCTGTTTATTACCGTCGGGAAGGAACCAGGATACGGTTTTTACGATGGGATACGCATCCGGCAGATATTCAGAGTAATACAGTTTGAGTCCCTCCGCCATCTTCAAATCGGGCAGATCGGGCTGCACCTCCTGCAGGTACTGGTAGGCATTGAACGCTTTACGTGCCTGGTTGACGCTGGTTATCCACTGGTCCCGGTTGGCGTATTGGCGGGCGATATACCCGTTGCTGATCGCCTTCATAATCAAAGCATCCGCATGATCGCGGTCCCGACTCAGCAAACGACCACTCTGGTAGTCCACACGTCCCATTAAATTGAAGAACTTCTCATCGTGGGCAGTATTTTCAAGGTCGGCCAGTATCTGCCACCAAAGCTCAATCCCGTCAAACAGCATCCACAGGGGGTGATCGGGATATTGCTGCTTCCAGGGTTCCAGGAGTGCATCGGCGGCTTCCGGGTTAAAGTTATAAAGAGAATCAACGGCTTCCCGGGCCACGGGCCTGAATTCTGTATCGTTGATCAATTCAGGAGGGGTCTGCGCAACAATTGTTACTTGAACGCAGAAAATAAAAACCAAGGAGAGTATTGTTCTAAGTTGTAGCAATATAACCTTTCTGGTTGTGGAAACTGTATCTCTTTTTACCAACGTGTCTGTTACAATAACATTTTAGTCTCCTCAACCTACCATAGTTTATGAAGTGTCCTCCCTATCTCAATTACATCTCGTTTCATGGCCCAGGAAAAAGTTAGAGGATAATACATCGTTACTTCAGATACTCTTCAAACCATAGTGATGTATCTTCCAAAACTTCGGCAAACTTTTCGGGAAACTCGTCCTCCTCAAACGGGTGAGCACCGCCATAGGTATGCCCGGTACCGTTCACAAGACTGATCTCTTTTTCTTTCGAGGGACAGTTTTGGAACAGGGTTTCCGTTTCCTTGTGAGATACCGACTCATCATCCCTGGAGTGGATAAACAGGATCGGTAGATGCAGATTCTTTACCCGGTTGAGCGCAATGACACGATCAGCGTTATCACGGGCATCCTCAAATACCACTTTATCAATCCGCATCACCTGGCCAGTACGCCCGTTCATAATCTCGGTATAGCCCCTGCTCTCCCAATCCTTCCTCATCTGGTCGCTCCAGCGGGCGTTGTAATCGGCCACGGCAGACCATGTAACTACACAGCTAATTTCGGGGTACTCTGCTGCTGCAGCCACCGCAGTCTGACCACCACGCGAATGTCCCAGTACACCCATTGTATCGGTTTCGAGAACGGCCTTGTCGGAACTGATTCCCCCTTCTTTTAAGGCAGAAATTACAGTACCCACATCGTCCAGGTCCTGGCTAAAAGTCTCCCTAGCAAACAGGTCCAGTTGATCGAACTCGGTCATACTCTCTCCCACGCCGTTTAGCGAAAAGTTCATTGCCAATACTGCAAAGCCGGCGCTGGCAAGTTCGTGACAGGCATCGGGGAAGGGTCCCCAGTCCTTGAATCCCTTGAATCCGTGCAGAAATAAAATCACCGGAAATTTTGCATCACTATTTCCGCTTGGCACATACAGGTCGTAATAGATCGGCAGATCTTCTGTTGAAGCTACAGAACCCGAACTTTTAACAATGTTACTGAAAGGCATACCGCGTTGACTATTTCTTTCTGAAATTCAGTTTATCCAGCTTAACGAGTTTTCGCAGACCGTTAATTTCCTTCTGTTTCAGGTAGCGCCACCGCCCCATCTTTACACCTTGTAGCGTAAGTCCGGCATACTCCACTCGTTTTAGTTTTGTAACCTCAGCGTCGAAATATTCGATCATGCGCCGGACCAGGCGATTTCGCCCTTCCATGATGGAAAGCAAAATCCCGTCGCGACCCTTAAGCCTGCTCAGCCGGTATGCACTCGCCTCTCCGTCCGCAAGCTGAATGCCGCTAACCATTTCGTCCAGTTCGTCATCGGTGAGGAAGCGGTTGGTTTCGACCTCATAAGTTTTTCGAACCTGGTAGCTGGGATGCATCAGCCGGTGGGCCAGGTCGCCATCGTTGGTAAGCAGCAGGAGACCCATGGTGTGACGGTCGAGCCGCCCGACAGGGTACACGCGCTTGCCGGTGGCATCTTCAATTTTATCCATAACCGTATCTCTACCACGAGGATCGTCAGTCGTAGTGATCGTATCTTTTGGCTTGTTCAACAAAATATAGACAAACGGCTCCAGGCTGAGGGTCTGTCCATCAACTTTCACTTCATCGGCACGCGTAACTTTGGTGCCGTGCTGAGTGACGACCTCCCCGTTAACCTCCACCAGTCCCTGCTCTACGTACTCATCGGCATCGCGCCGGGAACAGAGTCCCGCATGAGCGATAAATTTATTTATCCGAATCTCCTCATCTTTATCGTAGTCCTGGTTGGCTTCATTCGGGGTTTGCTTGGGATCCTGTTTGTTACTTCTGGGTCTTCTTTTTTTACGACGAGACGACATCTTCTACCTTACCTTGATCACCTGAATTTTCCTGTTCGTTTTCTTCTCCACTTTCATCCTCTACATCATTCTTCTGGGGATCATGGCCATTTTCCTGTTCACTGCCATTTTCTTTTCCATTACCATTACTGCCATTATTATCACTAATTTTCTTCACGATATTCAACAATGAAATATCATCTGAACCCTCTCCATCCTGCTGCTCCAGGTCTTCGAGCTCCAGCTGACGATCAATCAAAAACTGCCGGTGCTCGGCCATATCGTCATCCTTGAGGATCTCTTCAATTTCACGGGGTTTCGGCAGCTCATCAATATTTTTGAGCCCAAAATGCTTTAAAAAGTGCTGGGTCGTACGATACAGCAGCGGCTTCCCCGGGGCATCAAGTCGGCCTGAGACCTCAATAAGTACTTTCTCCAGCAACTGTCGGAGGATATAACCTGAATCAACGCCCCGAATGTCATCGACTTCCGGCTTGGTGATCGGCTGTTTATATGCTACAATGGCCAAGGTTTCAATGGCCGACTGCGAAAGCTTCCGGTAGGCATTTTCGTGCTGAATGATGCTCAGCCACGGATCATATTTCTTTCGCGTAGCAAATGTAAAGCCACCGGCCACTCTCCTGATCCCAAACGCCAGGCCGTTTTCATCATACCGCTGGTTAAGTTTTTCCACAAACGAATCTATGGCACCGGTCTCCAGCTCCAGGTTTTCTTCACCCTGCTGGATAATTTCACACAATTTATCGGCTGTAATAGGTTCCGGGCTCGAAAAAATGAGCGCCTCGATGACAGAAGATAGCCGCGATCCATCTATAAACTGGTAATCATTCGTCATAGCAAATGGAGAAATTTAGTACGTTTAGGATAGCTCCTTTTATTGAAATGCCGGTAATACGTAGACAAAAAGCTCATTTATGATGAAAGAGCTAAAGCGTTGATGGTTGGTATAAGATAAAAAAAATTGTCAATCATACCTGCTCTCTGACGATAAAAAATCCGTCGTCACCCTGTTTTTGGTACAGGGGCATCAAAATAAAGCCGTCACATTGTGCGCGTATCTGCCCATTTACATCATTGGCAAGCCATTCCCCCTTTTTAACCGGCTGAAAATTGGTATAACCGGGCCTCATCTTGAAATCATCCCCGTCCTCTATGATATGCTGGTAAATAAACTTAACCGAGGAAGGCAACTGTTTATTTTCCTGCACCAAGTGACGCTTATAGTCTTTGTAATCAGGAATGTACCTGGGCGGAAGGTTCCCTGCTGAAGCAACCAGCAACATGAGTGCCGCTGTGTTGTTGGTTACCGTCAGTTTATTTTGGTGATTTCCCCCCTCCAGGGCAAACGTAATATAGCCTACATCCTGGAAGTAGCGCAGTGTCGTACCCCGAAGAGCCTCTTCGATACCAAAAATCATCGGCACGTGCATGGAGGAGAGGAGATCGATGTGGTTTTGTTTGCGGGCCGTAATCGCAAACATCTCACCTTGTGAAGAAAACGAGTGCACATCAACAAAAATAACGGGGTACTCAGACTCGGACTCATCGGGAATTTCCCGCTTGAGTATACCCAGCAACTCCTTAATCTCCTGGCGTTCGCTCGACTTCAAATCCTCGCTTGCGGTTCGTTTTATTTTATCTATGATGGATGGAAACCAGATGCGATTCATATCTTCATCCACAAAACGGACACCTTCAAAAAGAGCCTGCTGGTTTGCACAAATGCCCACCAGCTTTCCTTTAAAATGTTCCTTCTGATCTTCCAGGTTAGCAAACAGGTTGTTCAGCGCATCTATGCCAGCCGGTTCATTGCCGTGGATACCTGCAAAAATGATAATGGTTGGCCCATCTTCGGTCCCGTCAATACGACCGATTGTTCGAGATGCATCTTCAACTTCTGTTTGTGGCTCGGTAAATGTGATTCTACTATTCATCCTTTTTATTCGCGTTCGCATGGACAACCCTGAGCAATCGCCCGGTTATCGTCATGTAATTTGTTTCAGTGATAATGCCCACCAAACGATTGTTTTTGACAACGGGGAGGCACCCGATTTTCTGGCTTTCCATGATATCCATTGCCTCAATAATGGACGCCTCAGGATGTATCGTTATTGGGTTTTTGATCATAATCTCTTCAACCGTCGTATGCAACTCCTCGTCATGATGTAGTGCACTGTTGTACTCCCGAAAAATCATACGCATTGTAACGAGTCCAACCAAGTGTTTCTTGTCATCTTCTACCGGCACATACCGAATTCGTCTCCACTCAATAAGGTCTGCCGTAAACTCCAGGATGTCATCTTTCTGGACGGTAAACAGATCAGTAGTCATAAACTCTTCTACCAACAAGCTCGAAGGCTCCCAGTGTTCCAGGTCGTCCATACGGGCCCGTCCCCACTGGTGAACCGGCTCTCCTTTTTTCTGGTATTTGATCATCGCTGTCGTCATAGCCGCAAGGCTTAACTCTTTTGAGCTGTTCTGTTTGAGCAGAGAAGCATAATTCTCAGTCATCCAGTGCGAAAACGTCTGACCGGATACGACACGTTCCTCGATGATATCAAGATAGGTATCAATATCGCTCTTCCGTATGTTTGCTTTTTCAAGCCCTTCACGAGCAATGGGAAGCAACTCTTCCGTAATTAAATCAGCCGCACTTACCCGTTTGTCATTAAACCACCGGAAGTTGGTATCCAGTCCCATTTTCGATGCTGCAACAAAGTTCATCTTGGCCTGATCAAAATCCATTACCTCGGGGATATCCGGGTAATAATCTTCCAGCTTGTTCATCAGTCCCAGCCAAAAGGCAGAATTTGCGACTTCGTCGGTAACCGTAGGACCTGATGGGAACACCCGGTTCTCGATTCTTAAATGGGCCTTTCCTTCACTGATACCATAACAAGGGCGGTTCCACCGGTAAACTGTGCCATTGTGAACCTGGAGGGCAGCCAGCATTGGTGGCGTGCCCTCAGCCATTTTCTGATCTACATCCTCCTCAATCTCGGAACTCAACAATACACGATAACGAGCGGTATCTTCCCGGAAAATATCCAGGATTCCATTGCTTACCCATTCATTGCCGAAGGTCACTCGCGGGCTGCTGTCCCGGAGGTGATCGCCCACCTGGCGCGTATCCACCGACTGCTGGAACAGTGCGATACGCGTTTCACTCCACAACCGCTTCCCAAACAGGATCGGCGAACCTACAGAACAAGCCAATACCGGGGCTGTTATCGCCTGGGCTACGTTATATTTTTGTACAAAATTCTCAGGCGTTACCTGCAGATGCACCTGGAAGCCGGTGTTGCATGCCTCAAGCAGTGGTGAATCGAACTTCATTAACAGCTCATCAGTTCCCTGGATGCGTAGATCGTATTCCTCTCCACGCATTTTGTTAATCGCCTGGCAAAGCGCCCGGTAACGCTGCAGGGGCGTCATATTTTTCAGGTCCACATCGGCCTTGCGAATAGTGGGTAGTATACCGGTGAGAATAACGTCGCTGTTCAAATCCTGTGCTGCTTTCCGAACCGTTTCTACGCGCTTAGAAAGATTCTCTTCCATCTGTGAGAGACATTTTCCCGTAAACTCCAGGGGCTCCAGGTTGATCTCGAGGTTAAACTTGGCAAATTCCGTCGTGAATGCATCCTTATCCTCCAGCTTTTCCAATACCTCCATGGAGGTAGGTGAGGCCTTGGCCTGCCGATCAACCAGGCAGAGCTCCTGCTCAGCACCGATACGGAGGGGATCCTTCTCAAACCAGTCTCCCTGCAACATCTTTTCCAGCGCATGAAGATCCTTCAGCACGTTTTTCATAAAATGCTGTGTTTCTTCCTGGCTGTCTGCTAATTTTACTCTTTCTTCACCCATTGATAACCCTCAGTTTGGAATAGCTTGAATTACAAGCTTGCTACTAAATAATCGAATTTCTGGTACACATTGCAAGCTTACCCGTTTTTTATCCGGATTATTCTATCGCATCTACATCAACATTAATGCGGACCGCACTGGTTCCTTTTGGCTTTTGCTGGTCGTAATATTTGAACGTACGATGGAGCAGATACTCAATTTCCGAGGTCTTTAGTTCCGGATCCAGCTTCAGCATGCTCTCCCACCGAATAAACCCCTGCATCTTGGTGATGGCTGCAGGAGAAGGTCCCAATACCGGGTATTGCCCAGCTATTTCGCGCAGGCACCGGGTGAAGGCGTGGGCCACTTTAGCTACTTTCTGGGAATCCCGGCTCTTGAACTGGAACGCCACTATCCGGGAGTAAGGCGGATAGTAGAGATCTTTTCGCTTGGCCATCTCCTGGCGGGCAAATTTTCGGTGATCATGCTGCCGGGCACACTGGATGGCGAAGTGATCGGATTGCCAGGTCTGCAGGTAAACCTCACCCTTTTTATCGGCACGCCCGGAACGACCGGAGACCTGGCTCAGCAGCTGGTACATACGCTCGGCCGATCGGAATGATGGAAACGCCAGCTCGGTATCGGCATTGATTACGCCCACCACGGTCACATTGGGGAAATCGAGCCCCTTGGCCACCAGCTGGGTTCCCACTAAAATATCGATGGCGCCATCCCCGAAACTGGAAAGTATACGCTCGTGGCTCCCTTTTGCGGATGTAGTATCACGGTCCATCCGACTGATGCTGGCATCCGGGAATAGCTTTGCCAGCTCGTTTTCAACCTGCTGGGTCCCAATGCCCTGCTGTTTTACTTCGTTACCATTACAGAATCCACACTTGTTGGGAATCTTTTTGGAGAATCCGCAATAATGGCAGCGAAGCGTATCCTTAATTTTGTGGTAGGTCAGGCTGACCGAGCAGTTCGGGCATTCCGGGATACTACCACAGTCTTCGCATTGCAGGAAAGAGGAAAATCCGCGCCGGTTGTGGAGTAAGATCACCTGCTCCCCCTTGTCCAGGGCTTGTTCAATTGCATTATGAAGTGAGACCGCCAGCGGTCCTTTCATGGCTGAACGATATTGCTTCAGGTCCACCACGTGCACCTCGGGCAGCGTCGCCCCTTTGTGCCTGTTCGGGAGCGTCAGCATCGTACTTTTCTCCTTCTGGGCATTATACAACACGTTCATACTGGGGGTGGCAGAACCCATAACCACAACTGCATCATTCAGGTAGGCCCGCATAATAGCTACATCCCGACCGTGATAACGCGGCGCGGGGTCAGTCTGCTTATAGGAGGCGTCGTGCTCTTCATCAACGATAATCAGTCCCACATTTTGGACCGGTGCAAAAATCGCTGATCGAGCACCTATGGCAATCTTTTTTTCTCCCTTCCGTAGTTCCTGCCAGGCATTGTAGCGCTCGCGATCGGTGAGGCCGCTATGGAGAACAGCGATCGTATCCCCAAAAATCTGGTAAAACCGTTTCACCGTCTGCGGCGTCAAGCTGATCTCCGGCACCAGCACGATACCCCCTTTTTCCAGCTTCAGTGCTTTCTTCAGGGCGTGGATATAGACTTCCGTTTTGCCGCTGCCCGTTACACCGTAGAGCAGAAAACTGGAAAACTCGCCCTCTTCAAGCGGCTCCCGAATTTTTTCAAACGCCTGCTTCTGCCGCTTGTTAAGTGTTTTTATCTTTGACGGCTCATATTCCAACCCTTCAATAGTGCTGGTTACCTCAACCTCTTCAGACTTGATGAGACCTTCTTCTGCAATCCGGTTCAGCGTGTAGTATTCCAGGAGTTCGTGATGGATGAGCTCGTTTTGCAGCTTAGGCAGGCCGATATCCCGTAGTTCTTTCAGGGCCTCAATCCATTTATACTCCTTGCCCGCATCCACATATTCCTGGACCAGTTCATCTACTTCTTTGAGTGACTTTTGCCAATCCCACTGCTTCTCGGTCTGCGGTTTCATCTTCATGGCGGGGCGCTCCCATACCTCCACCTCACCTTTGTTGATCAGGCTGTTAAACGCCTTTTTATACCTGCCCTCCGACCACCGCTTCCGTGCCTCATCATGCAGGTACTCCTGCTGCTGGCTAATTTCTTCGAAAATTTCTTGCTCATATTTGTTAAGCGACTTTTTGGGAGCCCCTTCGTTAACCTGCAGATATTTTTCGGAATAAAAGTTAAGTCCTACGGGCAGCGCAGTCTGGATGACCTCACCCCACCCACAGTAGTAAAAACGATGAATCCAGCGGGTAAGCTTGAGCAGCTCGTCGGAGAGTATCGGCTGCTCATCCAGCAGCTTCTCGATAGGTCGGGTCCTGAAATCCGGCTTTTGGTCGTGGATAGCCACCACCATGCCGATGGACTTGTGCTTCTGCAGTGGCACCCATACACGGGTTCCTACTGTAATCTGATCCCTGAATTTCTCCGGAACGGCGTAAGTAAAGGGGTGCCGCACGGCCGTAGGGAATACTATCTCCGCAAACTGTTGCAATAATTCGTCATTAAATTAGTGGCTAAAGTTGCGAAGTAGCATATCCAATTTGCTTCCTCAAGTCAATACTGCTTTTAATCTCACAAGAAAAGCAGGTATAGCAGAAGAATGAAAAAGGGAATCATAAATATTAAACCGCCTCGTCTGTAGCTTGTTTCACCCATAATATCTGAGGTTTATTTCGTATTTAACCGTCTTCTCCGTTTCTAAACTCTCTTAACCTATATTCTAATACACCCTGATTTCTATGATAACCACCCTGCCAGAAAAACGGTTGCCTGGTTCAAGATGTTGCCTGCCAATCATTTACAAGCAGATAGCTTCTACTTCGCTTCTACCCAAGCCACCCTTCACGGTCGAGGCTACGATATTGAATCGCTTCCGCCACGTGATTGGGCCGGATATCCTCCGAGTGCTCCAGGTCGGCTATTGTGCGCGACACTTTCAGGATACGGTCATAGGCACGTGCCGAAAGTCCGAGCGAGGTAATCGCTTTTTTGAGCATTTTCGAACTGCTGTCATCCAGCTTGCAGATTTTGCGTGATGTTTTGGTATTCATCTGTGCATTGCAATACACGCCATTCACACCCAAAAATCGCTTCGTTTGGGCTTCCCTCGCTTCAACAACCCGCTCGCGTATTTGTTCCGATGACTCCCCCTTCGACTTGCTGGAGAGTTCATCATAGCTCACTTTCTGCACCTCGATGTGCAGGTCAATCCTATCGAGCATGGGACCGCTTATTTTGCTGAGATAGCGCTGCATCTGGGCTGGTGATGCTCCAGCGGGATCAGCGGCATCATACCAGTCACCGGTTGGCGACGGGTTCATCGAAGCCACCAGCATAATGCGGCTGGGATAGCTGACGCTCATCCGTGCCCGTGAAATACTGACTGAGCCATCTTCCAGCGGCTGCCGCATCACCTCCAGCGCACTACGTTTGAACTCCGGAAGCTCATCCAAAAACAGCACGCCGTTGTGTGCCATCGATATTTCGCCCGGCATCGGGATGCTTCCTCCGCCCACCAGTGCCACATCTGAAACCGTGTGGTGAGGCGAACGGAAGGGACGCTGCGTAACCAGTGCCTCTCCAGAAGGCAACAATCCTGAAACCGAATGTATCTTGGTTGTCTCCAGAGCCTCCTCCAAAGTCAACGGTGGCAAAATTGTGGGCAGTCGACGGGCCATCATCGTTTTCCCTGAGCCCGGAGGTCCTACCATAACGGCATTATGTCCCCCCGCCGCTGCCACTTCAAGGGCCCGTTTCACATTTTCCTGGCCACGAACATCCTCAAAATCCAGGATTTCGCCCTTGCCATTCCTACTGAACATTTCGTCAATATCCACCCGCAACGGCTCACCGATATCATCCTCAAGCCAGTCCATTACATCCAGCAGCTTCTCAAACGGGTACACATTGATACCCTCAACAACAGCCGCCTCCGGTCCATTATCGGCGGGAACAATGATATTCTCGAATCCCTGTTTTTGAGCTTCCACCGCCACCGGAAGCACCCCGTTTATGGGACGCAGCTTACCATCCAGCGCTAATTCCCCCACAATCATAGTGGAGTCCAACTTATTGGTTTTTAACTGCCGGGAAACATTCAGGAGGCCAACGGCAATCGGCAAATCAAAGGCGCTGCCCTCTTTCGGCAGATCCGCCGGAGCCAGGTTGACGGTAACGCGTCCCCTGGGAAAGCTGGCATCCGAGTTGGTGAGCGCTGCTTCTATCCGATCACTCGACTCACTAACTGCCCGATCCGGGAGTCCCACCAGGAAATACTTGGGCATTCCCGATGACATATTCGTTTCAACTTCAATAATTTTCGCATCCACCCCGATGGTGGCTGCACTGTACACTCTTGATAACATAATGATGAAATTTGAATCTTTAACCTTTCGCCTTACGTACATAGACCGGTGAGAACGGAAATCCTTACAAAATTTTTTAAATTTTTTTGAAAATAGAGTATAAACCTCATGAAGAACGAGATTATGAAGTCATCTAAATCCAGTAAAACCTTTACAGAAGAGCTAAAGGGCACGACATCAGAAATTATCAAACAGATTCGGAGATTGATCAAGGAAGGCGCTGCCCGCCGGTTGATTATTGAAAACAAGGAGGGCAAGGTGCTGTTTCAGACTCAGCTTGCCGCCGGCGTGGCAGGTACAGCACTGGTAACCGCAATGGCCCCGGTCATTTCAGCTATCGGCATGTTTGCCCTGTTCATGAACGACGTAAAAATCATCGTCGAAAAGTATCCCGAAGAAGAACGGGAGAAAGATGAATACGAAGTAGACGATGCCGAAGTGGTGATCGATATTGAAGAGGAGGAAGACGATGAGGACGATGAAGAGCAAAAAACCTCATCGGGAGAAACAGAAAAAACGGTAGGAAAGAAGGGTAAGAATGAGAATGACGAGGAAGAATAAAGTAATGAGCAAGGGAGAGAGCGTCCCTTACCCATCACTCTTACTCATCGAAAAGGGTTAGTGCTGTTCGGCCGCCATCTCTTTTTCAGCCACAGCCTGTTCACCTAAAAATCGTTCGGCATCGAGCGCAGCACGGCAGCCGGTGCCCGCAGCAGTCACGGCCTGACGGTAAATGGGATCCATTGCATCGCCACACGCAAAAATGCCGGGCAGATCGGTCTCAGTGGACTGACCTTTAGTCTGGATGTAACCCACATCATCCATCGTCAGTACACCTTTGAACAGATCGGTGTTCGGCTTATGACCAATGGCCACAAAGACGCCGGTCACATCGTCGAGCTCTGTGATCTCCTGGGTTTCATTGTTAATCACTTTCACGCCTTCCACCACTTTGTCACCAAGCACTTCGTGAAGCTCGGTATCCCACATAAATTCAATTTTATCATTGGCAAACGCGCGGTTCTGCATCGCTTTGGATGCTCGCAACTCTTGCCGGCGGTGCAGGACGGTTACCTTGCTGGCAAATTTCGTCAGGAAGGTCGCCTCTTCCATAGCAGTGTCTCCACCACCAACGACAACAACACGCTGATCGCGGAAGAATGCCCCGTCGCAGGTTGCGCATGCAGAAACACCTTTTCCGCGGAGCCGCTGCTCACTTTCAAGATCCAGCCATTTTGCGGAAGCCCCCGTTGAAATAATGATTGACTTTGCGAAGAGTTCAGTTTCTTCATCCACTGTCAATTTATACGGCCGTTTGTCAAACTCTATGTTTGTAACCATGCCGTAGCGGCAGTCCGCTCCAAAACGTTTGGCCTGTTCACGAAAATCCTCCATCATCTTGGGACCCATCACGCCTTCGGGATACCCGGGATAGTTTTCTACATCGGTTGTCTGCATCAGCTGCCCCCCGGGTTCCGGTCCTTCAAAAACCAGCGGATTCAGATCAGCACGAGCAGCATACAACGCTGCCGTCAGGCCGGCCGGACCGCTGCCAATTATTACTACATCTAATGTCTTTCCTGCAATGTCTTCCATTCTTCTAACCTTTGTTTTCAATTTTCAGCCTGAAGTTACAAAAAATAACCCTTAACATTGAGTCGATATTTCCTATCCAACTCATAGGAATTCTCGATATTTTAAGGCCAGTTCCAATTCATAGACGACTTGACCAGATTAAACTTTACTTTTACGATAATTTGCATTTCATTCTATTCCTTCATTATATGTGTCTCAAGTTTATAACCGATAGTTGGAGGGAACATATTGATTATAGCAGTACCTAAAGAAACAGGGAAATTAGAAAAACGAGTAGCTCTCATCCCGGAAACGGCCAAGCAATTGGTCGACAAGGATTTTGAAGTATGGATTGAAAAAGACGCTGGGCATGCTTCAAATTTTTTAGATTCGGCTTTTGAGGAAGCAGGAGCCCAGATTGTTGCCGATAGGGACAAGCTTTTTTCCAAAGCTGACTTATTGCTAAGCATAAATACTCCTCCTGAAGAGGATCTGGGTAAGCTCCAGAAAGGAAGTGTGCTTGTTTGCTTTTTGTGGGCGCTCCAAAACGAGGATACCGTAGATAAACTTCAACAACAGGGTATTACAGCCCTGGGAATGGATGCCGTCCCGCGTATCTCTCGCGCACAGAATATGGATGCGTTATCCTCAATGAGCTCCATCGCCGGTTACAAGTCAGCCTTGATCGGGGCCAATGAGCTGGACCGCTACCTGCCGATGATGATGACCGCTGCGGGAACTATTGCTCCTGCCAGGGTACTGGTGCTGGGTGCTGGTGTTGCCGGTCTACAGGCCATCGCCACAACCAAACGTCTCGGTGCCAAGGTAGAAGCGTTTGATATCCGACCGGAAGTAAAAGAGCAGGTGGAAAGTCTCGGCGCTTCTTTTGTTGAGGTTCCTGATGTAGGTGAAGACACGCAAACCGAAGGTGGATATGCCAAAGAGCTCTCGGAAGATAAGCAGGAACGTCAGCGACAGGTCATCCATGAGCATGCCAAGAAATCCAATATTGTGATTACGACGGCACTGATTCCAGGGAAACCAGCACCACTGCTGATTACGGAACAGATGGTCAAGGATATGCAACCCGGATCAGTTGTCGTAGATCTGGCCGCAGAACAGGGGGGTAACTGCGAACTGACCGAGCCCGGCGAAAATGTGGTAAAACATGAAGTAAAGCTTATCGGACCGCTGGACCTGCCCAGCCAGCTTGCGTATCACGCCAGCAAGCTATATTCCAAAAACATGCTTGCTCTGCTGGACCACCTGATTGAAGAAGGTGAGCTGCACTTTGACTTTGAAGATGAAATCACCCTCAAAACAACGATTACGCATGATGGTGAAATCATCAGTCCAATGCTGAAAGAATCCGAATAAACAATGTCAGTCATTTCGCCCTGAACTTCAGGAAAAAATCTCTGGAGACAAGCTACTGCTCAGATGGGTCTCCAAGAGGAATGGTGACTGATTGGCTTTACACTAGAAAATATTTTCAGTTCTTAAAACCAACACTTAACTAAAAGACTCTATGTCTGGTTTAATTTTCAATCTCTTTATTTTCGTGCTCGCATCTTTTGTGGGCTTTGAACTCATTTCAAAAGTGCCTCCCACGCTGCACACGCCGTTGATGTCAGGCGCCAACGCTATCTCAGGCATTACTATTATTGGTGCGCTGGTTGTAGCCGGTGATGTTGGCAACGGCCTGGCACACCTCATCGGCTTCGTGGCCATTGTCTTTGCTACTATCAATGTGGTGGGCGGCTTCATGGTAACCGATCGTATGCTGGAGATGTTCAAGAAAAAGGAGGATAACTGATGAGTGAGTTTCTACCACAAGGAATCCAGAACATACTTCCCGACCTGATTCAACTGCTTTACCTTGTTGCGATGTCGTTCTTTATCATCGGCATCAAGCGGCTGGGCTCACCGGCCACGGCCCGCTCTGGTAACCAGATGGCGTCTTTTGGTATGTTGCTGGGGGTTATCATTACCCTTTTCGATCAACAAATACTGACGTTTGAATATATCATTGGTGGCGTACTTCTCGGTGGTTTAATAGGAGCTATAGCCGCCAAGAAGGTGGAGATGACCGCCATGCCCGAGATGGTTGCCATTTTCAACGGCTTTGGCGGCGGTGCTTCGGCGCTAGTTGCCTGGGGTGAATTCTCCCGGATGGATCCGACGCTGTTTGCAGGACAAGACCTCGTCACCATCGGCCTGAGTATCCTGATTGGTTCCATCACCTTTACCGGCAGTTTTATCGCATTCGGAAAGCTGAAGGGTTTTATCGGGGGCGGACAGATCGCTTTTCCCGGCCAAAACTACTTTAACCTTTTATTGACGTTCGGTACGCTGGGACTCGTGGGCTGGTTTACTTTCGACCCCACCAACATGCTGGCGTTCTGGCTTATATTCGGTATTGCATTGCTGTTGGGCGTTCTCACTGTTCTGCCAATCGGTGGGGCAGACATGCCGGTGGTTATCTCCCTGCTCAACTCTTATTCAGGGATTGCGGCATCAATGGCCGGGTTTGTTATTAACAACAACCTGCTGATTATTTCAGGTGCGCTGGTTGGTGCAGCCGGACTTATCCTCACCAACATCATGTGTAAAGCGATGAACCGTACGCTCGGCAATGTGCTCTTCGGTGCCTTTGGCGGCGACGGGGGATCAGGTGGCGGCGGAGCAGCGGTCGACCACGACAAAACGGTCCACGAGACCACACCTGATGATGTTGCCCTTCAAACGGCCTATGCCGATAAAGTTATCATTGTGCCGGGTTATGGACTTGCCGTTGCCCAGGCGCAGCACGTGCTCAAAGAAGTGGCGGATGCGCTGGAAGAAAAGGGTGTGGAAGTAAAATATGGAATTCACCCCGTGGCAGGTCGCATGCCCGGTCACATGAACGTATTGCTTGCCGAGGCCGATGTGCCCTATGATCAACTGTATGATATGGACCAGATTAATCCTGAGTTCAAAACTACTGATGTGGTGTTGATTATCGGTGCCAACGACGTTGTTAACCCAGCGGCTAAAACCGAGTCCGGCAGCCCCATTTACGGCATGCCGATCATGAATGTGGATGAGGCGAAACGAACCATTGTGTTCAAGCGGAGCCTCTCTCCCGGATATGCCGGCATCGACAATAGTCTTTTCTATGAGGATACCAACCAGATGTTCTTTGGTGATGCTAAGAAATCGCTGCAAGCTCTTTCACATTCACTCGATGCCGTATAAATAAGTACTTTTCTTTTACTTGTGTAAGGTTGCAGGTTTCCGGATCTGCAACCTTTTTTATTTCCTCTTCTGAGTTTATCATGGGCTGTGGATAAAACAAAAACGGCGTTTAAAGCCTCTCACAATTAAGTGCGTCACTTAATTACTATTAAGAGCCGCTCCTAAAGTAATTAAGTAGGTCTCTTAATTATAGTTAAGTAAGTCACTTAATTACCTTAAGTAGGTTACTTAATTATAGTTAGAAGATGCTTGTAATTATAAGGCCGCACTATGGACTCCAGCATGGAGAGTTTGCTGATTGGGGGTATTCATTTTTTTAGCGATAAAAATCCGCCATTGGTCGGACTAAAGAACTTTCACAAAAAAGCCGCCAAAGAATCCCAGATATTGTCCTATCCTGCCTAAAACTAACTTATTGCTTTGGAACGTTAAGAGCCTTTTCATTAGCTTCCTGCAGGGATTCTCTGGACTTGGGGGGGGTATTGCTTATTTTTTTAAAAAGCCCAATATCAACCTCCTCATTGCAAGAAGAGTACTCGAAGCATTTCTGTCTGACGAAGGGACTAGCGAAGAGTAAACAATGATCCAACCATTTCCGGCCTTTATCTGTGGAGCGATGGGCAAGCAGGACGACCGGAGACCGTTAAGAAAGAAACCTTGGCAGGTTGATTTTAAGAATTGGTGGATGTTACAAACCTGGTGGCTAAACAAAAACTATAAATGATAATATCTAGGTTTCTTTTAGGCGCAGGGAGACCCGCTTTGAGCGAAACAGATTTCAGGCGGCCGCTTTTTTCGTCGGTTTTTGGCGGTGCAAAAATCGACAGACAAATGAAGGGTAGCTCCTAATTCACAACCGGGAGTCTTCTTTCAGAATGGCATTCGCTTCTCTTGCTCGGACAACTCATAAATCGCCAGGGCCGGAGGTAGACTTAATAAACTTTCGAGAAGTGGGTCACTAATTCTTGCATGGTATTACAATCCCAAACCTCTTGTGATAGTAATTGCAAGAGGATTACGATTATAATCGTAGAAGACTTACGACTGTAATCGTAAAAGGTTTGCAATTATAATCGTAAGCGTCTTACGATTACCATGGGGTAGGTAACTACGCATGCTGTATTCCGGCATGCAGGATAACAACTAGCCCGGATATCTCACAAATATTTATGTTGAATTCCTGTAACCTATTGGCATACAGAAACTTGTATCCATTTTTAGGGTCAGAAAATTATAACAGGGTGTAGAACGCTGCGAAATTCGTCTCTGTGCGGCGTTGAAGGGTAAATGGCTCTCCTACGCCAAGGCTTCGTAGAGTAAACCCGCATTCGCCTGCCCTCCATAGCTTTACGCGACGGAGGGCCTTGTCCATAAACAAATTTCTTGGTGAGATTTACGGGCTAGTTTGTAAGCAGTTCGCCACGCGCTTTTAGAACGGAATTGCCGAAGGATGCTTTGCTGAGCGTAAACGTATAGGGGTAATCTCCTGCAACCGCATGATAGGATGATGCTTCTTCGCCTGGTAATTTGAGTCGCAGGGTCTTCTGAGTACCATCTTCAAGCTGTAGCTGAATTGCATACAGTTCGGTTCCAAAGCTTGATGGGGACACTCCTTCCACAAAACCACTGGCACTGAGCGAACTCAACCGGCTGGTAACACGGCTGACTGAACTGGCACTCAGGGTATCCCCGTCCGAAACCCACTCATTATCACCCGCTCGCTGAATGCTGTAGGAACTGTCCGCGGGAAAGAGAAAGTCGATGCGTGAAATCTGGGAGTCATCAAGATCCCAAACAGCCTTATCACGCCAGCCTTCCAGGTCCTTGCCATACGTTGAGCTGAGCAGTCCTTCCACGGAATAGACCGCCTCATCATCAACGGGCCGAACGTAGTTGTTGTATTGCTGGCGGCTAATAATCTGTGGTGCTCCTATGATAATGCTTGAAAGGAGGTTTTCATTGTTGTACAACGAAACGGTAGTACCGGTACTGTCTACTTTAAAACGGGTATACTTTTGGGGATTCCGGGTGGCCACAGCCTGCACGCTTAAATCATTCAGCTGCTCAATCGCCCGTATTATTGAAGTGGAGTCAGCCGGATAACCCTCCTCGGTGGATTTACCTGTTACCTGCCAGCTACTGCCCTCTTTCTTAAGTGTAAGGGTTCGGTTTTGCGTAGGTGCTTCAATCACGATCCTGTTAACCCGGGCTTGATCCACTTCCACCAGGGTGGATCTAAACGCCTGGCTTGAAGAGGAGGTATCAGTCCACTTTACAAGCCCGGTAACAACCAACAGGCTCACAAAAATGATAGCCAGTGATTTTGTCGCGTTTGTCATACTGTTTCGAAAATTGGTTATTTGTTATCAGTTATTTCTCATTATCAATTGCGTATCGCGTATTGCGTACTGCGTATTAAATCCTGCTTTCAACCAACGACTCGATCAATACGCAATACGTAATATCATGTGTACCCATTCACCACATAATGTTATTCTTAATTCTCCATTTTTAATTTCTAATTGTTTAAACGCCCGCTTCTATCCATTTGCGTCGCCTGATCTTTCTGCGCTGATACCGATAAATACCATACCCGATTACCAGTGCAATCGGCAAAAATGTGTTGAGGTATTTGAGCACTGTTTTGGTTGAATCGGCCACGCTGACAAGTGGCCTGTTAGTGACTCCCTGCGTCCGCAGTTCAATAAGTCCGGTGTCATCTGCCAGCCAGTCGACCGAGTTCACCATCAGGTTGACGTTATCTTCCGGCAGGCGCTGCTGTTGTTGCTGCTGGCCCCGGCCGTTAATCACAAAATCGCCATCGCCAAACACCACGATGGATGTCTTTTGACTGCTGGACAACTCTGCGTTCACCGAATCGATCCCGGCAAAAGCGGAAGCGAACGTCCCTTCAACAGCTACGCCGAGTGGAACATGAGACTGCATAAAACTTTGCTGATTCCATTCCTGCATTGGATTCAGGTTAAATCGCCCCTGTGATACCCCGGCTTGATCGGAGGTCAACACCAGTGGGGTGAGTGCCTGCGAGGAGTCAACCCGGCTGGTATCAACCGAAGAAACAAACTGGAACATCACGGTCTCCAAACCTTGGCTGATGGGGTGATTACCAAAATTACTAGCCAGCGGGATGTAGGGATATTGCACCTGGTTGACAATCTGGAACGCCCCCTGCTGCTGTTGGACCTGGATGTTGGCGGCGTTGGCATCCAGCACCAGGTTTGTATTTACAGGCGTGTTATAGGCAGAGAGTAATCGCTCAATGCCCGTATTCATTGGCGTTGCCATACCGCGCCGGGTATCAGTACGGACAGTATTTATTGCAAATATCGCTCGTCCACCAGCCATCAGGTACTGATCGATTTTGAGCAATTCCTCTTGTGAGAGCTGCTGTTCTGGCGCCACCACTATAAGCACTTCGATATCGGCGGGTACTGCGGCCGTATCCAAACCGGAAACCTCGGTGATTTGATACATCTGGCTGAGCTGGCTCGTCACCTGGGTCATCTCCTGCTGCGTCGGCTCGCCATGGCCCTGCAGCAACCCGATTTTCGGTTTCTGGTCCACCGTCAGCTGCTTGATGGTGCTGGCAATGGTGTACTCGAGTGCCGAACCCGGACGTATAACCGGTACAACCTCCCGCTTTCCGCCATACTGGAATAAAGCCCCCAAATAAGCCCGCTGCTGCGACACCTGATCTCGTTCCCGAACCTGCACACTCAGCGGCCTGACCCCCGCCTGTTGTGCTTCCTGTTCGGTCTGATTGCTCTCACTGGGATTCACAAAACGATACTCCAGGTTGCCATCGGAATACGCCCGGAACTCCTCCAGAAAATTTCGGAATTCATCTTCCGCCTGAGAAAGCTGAGGTGGCATATTCTCCGAAAAATAGGCTGTTACCGTCACCGGGTCATCCAGCGATTCAGCAATATCTTCACTGGCCGGCGACAGGGTATAGCGATTATCTTCCGTAAGATCCAACCGCAGCAACAACTCGTCCCCCAATAGATTAGCTGTTATTGCTATTCCTACAATTAACAGGAGCTGTAGTGAAGTCTCGCGCTTGTTCTTGAAAAAGCCCTTAAACCAGTTATTCATTGCCACGCCCTCCGTTTGAGTGAAGCGGTGGCAAATACAAATCCAAGCAAGGTCAGTGTTAGCATATAGACGATATTTGTTATTCCGATAACTCCTCTCGTCATAGTTCTATAGTGTTGATTAAGACTCATAAATTCTGCTATACCTGATAAGAACTCAGGCAGTACGGATGCCATCTGCCCGAATAGGATCTGGAAAAAGATGGCGATGAAAAGCGTGCCGATAAACGCCACAATCTGGTTGCTGGTAAGGCTGGAGACAAAGATGCCGATGCTGGTGTAAACCGCACTAATCAGCAGCAGTGCAATGTAACCGCTGATGGTGGCGCCGTGATCGATCGGGCCGAGGTTGGCAACAGTAATGTAATATGGCAGCGTCATGGCCAGTGAAATGACAATGAGCAGCCAGGCAGCCAGCCATTTTCCAGCTACGATTTGGAAATGGGAGATCGGCTTGGTGGCCAGGAGTTCCAGCGTGCCGGCCCGCTCCTCCTCGGCCATCATGCGCATGGTGATGGCGGGAATAAAAAAGAAGAGCGTCCAGAATGCCACTTCAAAAAAGCTGCCCAATGAGGCCTGTCCAACAAAAAAGATATCACCGCCCCCCAGCATCCAGGTAAATAATCCACTGATTCCCAAAAACACTACCAGCATGATGTAGGCCATCAGCGAATCAAAAAAGGCGTTAACTTCTCGTTTGCAAATAGTCCAAATATGATTCATAGTTGTAGCTATCAGCTTTAGCCGTCAGCTATCAGCGCAGACATGTCTTTTTGGTGATAGCTGAGCGCTATTTTTATTCTTCTGTTAATTCTCGGAAAATGTCTTCAAGACTTGACTCTTTCGGTGTCATCTGGGTTAGGATCCAGTCGTTTTCTACGCAGAGTCGAAAGACCTCTTCGCGGGAGTCGAGATCGGGTTTGGTATCGATAAGCCACATGTTTTCCCCATCTTCAGCTTTATTAACGGCCGCAACGGACGAGAGCTTGAGCAATCCTTCCCCAACTTCGCCATTGGCCCCACGGATCTGTACCAACAACTGGTTTGCTCCTTTTGCACGTTGACGCAGCTCCTGGGTAGACCCATCGGCCACCAGTTTTCCTTTATTGATAATGAGGATGCGGTCGCAGGTTGCCTCCACCTCTTTGAGGATGTGGGAACTCAGCATCACCGTTTTTTCCTTGCCAATCTCCTTGATCAGCGAACGGATTTCTGCAATCTGGTTGGGATCGAGTCCTGTAGTGGGCTCATCCAGGATAAGGACCTCCGGATCGTGGATCAGTGCCTGTGCAAGTCCCACACGCTGGCGATAACCCTTGGAGAGCTCGCCAATGAATTTGTGCTTTTCCGGTCCCAGGCCGCATACATCAATCATCTCACGGATACGTGGCATAATGCGGTACTGCGGCATCTCCTGCAGCCGAGCCGAAAGTTTGAGATAATCCACAATCGTCATATCGGTGTACAGCGGCGTATTCTCCGGCAGATAGCCGATGCGACTGCGCACCGCCCGTGGATTGTTGTGGATATTGTAACCATTAAGGCTGACACCACCTTCGGTAGGACTGATAAAACAGGTGATGATTTTCATCGTGGTGCTTTTGCCCGCACCGTTTGGACCCAAAAAGCCTAGGATTTCTCCCGTTTTGACCTTAAAAGAAATATCGTCAACAGCTTTTTGAGGACCGTATTTCTTCGTCAGATTAGAAACGGTTATACTCATGTGAACTGTTTCAAAGTTTACATTTTGAGTTGCAAATTTTAAAAAAATTCACCCTAATTATGCAAATAGAAATATCGCATATAACGATACATTAACCCCGTTTTGATCAAAATATTGTATCAATATTTGCTCGTTATCCTCTACCTACTAAATACCATTTGATGGTCCAGATGTTTCTTTATCAAAGGCCAGATATCTTCTCCAACGACTAGTTCCATCTCTTTCCACATACCGCCCCAAAGTCTTTTTAACTCATGCTGATCCCCTTCCGTAACCTCTAACTGTTCCTGCATTCTGGTCGCTAATACCTTCACTTTCTCTCTATACCGATGTAAAATGTTTTGGATTTTATCATTGTTGGGGAGCTTACGTTCTGATGCCAACTCCATAAACCGTAAAAAGTAATCAGTGCCATCATCTAACAAAAAAAGCACTTTTGAGGCCCCGGGATCCGGATCTGCAGGAGGAGTAATCCCCAACCGAAGATATGATAGTGCCCAGTTATCTGCGACAAAATACCCCTGGGGATTGCCGGCCCATACCCAGGCGTGGATCATTGCAAGCCGGGCTTTTTCTGTGTAAGGTGGATGAATTTCATGATCATGCAGCCCATGCGCCTCTTTCTCAAGGTCACCTGAGTGAAAGTGCCATTCAATCCCTTTCAAAGGAAGTCCAGGAGGTACTTCCCCCGGTTGAACAGGAAATGTATAAGCGACGCCGGTCAACCTGGGCTCCCCGTTCACCTCTAAATAGGTCAGGGTGGAAGGTGTTGCCCAATCAAATATTCTATTTACAGCCAAGGCTGGATTGATCCAGTGAACACCCATGTTTGGCATATCCGGACCAAATTTACGATAGCCTGCTGCCTGGGCCTTTTTTTGATCTTTGTAAATCTCGGTTGCAGCCCGGATTTTTTCAACTATTTGCTCATACTGATCACCCGGTTCACCTGGACTGTGTAATTCTGCTGTATCTTTGGCATGTAATCCTGTTGATTGCGCATGTATTGGCAGGGACAATGAAAACAGCAGACTGAGAGTAATAGTAATCTTCATCCCCGACACCTCATTTCTAATCAATTACCAGCAATGAATCTTGTCCATACGCCTCTAAAAGTCGATTCATCAGCGTAGCATCAATTCCTTGTGGATAGCGACTGTAATACTTAAGCTTTTCTCTTTCCTCAGCACTAACCATTTCACCCTCCGAGACCAGCATCTCATCCGAATTGACCAGCTTTATTGATTGAACCTTGTCCAATGAAATCTCAGAAATTATCGGGGAGAAATTGGTGCTTTGATTGATTCTTTGGTTAGACATCTCTATCAACATAGTCACAGTCATAAGTCTACTCAGACTAAGAAACTCCCCCTTGAAAAATCTTTTGTCGGCAAGGCGAACCTCCAGCTGGTCTCCACCGGGATTATTTGCCGCATAGAATTTACTGATGTTATCAGGAGTTCGGCAACCAAGAACACCTGCCAACAGCAAAAAACATAAAAGAAGTGAACAGCACGTTTTCATTGTATTGCCACCTTGGAGTCAAAGAATTTTTGTTCAAACTCATCCTTCGTTTCACGCCATCGCTGCTGTGCCTCCATGACCAACTCACTTGTAAACACCACGGGTTCGCCCATCTCGTGTTTCTCGATCCATTCCTCTCTAATCCACTCAATATAATATCCCTGTCCTGCTAACAGATAGCTAGCCTTTTTATCATTCCGCTCATCCACATCAAATAAAACATAGAAACGCTCACCGGGATAGGTTACCAGGTATTTATCATCAGCGCTTGCCAACAGGTCAGTCTTCCCGGGTAGTCCTGCTCCTTTTGAATCCAAAATGGCGGCTGGCTTCAGGTAGTTGACTTCGGGTAACTCAACTTGAGTTGCGAGCTTTATCTCATCAATACGCCAGACATCAGCCAGGAACTTCAGCCTTATATGAACGGAATCACCAGTCGTCATTGAAATGGGAACGGCAAGTTCACGCCAGGCGATCGGCCCAGTATTTTCAATACGTCCCACCTGGTGATATATACCATCCACTCTTTGCTCAATTTGGAGCCCCATAAATGAGTGATTAAAATCGCCAAGGGCGACGGCCCCGCTTACCGTCTGTAGTTCTTTGCCAACCCAATTGAGAGATTCAACGCCCTGGGAGGCCAGCAGATAATCGTACAGTAAAACCGTGGTAAACAGGCTGTTACGCAAATTAAGATACAGTGCCCCGGCATCACTGTCTTCTGGAGAAAATACCAGCTCAATTTGATCCCATTGAACCTCAGATCCAACATCCCCGGTAATATCTGAGGAATATGCAAGGCTGTCATCATCCAATAGAACCGTACGATGATCCTCCCCATTTATATCGATAGCAGAAACCGGATCTATAAGGTTGCTGATCGTCAAAACATTTCCATTACCCGCTGGAACTACTCTCGCATCCCGATCATGCACAACTTGAAGTAACTCAAGATGGTTTATATAGTGAGTCTCCAGCGCCTCATTCCGAACCTCCAGCTTCAGGGAACCATTCGGATCGGGCTTAGCCATAATTGCAGACACATCGCGCTTTTCAAAAAGAGGTGCTATGCTGTTGGAAAACAACTCAGATTCGAGATACATCGTCGTATCTGTTTGTGAATAGATAGTGGGACAGGAACCAAAAATTGCCACAGACAGAGCTGCTACTCCAAAAAATGTTCCTGCTGTCGCCAGAGTAGAAACAAAAATGGAGGCAGGAGCATCTACATCGGAAGTAAATACCTCATATGCGGCTACCTCTTCTCGATCTAACATACTTATTGGCTCTTCGCTCTCGAGAGTTAAGGAATATAGCATTCCATCCCCTGAAATATATTCGTCAGTAAACTCTGCGCCGGAACGGAATAGCGCCGTTCGCCCATCGTATAAATGGGCTTTAACCGGACTGTTTACTTTCTTTGAAGAAATGTCTGTTTCAATAGCATTGGTCCTGTAAATAATTATACATCCCGATAGAAGAACAACTCCAACACAGAAAATGATTAATGCGTTAAATCTCCCTCTCCCCATTATCCCTCTCTTTCCTCGAAAGTAAGTTATTATCCAGGCGGTTATTTTAACCTCCACCGTTACCCTTTATAATTATATAATATACAATAGCGTACACATAAGCGATTAAAAATAATACGCTGCTACTCATCATTCGGGATTTCAAATACTCCCAAACATCCATTATTCAATATTGTAAATCTCCCCACTCTTTATAATTTTGTGCAATTGTTTTAAAGTAGCCTAGATAATCAACGGTAATACAAAGTATTTAGCAAAATACACATGGCATCATCCAACACAACGAAGAAGAAAAACAAATTGCCCAAGCTACCTGAAAAGAGCGACAAGGAAAAAGCATATGCCAGGGAGCTGCTGGATGAGCTCTATGAGTATTATCCCAACCCTCACTGCGCACTAGATCATCGAAACCCGTTCGAACTGTTGATTGCCACCATCCTGAGTGCCCAGTGCACCGACGTTCGCGTCAACAAAGTGACGCCCGACCTTTTTGAGGCCTATCCCACACCGGAAGCGATGGCGGAAGCCCCGATCCAGGAGCTGGAAGAGCTTGTGCGCTCCACCGGATTTTACAGAAACAAAGCGAAGGCACTCAAGCAATCTTCCCAGATTATCACAGAAAAACATGACGGGGAAGTGCCCCAAAATATGGAGGACCTGCTGGAGCTGTATGGAGTGGCTCGTAAAACAGCCAACGTCGTGCTCGGCAACGCTTTTGATACGAACGTGGGTGTTGTGGTTGATACGCATGTACGGCGACTCTCCAACCGGTTTGGGCTGACCAAAGAAGAAAAAAACACCAAAAAAATTGAGCGCGACCTGATGGCCCTGTTTCCACGGGAGCACTGGACCAACCTGTCGCATCTTTTTATTCACCACGGGCGGGAAGCCTGCAAGGCCCGGCTTTCGGAACCGCCCGACCATCCCATTTGTGTGAAATATGGGAAACAATGCGAATGTCATAAAATGAGAGAACATGCGAACGACCATGAGTAAGAACGGTAAACTATTCGATTCCAAGACCGATCCGCTACCCCGAATCAGACCTGAACTCGATATCATACCCGTAGAAAACAACGGGGATTCGTACCTTTATTTTCATGATTCGATGGGATACGCCACCGACAACTTTGCTCTTAACCGGCAAGCGGGCCCCCTGCTGTCACTGCTCGATGGACAAAAAAGTATTGAGCAGCTTAAACCACACTTGGGAGAAGGTGTCACTGCAGACCAGCTGCTGGAATACATCCAGTTTTTGGATAAAAATCGTCTCCTGCTGACGCCGCATTTTAAGCAACACGCAGATCAGGTGGAAGAAGAGTATGAGTCATCCTCCGTGCACTCGTCCATTACGGCCGGCAATTCCTATCCCGCCAATCCTGATGAACTGCGAACCTTTCTGGATGATGCATTTACCAAGCACGAAAATACGGATATCGATGCTGATTCCAAGGGCATCAAGGCGCTTTATGCCCCTCATATCGATCCGCGTGTGGGACTCGACAGCTATGTAAAGGCGTTCTCAGCAATAAGGGAAATGGAGCCGAAACGGGTGGTCGTACTCGCGACTTCTCACTACTCCGGCATGCACCCGGACCTGTATCAGGATCAGCCGTTTATTGTTTCCCGCAAGAATTTTGAACTGCCGCTCGGTACGATCAAGGCGGATAAAACCGCTATCGATGAGCTATTGCAGGCTGAAGGGCTGGGAGTAACGGGCTGCGATCGTGCCCACCGCATTGAACACAGCATTGAGTTACATCTGCTGTTCCTGAGCTACCTGTGGGATCATGACTTCGAGATCGTCCCGGTGCTCGTCCGCGGTTTCGATGAACTGCTCTACATGGAAGATGGTCATCTGGCAGGACAAGTTGAGAAGTTTGGAAACTATCTCAATGAGCAGTTTGGGGAGGACAATGAAACGCTCTTCCTGATCAGCGGCGACCTGGCACATATCGGGAAAAAGTTCGGGGATCCGGAGCCTGCTTCGAATATGTTCAGCGAAGTTAAAAGCTTTGACCGGATGTTCATGACTTATTCTGAAAAAGGTGATAGGGAATCAATGCTAAACCTAATGAGAGAGCAGCACGATCCCTACCGGATTTGTGGCTTCGCTCCCCTGTATTCCTTCCTGAATGCCATTCCGGATGTAAAAGGGGAGCAGCTAACCTACGACCTCTGGGATGAAACTGAGCGGGAAAGTGCTGTCTCTTTTGGCTCCATTCTTTATCGAAAGTAAGGGAATAGAACGCGGATTACATGGATTGGAGCTTCGCCCTAATTATAATCACAAACTATTGGGAGCCAGTTCCTTTATCTAGGTATTCATTTTGGCTTGGCCCAATTCCGAGGGGGTTCGGAACCAGCAGAGCTGGACCAAAAACCCTCCCTAAGACTTTCGGGATAACTCCTCGGGAGCTGATGCCGACGGTAACGCTGGTTGAATTCCCTGCCAGCACCTCGTCAAACAGAAATTCTTCGGGTTTTCATCTATTGCTATAATACTTCCAAGTTATTGGATCTGGAGAAATAGCCAGAACCTTCCTAATTCTCAATTGCCCCCTCCGGCCTAATGTAAATTTCGCTGGGAAAGAGAGCGCAACCGGAGCGTAAAGAAATCATTGTTGTCTGAGATCTGCGTGTGTTACGGATCGAGTTCAATGATTTTAGCGGAGGTGAAGTGAACGCAGCGATATTTTACTCAGCCGGTGAGTTTTTTTTGGTTCGTTTTTTCCTCATTGAAAAAATGAACGCATCCCCTAGAAAATAAGCGACCAGTTTCATAGAGAGCTCATCAGTAAAAATATCTCACTCTATTATCTCCATCTTCTCAGCAAAATAGGAACAGAAATCTCGCATATCTTCCGCCATCTGTTCCTCTTTGGTGGCCTGTGTCAACGTATCGGCCATCGTGACAAGTGTTTGGTGGAAAAAGATCTTCATCTCGTCTATCGTCATATCACGCGTCCAAAGATCCAGCTTCAGCGTATCTTTATTTTCAGGTTCCCACATAGAAAGGAACATCGCCCTGCAGGTTGCAGCATCTGAACCGCCCATGTCACTGGCATCCCACACAATACGCTCCGGGATGTCCTGGTCATCAAGTTCAACCGTAATGTTGATATCCTTCTTTTTCGTAGCCATACTCAGTTTTCTACAGTTTATTTTCAATTATTTTCTGAAGTGCAGCCCAAAATACGAATCTAAAATTCCAATTCTAGTCTAACTCAGGCAATAAAAAAGCCCCCGTCCAAAACGACGGAGGCCTTTGCTTAAATAAAACGTAAGAATTAGTACCTGTAGTGGTCCGGCTTGTATGGACCCTCTTTCGGCACACCGATGTATTCCGCCTGTTCATCGGAGAGTTCTTCGAGATCAACCCCGATTTTCTTCAGATGCAGACGGGCTACTTTCTCATCCAGATCTTTTGGCAGCACATGCACATCTACCTCAAAATCATCCTGACGATTCCAGAGCGCAATCTGAGCAAGTGTCTGGTTGGTGAAGCTGTTCGACATCACAAATGAAGGATGTCCCGTAGCATTCCCCAGGTTCATCAGGCGGCCTTCGGAAAGCAGAATCACTTCTTTGCCATCCTCCAGCTTAAACAGGTCGACCTGCGGCTTGATGTTATCGCGCTCGGCATTGGCTTTCAGCCAGGCCACATCAATTTCGTTGTCAAAGTGACCGATATTGCCGACAATCGCCTTGTCCTTCATCGCCTTGAAATGACGCTCGGTGATAATATCTTTGTTTCCGGTTGCGGTAACCACGATATCGGCTTCCTTGATGGCGTCGTCCATCTTCTTCACTTCATAGCCTTCCATGGCAGCCTGCAGTGCACAAATCGGATCGATTTCGGTTACGATAACACGAGCACCGGCACCACGCAACGACGCGGCTGAGCCTTTTCCTACATCTCCATATCCGGCTACAACGGCAACTTTCCCGGCAAACATGATGTCAGTGGCGCGACGAATCGCATCTACGCAAGACTCGCGGCAGCCGTACTTGTTATCAAATTTCGACTTTGTAACCGAATCATTAACATTGATGGCAGGAGCTCCAAGTTCGCCCTTCTTGGCCATCTGGTAAAGCCTGTTTACGCCGGTGGTTGTTTCCTCGGAAATACCACGAATCTCATCGAGCAGTTCCGGATGCTCTTCATGGACCACCTGAGTCAGGTCTCCACCATCATCCAAAATCATGTTCAACGGCTTTCCATCCTCAAAATACAGGGTCTGTTCAATGCACCACCAGTACTCCTCCTCGGTTTCCCCTTTCCAGGCATAGACCGGTACGCCGGTTTCTGCAATTGCAGCGGCGGCTTCATCCTGTGTAGAAAAGATATTACAAGACGACCACTGCACTTCAGCACCGAGTTCTACTAGCGTCTCGATGAGTACAGCCGTCTGAACGGTCATGTGGAGGCATCCCGCAATTCGGGCGCCTTTCAACGGTTGTTCTTCACGGTATTCCTCTCTCAGGGACATCAATCCCGGCATCTCGGCTTCAGCCAGACGGATCTCTTTGCGACCCCAGTCGGCCAGGCCGATATCCTTTACTTTATATGGTAGTTTTTCTTCAACTTGTTGTGCCATAAAATTTTTCAGTTTTTGAATTTCTATTGTTGGATAAAGATACTCGTTATTCTATAGTCAATCAAAGTAACCGCCCTCTTTTGATTTACACTCAAACTGAAACTAAGAACGGGCGTATATAGTTCAGCTGTGCTTCTCAATAATTTCTTTTGCGTGTTTGTAATCGCCCTCCGGTCCCCTGCTCCCCATCGACATTTCTATAAAATTCCCTTCAGCATCCACAAACACTTTAAACGGAATGCCCTGCACATTTAATTTTTGGTGCAGCTTATTCTCATCAAACAGGTAAACAAAATCATAGTCATTTTCCCCGGAAAATTCGCTTGCATCTTCCTTCGTGTTAAGAAATCCCGGGGTAACGGCCAGAACTACAAATTGCTCTGGGTAGTCATCCATCAACTGCTGCATCGTCGGGAAGCTTGCCAGGCAGGGCTTACACCAGGTTTCCCAAAAATCAATCAACACCACTTTGCCTTCAAATTCAGCAATATCAACAGCATTGCCTTCTAAATCGGTAAATGTTGCTTGTTCAACGGCCTGAGCTTCGGCAGTTGATTTTTTTGCAGTATCGGTAGAATCGTTTTGTAAAGTAGCAGATTCAGCCTTTGGAGTGGATGATTCTTGTTTCTCAGAACTGCACGCCACCAAAAGGCTTGTAAACATTAACAACAGAATGAGCTTTTTTAAGGAGTACAACAGTTTCATATAGTAACTAATTTAAAATTAAATCTTCCTCTTCTTAGAAGGGCCAATATAACGTTTACTTACCGAAAAAAAGTCCGCTTTATCATGTTCCCTACTTGCTATTCTGCCTGCTTCAATAAACAACCCATAATATCGCTTAATTCATTTAAAATCAGTAACTTAGTATCAAATAGCCTACCTATTTTTCAAACGTTGCCAGTCAGCGCGAAAAGCAGGTAGACGGTCAGCGCTATATTTCCCGCCTTTTCTGTCAAATATAGCATTACATAAATGGAGCTAATATGAAAAAAAGCGACAGAAGTTTCTCCAATCTACTGTTAGTATTAGCTGTTGCAACCTTTCTTTTGGGTTTTTCTTATGCAACAGTAGCCCAGTTTACTGTTTCAGGAACAGTAACTGAAGAACAAACCGATCAACCCCTGATCGGCGTAACCATCCAGGTTCAGGAAACAGGATCTGGCGTCGTCACAAACAGCCAGGGGGAGTATGAAATTGAGCTGCAGGGTTCGAGTGCAACGTTAGTGTTTTCATATATCGGTTATCAGACCAAGACGTTCCCGGTAGATTCCAATACGGGGACCCTGGATGTAACACTCCGGCAGGATATTGCAGAGCTGGGTGAAGTCGTCGTGTCAGGACTTGGCACCACTGTAAAACGAGAGAACCTTGCCAACTCTGTTTCTTCGATTTCTGCAGAAGAACTCATTGGAAAATCGCCTGCCCAGACCCTGAGTTCGAACCTGTACGGGAAAGTGACCGGGGCAGAAATCAGTGCCAACTCGGGTGCTCCGGGCGGAGGGATCTCCATCCGTTTGCGCGGAGTAACCAGTATCAACGGGGCTTCGCAGCCACTCTATATTGTGGACGGTATCTATTACAATAATGATGATATTCCCAACGGATCCAATGCTGTAACTGCAGCAGCCGGCGGGGGTAGTGCCTCCAACCAGGACAACCCTGTTAACCGCATTGCCGATCTGAATCCCGAGGATATCGAGAGCATTGAGATCCTGAAGGGAGCTTCAGCGGCAGCAATTTACGGGCAACGAGCCTCCGGCGGTGTTGTTATTATTACTACCAAGCGCGGCACCTCGGGCGGTCCGCTGTTTAGCTTGTCCCAACGGGTGGGCTTTACCACAATTCAGAAAAAGCTGGGTATGCGTGACTTCACCGTTGCCACGGCGGATTCTGCTTTTGGCTCTACCGGGCGCACCCTGTTTGAAGAGGCCCAGTCTCAGAATCGATTTATTGACTACGAAGAGGAGATGTATGGCCAGGAAGGGTTATTATCCAAAACCACGCTGAGCACCAGCTTTGGCAACGAGAATACCTCCTTCTTTGTAAGTGGTTCCCTACAGGACGACGAAGGCATTATCCCCACTACGGGATATGAACGCCAGTCGATCCGGGCCAATATGGATCACCGGTTCAGTCCCAGTCTGAATGTCGCCGTTTCCAGTAATTATGTGCATTCGCAAGCCTTTCGGGGCCTTACAAACAATGACAACTCGGGCACGACCTTTGGTGTGGCCATGACAGCCACTCCCAACTTCATCGACCTGAGACCGAACGAAGATGGATTATACCCGGATCATCCTTTTAATACCTCCAACCCACTACAAACCCGTGACCTTTTCTCCAATGGAGAGGGTGTTGATCGCGTCTCAACCTCGGTAAAAGCCAATTTCAATATCTGGCAGAAACCCAATAATTTCCTCACCTTTACATTCAATGGCGGGGTTGACTTTTTCAGCCAAAACAACAAGCTCATTTTCCCTTCGGAGCTTCAGTTTGAGCGCATAAGCGGGTCGCCGGGAACACTAATTGAAACAGCAACTGATAATCTTAACACCAACACCAGTGCTATCCTCGTCCATACTTTTACCACCGGCAACAACCTTACAATTACATCTCAGGCCGGGTACACATCATTCAACAATGACCAAAACCGGATCCTGACCATTGCCAACAATATCCTGGGTACCCAAACCAACGTAGACCAAGCTGTTGAATTAAATGCGGACCAGACCAAAGTTTTCCAGCGCGATCGCGGATTTTTCCTACAAGAGGAACTCAACTTTGATGATACCTATATCTTTACAGCGGGACTCCGATTTGATAAATCGGACCGCAATGGTGATGTCGGTAAATTCTATCTCTACCCCAAAGCCTCCCTGGCTTGGAATCTTACAAATGAGGACTTCTGGAACAGCGGAACCTTGGAAAACCTGAAGCTCCGTGTGGCGTTTGGGCAAACAGGCAACCTTTCAACCTTTGGCGCCAAATTCACTTCGCTGGGTCCATCGAACATCGCCGGTCTCGGTGGTGTATTAATCGATGAAACCCGTGGTGTGGAGAACCTGAAACCGGAACGACAAACTGAAATCGAAGCCGGGATTGACGCCAGTCTGGCCAGCGGATTTGGTTCGCTGGAGTTAACAGTTTATCAAAAAAGCATTGAAGACATGTTGCTGCAGCGCGAGCTCGAACCCTCTACCGGTTTTGATTTTGAAAGTTTCAACTCCGGCAGCATGTGGAACCGAGGTGTCGAAGTAGGGTTGAACCTGCTGCCTTTTAACACCGCCAACTTCAGGTGGAATTCTTCCATCAATTTCTGGAAAAACTGGTCAAAAGTAACTGATCTACCAGTTCCACCATTTGATATAGAGGGTGGCGGTTTTGGGACCTCACTGGGGCAATATCGCATAGAAGAAGGAGAATCTGCTACTCAGATCGTGGGTTCGGATCCTGAATTGGACACAAATGGAGATCTTGTGTACAGGGATGACGATGGCAATGTAGTCTCGGAAGAAGAGGGCAGCTTGTCAATAATTACCAAGAAGCTGGGAGATGGCGAAGCCGACTTCCAGATGTCATTTTCCAACGATGTCAGAATTTTCAACAACTTAAGCCTGAATTTCCTGCTTCACTGGAAAAAGGGTGGTGACAACCTCAATCTTACGGAACTGCTGTTTGACCTGAACGGCACAACGAATGATTACGATGACACCGACTTGGATATTGCTGATTTTAGGCTTGAGGCAGCCGGCCTTGACGGCACCGAAACAAACGCTATCAAACGTCTGGCTCTGCTGGGTATAAGTGCCGATCATTTTATCCAGGATGCCAGCTACCTGCGTATGCGGGAAATCGGCCTGTATTACGATGTGCCGGTCTCTGCCTTCGCTTCCCTTAATAACGCCATCAGGGGCGTTCGGGTTGGAGTTTCGGCAACAAACCTGTTTACGATTACGCCGTACCGCAGCTATGATCCCGAAGTATCGAACTTTGGCAATCAACCGATTGGCCGCGGAGTTGAGGTTACGCCGTTCCCCTCTTCCAAGCAGTTCTATGCTCACTTAAACATCGACTTTTAGGGGGGACCATGAAACGACTAAATACAATAAACAAGGCAAGTTTCGCAATCTTCTTTGCGGCTCTAGTTTGGATCAGTGGATGCAACATCATCGACATTGAAGACCGCGCTGATCCCAATAACACCGAACTGCAAGTAGTTCTGGACAATCCCTCTCGTCCAAATCTTTCAACTTTGGCGGTGGGTACTGTTTCAGGTATGCGGGTGGATATGCGCATCTGGTTCATCAACCACGGCATGATCGGGCGCGAGATGTATCGCTTCCTTTCAGCAGAGCCTCGTAATACCGGTGATCTGCTTGGAAAGGAAAATTCGCAGCTTGATCCCGGTTCATTTTATACCACACGTCCGTGGTCGGCCTACTATGCCAATATCCGGATGGCTAATATCCTGATCCAGGCAGCCTCCAATTCACCGGCCGTAAACGCGGAGGAACTGAACGGAATACTGGGATTCGCCAAAACGATCAAAGCTTACCAGTACCTGCTGGCTTTGAATTTGACTAATAATAACGGTATTCGCCGGCAGGTTACCGATGATATCAATGCGGTGGGTGATATGCTCAGCAAGCCCGATGGATTCGCCCTGATTGAAAGCCTGCTCGATGAAGCGTATACCGACCTGGACAACGCTGAATTTATCTTTAATCTGCCACCGGGGTTCTCCGGTTTTGACGATTCAGAAGGATTCCAGCAGTTCAACCGGGCACTCCAGGCGCGCGTGGCAGCGTATCAAATGAGCGACTGGCAGGCTGTACTCGATGCATTGGACAACTCGTTTATTGACGAGGACGGCAGCTTGGCCACAGGCGTCTACCACGACTTCACCACCCAACCCAACGATGAGACCAATCCGGTGTTTGCAGATCCACAAGCGGGTTCCGGCGATAGCTGGGTGGCACATCCCTCGTTTGTTGCGGATGCCGAAAATGGGGATGCCCGCGTGGATGAGAAAGTAGAACTACGCGAATCGGAGGCCGCCCTGGATGGCCTGAGCAGTAACTACGGGCTGGCCGTTTATGATTCCCCAACGGCTTCCATCCCGATTATCCGTAATGCCGAACTGATTCTGTTAAGGGCAGAAGCGCTCATCAACAGGAACCAGGGCTCTGACCTGGATGACGCGGAAGACCTGCTCAATATAGTCCGCAATGCAGCCGATCTCCCCGATTACAGCGGGTCCACCACCCAGGCAGCGCTTACGAATGAAATGCTGAACCAACGCCGGTATGAGCTCTTTTTCGAGGGACACCGGTGGATAGATATGCGGCGTTACGATCGCCTGGACAACCTTCCTATTGATCGTTCGGGAGACAACGTCTGGATTAGCTTCCCCATTCCAGAAGCTGAAAATGTCAATTAACCATCCAATAAATATTAATTTTACCAAGGAGGTCGGTATTTCCGGCCTCCTTTATTATTATTAAGTGCACATTTTTTATATTGGACGGCAATTAAATAATTTAGACTATTTTCTGTATGAAATACGATTTTATCATCGTTGGAGCCGGCATCGTTGGCCTTTCAACGGCTTATAAACTTTCCCAAAAATATCCTGATCTTGACATCTTGGTTCTTGACAAGGAAGACCGGGTGGCTGCGCACCAAACGGGGCACAATTCAGGCGTCATTCATTCCGGAATTTATTACAAACCAAATAGTTATAGGGCAAAAAACTGTGTGAATGGGCGACACCAGCTGGTAGACTTTTGTGAAGAGCATGAGGTAGCATATGAAATTTGCGGCAAAGTGATTGTTGCCACTGAAGAGAAAGACATCCCCAGGTTGGAAAAAATCTATGAGACCGGCCAGATTAACGAGATTGAAGACATTGAGATGATTGGGCCGGAGCGGCTGGCTGAAATCGAACCGCATGCCAGTGGTGTGAAAGCGATCCATGTTCCCTGTTCAGGTATCGTTGATTTTGTGGGTGTCTGCGAAAAACAGAAAGAGCTCATCGAAGAAAAAGGCAATGAAGTTAAATTCAATCAAGAGGTAAAAAATGTACATCACCAGAACGGGCATGTTGTAGCTGTTACAGAAAGTGACCATTTTGAGGCATCCTGGCTGATCAACTGCGCGGGACTCTACAGCGACCATGTAGCGGAATCGGCTGGCGTGCGCAGCGAAATACAAATTGTGCCTTTCCGCGGTGAATACTACGAGCTGAAACCCGATGCCGCGCACCTGGTGAACGGCTTGATCTACCCGATGCCCAATCCTGCATTCCCGTTTTTAGGGGTTCATTTCACCAAAATGGTCCTCGGAGGTATAGAATGTGGTCCCAATGCAGTTTTTGCATTCAAACGTGAGGGATACAATAAACTCTCATTTGATCTCAATGAAACCATTGAAACGATCAATTTCCCCGGGTTCTGGAACCTGGCCAAGCAGCACTGGCGCATGGGACTGGATGAGTACTACCGCTCCTTTTCTAAAAAAGCGTTTGTTGAGGACCTGCAGAGACTAATTCCCGCCATCAGTGAGAATGATCTTGTCACCTCCCCCTCGGGGGTACGAGCCATGGCACTGAAACCAAATGGGCAGATCCTGGATGATTTCCATTTTGAGACAACCCGCAACGAAATTCACATCCTGAATGCCCCAAGTCCTGCTGCCACGGCAGGCCTGGCTATCGGGGATGAAGTAGTGAAGCGCGCCGAGCGGAATTTCGATCTGTAGATATAGATTCGTAACTACCTTTACACCTTTGGCAGCAGGCTTCTACTGTCGATGCAGATTCATACCTGTGAATAAACGTAACCAAGGACACGCCCTTCTTTGCCTACACTCCTGAATTTCTTACGTTAGAGATTCAAATACGAATATAAATACCGCACCATATGCCCGATTCACTCCAAATTAAGACCGACTCACAAACCCGGCGACTTTATGCAAATGATGCTTCCATGTATGAAGAGATGCCCAGGGGAGTAGCCTTTCCTCAAAGGCCCAGGGATATCCAGGAGCTCGTACAAAGGGCTAACAAGGAGCGGTTTACCATTACCCCCAGGAGTGCCGGCACCAGCCTGGCAGGACAAACAACAGGTAACGGGGTGATTATGGATGTATCACGGCATATGACCAGGATATTGGATCTTGATCCCAAGGGACGGAGAGCCCGCGTTGAGCCCGGGGTTATCCGGGATACGCTAAACCGAGAGGCCTGCAAACACGACCTGATCTTTGGGCCAGACACCGCCACCACGAACCGCTGTATGCTTGGTGGAATGATTGGCAACAACTCATGCGGATCCTTTTCGATCAAATATGGCACAACCCGGGATCACATCCTGGAAATTGAGACTATTCTAAGTGATGGATCCCGAGCCGTTTTCAAACCTTTATCCCCTGAAGAGCTTGAGGAGAAGAAGAAGCTTAATAACCTTGAAGGTGATATCTACCGGGGAGTCTTGCAGCTTATCGAAGAACATCGCCAGAAAATACTGGAAGCGTATCCCCATCCCGAGATTATACGACGAAACACCGGATATGTGCTCGACAAGCTCTGCAGCATGCAACCCTTTGCCCCCGATGGGAGACCTTTCAATATGGCGGAACTCCTCTGTGGGAGTGAAGGCACGCTGGCGATGACCGTGTCGGCAAAAGTGAACCTTGAACCGCTGGACCCCTGCAAACTGGTAATGGTTCCCCACTTCAACTCCCTGCGAGAAGCGATGGAGGCTACCGTTGAGATTGTGAAGTACGAACCCGCAGCGGTGGAATTGGTCGACAGCATCATCCTGGATGCCACAAAAGGCAACATTGAGCAGCGAAAGAATCGCTTTTTCCTGGATGGAGAGCCAGAATGTATCCTTATTATCCAGCTTGAGGGACAAAAACAGAATGAAATTGAGAAAAGAGCAACTGACCTCAAAAAGCGATTACGTTCAAATGGATTTGGATACGCTCACCCTATTCTTACCAACACGGATGAAGTCAACCGTGTTTGGGAGCTAAGGAAAGCAGGGTTGGGCCTGCTTATGGGGCTGGGTTCAAGCGCCCCTTCTCCTTCATTCTGTGAGGATACTGCCGTTCGCGTGCAGGATCTGCCCGATTACGTTGACGACTTCAAAAAGCTTTTAGACAAGTACGACACCAATTGCGTGTTTTATGCGCACGCTTCGGTTGGGGAGCTACACCTGCGGCCGGTCATCGATATCCATACGGCCGAAGGCGTCCAGAAGATGAAGGATATGGCTGATGATATTGCGGACCTTGTGCGCAGTTATAATGGGTCTCTTTCAGGTGAACACGGCGACGGCCGGGCCCGTGCTCCCTATATCGAAAAAGTGCTTGGCAAAGAGATGATCCCACTTCTCCAAAAAGTAAAGGAGATCTGGGATCCCAGCTATATTTTCAACCCTGGCAAAATCATACGTGCAAAACCGATTGATGAGGATCTTCGGGTTTCCCCGACTACGTACAGGAAAGCAGAGGTGGATACTGAATTTAACTGGCGCAAAGAGGGCAGCTTCGGAGAAGCACTGGAACTGTGCAACGGTGCCGGGGTTTGTCGTAAACTTGCCGAGAGTGGTGGCACAATGTGCCCCTCCTATATGGCCACCAAAGAAGAGAAAGATACTACCCGGGGACGAGCAAACCTTTTCCGGCAGCTCTTTTCCGGTAAGCAAAAGGACGCATTCAAATCAAAAGAGCTAAAAGATGCCCTGGACCTCTGCCTCAGCTGCAAAGCCTGCAAGAGCGAGTGTCCGGCCAATGTGGATATGGCACGGATGAAAGCCGAGTTTATGCAGGGGTGGCATCAGGAGAACGGGATTACACTCGCCGAGCGTTTTTTCGGCCAGGCAGGAGCTCTCTATCCACTGGCAAGTGCCTTTCCGCAAATAACCAACTGGTTAATTAATAGTCTCGTGGGAAAAGAACTCCTCGAAAAATTCCTTGGTATCCACCCAAAACGAAATCTGCCTGAATTTGCTAATCAACGATTCAGGACATGGTTTCATGGATACCAAAAGCAGAGGGCAAATGACAAGGTTGTGTTATTGGCTGACATCTTCACCGACTACCATGAACCGGATATCGGGAAAGCAGCCGTAGAAATCCTTGAATCACTGGGATATGAAGTTATTGTTCCAAACATTGCTGAACTGGGGCGAATACATCTCTCGAAGGGATTGGTGGCATTGGCTAAACAACTGGTTTACAGAAATATCCCTTCCCTATATAACTACGCCAGCAGAGGTATTCCCATAGTTGGACTTGAACCATCAGAGATACTGACCCTTCGAGATGAATACCTGGACCTCTGCAAAGAAGAAGACCTGGACAAGGCTGAACTAATCTCTGAGCGCACCTATCAGTTTGAAGAATTTATTAACCAATCGGATAAAAAACTTAATTACCAAAAGAAAGCTAAAGTGTATGTGCATGGACACTGCCACGCTAAATCGCTGGTAGGTATGGACCCAACACTTAAAGCTCTTAAAAAAGCTGGATTTGAACCAGTAAACCTGGCAACCGGTTGTTGTGGGATGGCCGGCAGCTTCGGATATGAAAAGGAGCATTACAAAGTATCGATGGATATCGGTGAGCTTGTACTCTTCCCATCCTTGCGGGAACTACCCGAAGACGCCCTGATTTGTGCTCCAGGCTTTTCCTGCCGTCACCAGATTATGGATGGCACCGGTCGTAAAGCGTTCCACCCTGCGGAACTGCTGGCAGGTAGTAAATAGCCTTAGACTATCAATGTGCGACGCACTTCCAAAGTGCGTCGCACATATTCCAGCTCCTGTTCAAAACAATCCCAACTGCTCCGGTTGGGTCTCTTCTTTCTCATCTTCCGTTTTAGCCTCCACATCTCCGGAAACCTCTTTTAGATGTTCGGGTATCTCAGAGATAAACCGGGAAGCCTCCATTTTTCGCAACTCACCGTACCGACTTCTCTCGTCAGTGTATGTTATCTGGAGCTCTTCTTCCGCCCGGGTCATAGCCACGTAAAACAAGCGCCTTTCTTCCTCCAGATCCGTATCCTCCCGAAGTATCGGCGCAACCTCTTCTTCTGCAGCAGCAATAAGAACCACCGGAAATTCCAGACCTTTGGCCGCATGGAAGGTCAACAAATGGACGCCTTCAGATTTGAGACGGCCTGCATCGGTATAGGGGTTCAGCTGCATCTGCTCAAGGAAATGCTCCAGATTTTGATCCGACTCCTCCGCCAGTTCCAGCAGTGTCTCCTTCTTCAGGAGCTGCTCATCAGTAAGCAGGTCATCCGGCATAAACTCTTTGCAGGCTACTGTCACGGCCGATGCTAACCCAGAACTTTCAATATGTTCAGTAATATCTGCATATATCTTCTTCAAATTCTCCAGGTCTTCCTGCAGTGGATCTGCAATATTTTCTACCAGTTCGTCCCCAAACAGTGACATCTCATTACCACTGACAGCATTCAGCAGTGACGTTATTTGTGCCTCACTCCAACCATAACCTTCGGATAGCAGGTCACTTAGCGCCATTTTGTTACCTGGATTGAGCATGAGTCGAAGGAGGTTCGCAATTACAGTGAATGGGGGCTCAGTGAGAAACGGGGTTCCATCTCCAAAGTTTACGGGGATTCCAGCTTTTAGAAACGCTTTAAAGAGCGATTCCCCTACCGCATTCGTGCGATATAGCACGGCGATGTCCCCCAAACCGTAGGAGTGCTGACTGTAGGTATGTGTACCTGAAGCCAAGCTGTCAATTCCCCCGATGTATCGTTCAACCTGGTCCAGTATATAATCAGCTTCTGCGAAAGGATTTGCTGCGCGATGCACAGATATAAGACTGCCCTCTTCCTTACTGGGTCTCAATGCAACCTCACTCTTCATCTCGTTGTGGTCGATCACAGATCCTGCCGCCTCCAATATGTTGCCAGTAGATCGATAATTTCTGCTCAACGCGATTTCATTAGCTTCAAATTGGCGTCCAAACTTAAAGAAGAGCGACAGATCAGAACCGCGGAAGCCGTAGATTGACTGGTCAGGATCCCCGATGGCCAGCATACTTTTCTCATCTCCACCGCCCAGCAATTCCACCATCTCATACTGAATCGGGTTGATATCCTGCAACTCATCAACAGCAATTGCCTTAAAACGATTTTGGAGCTGGTTCCGGATATCATTCTTATCCCTGGCTATACTAACTAAACGGTTAATTATATTTGAGAGATCTACTGCCCCGTTCTCCTCAAGGTAATCCTGGTATCTTCGGGCGTAGTCTTTAAAATCAGCTGGAAGCTCTGTGCCCAGTTCAAAATATCGTAAAAGGTGCTCCTCGAGCTGCTTACGTTTCGAGCCGCTCAATTCCGGGAACACAAAACTAAGCGTCATTCTTCGGGCACCCCGGTCATAGATCGTATGTATATTTGGGCGCAGCTCTTTTAGCAACTTCCATGCAATAGCATGAAATGTACCTATGGTCATCCGTTTGGCCCGGGACCCCAACCGATTGGTTAATCGCTGCTGGAGTTCTTCAGCTGATTTATTTGTAAAGGTAACCGCCATCACTTGATCCGGGGCTCGCTGGCCGATCTCCACTTGGTTTACAATCCATTCAACCAGAGCATGGGTCTTCCCGGTGCCCGGCCCCGCCTTCACCAGTGTTGTACCGCGCAGGGAATCTTTTACCTCTTGCTGTTGAGGGTTAAGAGCATAGGGTTCTTCCGAGCCGGTCTTGAGTTCCTCATCTTGCTCGTAGGCATTTGGCTCAGGCTCAGCAGCTTGCTGTTCTTTTTCATCAACTTTGTATTCATCTATTCCAAAGAATCCCAGCTGCCCGCGAATCCGTTCAATTTCCCCATCCTCAAACACTTTAATTACCCCAAATACACCGTCATAGCCGGCTTTGGGATTGACATCATTGTCCCTTATTCGTCGCACAGCTTCTGCAAGGACAGCCCCGTTTTTCTTCTCAACATCCTCAATTGGGACCTGGTGCAACAGGTCGAACTCATTACCGAAGTTTGATATCACATCGCGGTATTTTCTTCGGACGGTTTTTGTTTTGGGTCCCACGCCTTCAATCTCTCCAAGTACTTCTGGCAGTGGAATAATGTACTGGTAATCAGCAGCTTCCCGTGGTTTTTGAGGCTGCTGGCGGTCGGCAAGGTCTACTACCCGGTGAAGCACACCCACGGTAAGTGACTTCCCACATTCAGGGCAAAGGCTATTATGCTTTTTGGTTACCTCGGGTTCAAAGGAGATATCACATTTGCGATGACCATCATGGTGGTATTTTCCTTCCTGGGGATAAAACTCGTACGTCCCCATAAAACCATCCCCGGTCTTGAAAGCCTCAAAAAGCCCATCATAGCTTAATTCGGTATCCAGAAGATTGGCTTCACGGCCCAGCTTGGAGGGTGAATGGGCATCAGAATTTGAAATCAGCGTGTATTGATCGAGATTGCTAAGTCTCCAGTTCATAGCGGGATCGGAAGAGAGGCCTGTCTCCACTGCAAACAGCTCACCGGTCAAATCCCGGAAACAGGCTTCGATGCTGTCGTACCCGGCCTTGGAACCGAGCGTAGAAAACCACGGCGTCCAAATGTGGGCCGGCACCAGGTAGGCCCGGTCCGAGGTCTCACGGACAATCTCCAGCAGATCGCGCGATGGCAGCCCTAATATCGGGCGCCCGTCGGCTTCCAGGTTCCCGATGGCCGAAAGCTTGTGGTTGATGCGTGCCACCGTATCCAGGTCGGGAGCATATACCAGGTTGTGGTTCTTGCGTACGCAATCCCCATGCTTGTAGATAGAGCTGATCTCGGTAGTCAGGCAAAATCGTACATCTATGTCCCGTGTTTTTGTCCCGGGAATCGCCGGGTCCTCGGGTGGGTTTTTCAGTGTATAGAATCCTCTTCCATCCGGTTGTAGTTTCTGTTTGAGTTCATTAAACCATTCCGGGTGAGTAAAGTCGCCCGTTCCAACTACGTTAATACCCTTTATTTTAGCCCATTGATAGAGCGATTCAAGATTCAGATCCTTGCTGGTCGCCCTGGAGTAGTGGGAATGGACATGGAGGTCGGCAATGTACGGCATAGTTCTGATATCACTTTTTTCAAACAATCAGAATGAAGATGGGCAATGGGTATTTCAAAAACAAGAAAAGCGATATTAAATTCGAAATCCAGATGCCCAAATTCAGCATATTGCTCTAATCGCAGAACAAATGGGGAGCATCCGGATTTCAAACTTTTATAATTTTAGTCAGTACGATCAACCAGTTCCCAAACCTCGCTTTTTACCAGGGAGCGGGTGGCAAAGATGGTATCAAAGAGTTCGGGAAGGTCAGTACCCGGCAGTGCATTCATGACGACATCTTCGGTAAAGCCGAACTCTACATCGCTGAGTTCCTCAAAATAGTTTCCGGTAGCAAAATTATACCCATATTCCCGACCGCCCGGGGTTATAAGGGAAAACAATTCCCATCCTGCCATACGGTCCTGTTCTTTTCGTTCCTGGTGGATCGGTTTTGCCACCTCATCTTCCAGCATCTGGTAGTCATAATCTTTGCCGGGTGCGACCAACATGTAGTCAACCATCATATATTTTGCAGGATGTGGAGATGCCTCATCCTCATCAATTTTGTTAATCGCTTTCCAGAACTCCGTGTACATGACGGTACGCAGGTCATTTGCCCTGTCCATCATTCTGCCAATTTCTCGCTGCGATTTTTTATTCATACTCAGTATTTCCCTGGGACTCAGGGACTGGTATACATTAAGACCGGACGCAGAAGTGACAGCCACAAAGTTATATTTACCATCTGCTCCCCCCGGTGCAAAGACCCGGTATAAATTCCAACTGTCTATTTTACCTGATGCCACCTGCTTTTGATAGAGGGGTTTCCAAGTATTATGCATATACTCAAGATAATCATGGACGTTCTCGGGTTGTACTTTTATATAATCGAATTTCAGGTAATTGGCATCGCTTGACTGACCGGCTGCCACAGAAGAGATTAACACTAAGATGACAAATAACCCTGTATATGATAGCTTCCTCATAACTTCCCCCAGTTTTTATGAAGTTTGTATTTGTAAAGTAAGACAAATAACACGACAAATGGTAATTCTATGTTCTATTTAGAAGTATTTTTTTTAAGAATAGATTTCTGCCGAGGAAAACTCAATTTGTTATTTGAATTATAAAAGGTGCTATGAAGAATAGCGAACAACAGCGTCTGTTTAACCACTATAATCCACTCGAAGATCGATTGGGGACTGATTTTTTTGATGCGTTACCCAAAAAACCGGGAATCTATAAAATGTATGGCCGCGATGGTATGCTGCTGTATGTAGGCAAAGCCAAAAACCTGCGCAATCGGCTGTTTACCTATCGCCGTGCCAAGGTTGGGAAATCCTCTCGTAAAACCATCAGGCTGATACGTATGGTGCATGATATTCAGTATGAGCTCTGCAAGAATGAGAAACAGGCATTACTCCGCGAAAACAAGCTGATCCGTCAAAAGCAACCCGAGTTCAATCATGCCAAAAAATCTCCAGAAACTTACTACTTCATTCATGTTAAGCAGGAGGAAAACTATTGGACCTTTAAACTAAACATGCGCCAATATTCTGAAAAAGAGTGGCATACCTACGGGGCGTTCAAAGGTCACGTGGTGGTTCGCAAAGCCCTGGGTGCCCTGTTCCGCCTGCTGTATATAGCTGAACACAAGGTCGATTCCGCTCACCACCTTCCTTCGATCTTGCTCAAAAATCTTACGCCCATGAACTATAGCCTTAACGTTTCGGATGAGCACATAATAAGCACCGCGCTACTGGAAAAACTATTTATCGGCTCCTCGGATGAGTTGTTCGAAATTATGCTTTCTCATTTCAGGGAACAGGAGTTGCTGGACAAATATATCGGCAAACTTCTGCTTGAAGATTTTGAAGCCCTTAAACGATTTTACGAAAACTGCAGCCAGCGAAACCACCAAATTGTACAGCACCTGGATCTCGACACCCACATCATTCCCCAGCAAAAACTGGACGATTATTTAATTGAGATGGCGTTGGATTAAGGGTAATACACCCTCCCTAATGATCTATCCCACAAAAAGTAGCCGCTTTAGGGCTCACCTCTATTGTTTTTACTTCGTTGTTGCATCAATTTCGGCAGTGGGTTGTTGGCGCCATTCGGAGAGCTGATCTAAAATGGCAGCCCGTGTTTTTTTCATCAGTTCATCCACATCATCTGAGCCTAACCCTTCTACCAGGATCGGGTCGAGCACTTTCAGGCGGATCTCCGGGGCGCGACCAAACTTCCAGCTGTTCTTGGGAAGGCAGTCCTGCGTGCCATCAATGACCAGTGGCAATACGGGGACCTGTTCTCGTATGGCCAGGTGAAACGCACCGTTGGTGAAACGTCCCAGCTTTCCGGAACGAGAGCGTGTACCTTCGGGGAAAAACATTACGGAGCAGTTGTTACGCAAATAATGCACGGCATTTTTCAGCGTTGATATCTGACTGCGGGGGTCGCGCCGGTTCACCGGGATATCGCCCGCCATCTTCATCATCCATCCCGAGAGCGGAACCTCGAAAAGCTCTTTCTTGGCAATCCATTTCATCTCCCACGGCAGGTTTGAGATAAGGGGGATATCGGCATTGGACAGGTGATTACTTACCACTATGAACGGCTTTCGGTCGTCTACCTCGGTATTACCCGAAATATGAATCGACCACTCTGGATTCACCTTGGTAATCCACTTACCCAGCTTGCGGAAGAGTCGCCCCGTGCGATAATGCGCGGGATCGCGGTCAAACAGCCGAACCACACCCAGCACCGGCACCCAAATGGCAATCAGGCCCAGCACGGCGCTCCAAATAAATACTGATTTAATTGCTGACTTCATCAGGAAAGAAATACTGCAAAATTTTGAGCAATGTAAACAGCAGGATGAAAGAATCCGAACTAAGAGAAAAAACAAGCTACAACCAGTGGCAGGGAAATAAACTAAGCGTTTCCACCTATTTTTGACATACTGAGCGGCAATATTTGGAAATAAATATTAAAATTAATTAACATTTACCGCGGTAATACTCTCACCTCTGAAAATTAGGGATCAGGCAGGAGCGCAAATTATGGGTATAAAAAACATAGATCTATTTTTTGAAGATAACCCAAATCCCATGTGGATCTATGATCCCGATGATTTCAGCATTATAGAGGTCAATGAGGCCGCGCTACAACTCTACGGCTATAACAGAAACGAGGCCCTTTCCCTCTCCATAAAAGATCTGCGTCCCCAAAGTGAAATACCAAAGTTGATTACAGAGGTAGAAAAACGAAAGCCACACTTCAACAATGCGGGTATCTGGGAGCACAGGAGAAAGGACGGCTCCGAACTCTTTGTTCACATTCTTTCAACCCCCATTTATGATGGGGATAAGATGTGCAAGCTCGTCCTGGCCCAAAATGTGACTGAGCAAGTCCAGGCGGAACAGGAGTTGAATATAGAAAAAGAGTTTATGGACGCCCTTGCCCAAAATATCCCCGGGACGTTCTATATCTTCGACGATGAAGGAAACATGCTGCGATGGAATAAGAATGTGGAAGAAATTACCGGCTACAGCACGAAAGAAATAAGGACGCTGGATGCACTCGACTTTTTTAAGGGTAAAGACAAAGAGCGAATTTCAGAAGCGATAGGGCAGGCATTCAAAGAGGGAAGTGTAGAAGTTGAGGCCAGTCTTGTCACAAAAAAAGGTGATCAAATTCCGTTTTATTTCAGTGCCAGCAGAATCATCTTGAATGACAAGCCCTACCTGTTGGGAGTCGGGATTGATATCTCTAAACAGAAATCAGCCCAGGATGAACTATTAAAACAGCAAAAGCTGCTCGAAGCGATCATGGAGCAATCGGGCTCATTTATCTTTGTGAAGGATGTAGATGGACCGTATCGGTTGGTTAACAAGGAGTTCAGAAAAACTTTTGGACTGGAACAGGAAGATATCATCGGGAAAACGGACAGTGAGCTGTTTGAAGAAAAATTTGCAGCAAAGATAATCAAGGACGACAAAAGGGTATTGAAATCTTATTAGCCAAAGACAACAATAGAGATGCCGACCTGACCATGCGGGCTTTAAAAAAAAGAAACCTGGGAAATAAAGTAGTATGGGTTAAAGATGGCGAGCAGGCACTTGATTACCTGTTTGCCCGCGGGGAATACGGCGACCGCTCCATAAGAAACAAACCGAAAGTGGTACTGCTGGACCTGAAAATGCCAAAGGTTGACGGGCTCTAGGTACTTAAAGAAATCCGGACACATTCAGAAACCAAGCGCATTCCGGTGGTCATTCTTACCTCCTCCAAAGAGGAAAAAGATATCGTTCAAAGTTATGAGTATGGGGTCAACAGCTACATCGTAAAACCGGTGAATTTTAACAAATTCCTGGATTCAATATCGGACGTTGGCTTTTACTGGCTGCTGCTCAACCAAAAACCCAACTAAACCATTTCGGTCAAATATGGGATTCAATGTTCTGATATTGGAAGACAACAAGGCTGACGCCAACCTGATGAAGCAGTACCTGCAGCGGTCAGGGGAACCGTTCGACAAAATTAAGCTGGTGCACAACAAGCAGACTTATGAGGAGGCCCTGCAGAACTTTCCGGCCGATCTTATTCTCTCCGACTACCGCCTGATAAATTTCACAGGCCTAGATGCAATCAAGTTGAAAGATTCATACTGCGAAGAGGTTCCAATCATTATCGTTTCGGCGACGATTGGTGACGAAAAGGCTGTTGAACTGATTAAGGAGGGAGCAGTAGACTACCTCATCAAGAACAATGCAGAAAAACGCCTGGGGCAAGTAGCTATACGAGCTATTCGAGAATCCAAGGAGAAAGAAAAACGACTGCATGCTGAGTACTCCCTGAAAAGAAGTGAGATGCGATACCGACTGCTGTTCAATTCCAGCATGGACGGTATTTTAATTGGACAGCCAGAGAAAAAAGGAAAGGTCTTGGATGCCAATCAAGCGTTGTGCGATCTGCTGGGATACAGCCGGGAAGAACTCCTGGAGCTAAGAAGAACCGATCTATTTCAACTTGACGGCACCGACTTGCAAAAACTACTTCATGAGAGAGAACAGGCTGAAGAGAAGAAGTTTAAGGGAGAGCTGGAACTACAACACAAAGACGGGTCTGCCATCCCGGTTGAGATAACATCTCGTATTGTTGAACTGAGAGACGGGAAAGAGCAAACGTATAGCATCATCCGAGACATCAGGGAGCGAAAAAAAGCAGAGCAGCAGATGATTTGGGATCAAAAAGTCCAGGAACTGCAAAAAGATATTGCCCAGATTGTCAATAAAAATATGGACTACACCCACTCCCTGGAAGCCTGTATCAAACGGATAAAGAAGTTCCTGGGGTGGCAACTGGGACATATTTTTATTCGGGACGCACAGGAAGGTAGTACATTTCAGCCCATGAACCTGTGGAAAATGGATAACGAGGAGCAGTTCGAACCGTTTGTAAAAGGCTCTAGTGTCATTACCACTTAATTCGTGAGGTACTCTTTTCCATAGGTCCAGTTGAATGGTTTTGCGTTCTTCTGGTTATAGTCTTTGATGTAGCTCATGAGTTGATCGACCAGCTGCTGCCGGGAGTG
>NZ_JAMQKA010000028.1:0-74243 GCF_031569985.1 Aliifodinibius sp. S!AR15-10 | reverse complement strand
AAAGCTACTTTAACCGCTAAACCCGCTAAATATTTAATCTTAATGAGTCCAAAGAACCTGCACCGGATTGATGAAAAGTTAAAAAGTGTGCCCAAAGTAGCTTCCGGTTTAATGCAGGATAGAAGAGTATCTTAAAATACTCAGTTGTTTTGAGGGGGGCAGCTACTTTTTGATTTCGCTAAAGAACATGGAGCATCCCCTGTGGTTGTATCAAGACCTAACGTTATTCCATGATACTCAGTACAATGAATCAATTATTATATGGATAGAACTTTCTATGCGGCAGGTATTGTAATGAGAGGTAGTTCCTTCTCTACCCGGAGTGCCAGAGATTTCTACCTTTTAATCAGTGTATTTAGGGCATCCTCAGACGGATGCTAAGTCATTTTACAAGATTAAATGGGTGATTCAAATGCACTATTTTCTGCTAGTTCCTCCAAAAATCCCAGATATTCACCTCTTCGGTCTTTACAAAAAAGGGGCTTTCCCACAGTAGTTGCCTCTCAGGCATATATAGCAGGGATTTTCTGGACTTGGGGGGCACTGCCACTGAAATAGGATTTAATCTCTTCGGGCCTGCGGATTTGTGAGCCGCCGGGGGCAAACGTAGCGAAGGCGTGAAGAAAGAAACCCTGCAGCAGGTTTCGGGAATGGCCAGGAGCGTGGAAAACCGTTATTTACCGGGAGGACTTCCCGCGTAAATATCTGGGTTTCTTTTTATCCCGTACAGCTGTCGGGACAGGCGAAGAAATCCCCGCCGGTGATTTTTTGGGTTCGTTTTTGTTCATTCAAAAAGGAACACCTCTGCAAGGGGAAAAGGCTATCGTTATTTTTTGAGGAAGCCCTATTTATTGCCTGAGTATTTTCAAAGAATCGTTGTTTCTGGCAACTAGAATGAGACTTTCACTGCCGAGGCGTATCGCTTTGATTGCTCTGATTTCGCCTGAAATAGAGACGCCGCTCTGCTGTGATGAAAGGGCCCGAAAGTGACCTATATGATCCTGACGTAACAAGATGCCGTGGCTTGCGTCGTAGGGCCCCGCCTGTGGTTTTACCCAGTCCAGGTTACCCCCAAGCAGGATGTCCGTGCGGTCATCGTCATCAAGGTCGCGGGCAAGAATTCCAAAGACCAGGGAGAACTGGGTCTCCATCGGGAGCGGCTGGACCTCAAAATGGCCGGTACCGTCATTCCAGCCGACACTGCTTGCCAGCATCGTTGCCTGGAGATGGTGAGCATCCTGCAGCTCATTTTCCTTTAAGAATTCCCGGACCTTCGTCTCGGCATAAGAATGAAAACTGGTAATACGGGATGAGAGCATCGGGATCTGCTGCAACAGGTCGTGCCGGAGAGCCATCGGGTAGCTGTCACCGTCATTATAGGTCGTGATGATCTGCTCAACACTGCCATTACGGTCGAAATCATTGATCCACATCTCAACAGGTTGCTCTGCTGAAGCCTTGAAACGGGAGTTTAGCCCGTGGTTGCCGCCTATCCAGTCGAGGTCGCCATCCCCGTCAAGATCCGCCAGTTCCAGGGTGTTCCACCATCCTGCTGTAGAATCCAGCCCGGCACCTTCGGTTACCCTGGCAAAATTTCCATTGTGGTTGAGGAAAAGCTCAATGGGCATCCAATCCCCGGTGAGCATAAGATCAATATTATCGTCACCATCAATGTCGCCCCACTTCGCATCTGTAATCAGCCCTTTGTTTGCTACATAGGGAATCTGTTCTTCGGTCACATTCCGGAACGCTCCTTCCCCGTTGTTTTCGAGCAGGTATCCCCCCGCGGGGAGACCGTAGGCACCCGGTTGCATTCTGAACCCTACAAACAGGTCGAGATCTCCATCCTCATCATAATCACCGGGAGCGACCGCGCCGGTCGGTTTGTGGAAGTTACTGCCCAGTGAAGAAAATGATTGAGGTGCAGCTTTAAGCTTCTCATTACCATCGTTTAGGTACAATCGATCCACAAGATCCGGCGATCCCCGGTCGAAGTCGCTGCCCCCGCTTGCCACATAGAGATCGTTTAATCCATCGCCATCGGCGTCAAAGATTACGCAATCGGTATCTTCGCTTTCTTTGTGAGTTCCAAAAACCTGCTGGCCGGAAGAGGCAAAGTTTCCCGTACTCGTTTGTAGGAACAGGGCTCCTGCTTGGTTTTTGGCTCCGCCGACGTAGAAGTCGTCCAGCCCGTCTCCATTTATGTCACCGCTGCAGAGGGGCGGTCCCTCGCTCGAATGCGTGTGGAACAGCAGGTATTGGTCAGTGAAATCCACGTAGGTATTTTCAGTGTGACTCCAGTCTATTCCCAAAGATTTTCTCGCCTCTTCCAGTACCGGTGACGAGGTATTTGCGGGAAGTGACAGTCGTTGCCATGCCTGTTTCAGGCTTGTGTCTTGCCGGGCATTGGACTGGCTGACGGTAATGAGTTGGTTGGTTTCGATCCCCAGCTGTCGATTTATTCTGCCGTCGGGCCAACGCACGAGGAGGGTATCGACCTGCTGAAGCGTATCGACAGCAAAGCTCAATCGGTGGTCCATGGTCGACTGATAGCCGCGGACCGGGACCTGCTCTGCGATCCTACGGCTTCCTCCATAACTGATGGCCACTTGGGCACCAACGCCATATGTATTGGGGGATGTACCTTCAAGCTCGATCTCCAGCCATCTGCGTTTGGGATGCTTCTCACGCGTTCGGTTACGGTAGATAAATGACTCCATGTTGACGTTGTTAACCACCAGGTCCAGGTCGCCGTCGTTGTCGAGATCGCCATAGGCCGCACCATTTGAAAAGCTGGGTTCGTCAAGGCCCCATTCCCCGGCGCGATTGGTAAACTGCATTGAGCCGCTATTTTCAAACAGGTAATTTGGAACGGGATTGGAGGGGATCATCCCGATCAGTTTATCATAATCCAGGCGGTTGTTTTTAATGAGCGTTCTTTTCACTTCGGGGCGGGAGACCCGGATCATGTGATCCTGGTCGGTCATATCCTTGTAGATACCATTGGGTACGAATATGTCTCTTCGTCCATCCATGTTGAAGTCTGCTATGAGTGCTCCCCAGCTCCAATCTGTCGCCTCCACCCCGGCGTATCGCCCTATCTCGCTGAACGTGCCGTTGCCGTTATTCAACTGCAGGGTATTGCGTGTAAACTGGCGGTAGTAGTCATGCTGCAGCTCAAATTGGTATTGCTCCCAGTCGGCGTAATTCGTGATGGTTTTCAGGCGCTGTTCCGTTTTGGGGAGCATGTCGGTTACAAATATCTCGGGGTAGCCGTCGTCGTTTAGGTCACCGATATCACCGCCCATCGAGGTGGTGCTGATGCTGGTCATCTTCTGCTCCAATACCTCACTGAACGTTCCATCCTGCTGATTCAGGTACAGGTAGTCGCGTTCAAAAAAGTCATTCGATACATAGATATCCATCCAGCCATCCCTGTTCACATCCCCGACGGAAGCCCCGAGGCCCATTCCGATTTCACTGCTGTATATCCCCGCCTCCGAAGTTACATCACTAAAAGCGTTAGGCTGCCCAGTTTTTGACATGTCAGATACCAGTTCGTTCCGGTACAGTCGATCACCGGAGCGGGGATCTGTTTGATTACGTTGATTATTCCGCAAGTTGAAGCTTCCCACTGAACGAAACGTGTAGTTGACCAGGTACATATCAAGGTCACCGTCGTTGTCGTAGTCGAAGAAGTTGGCATGAATGGAATAGCTGTCTCCTGCAAGCCCGTAGTCCCGGGCTTTGTCAGTAAAGGTAAGGTCCCCGTTATTTATGAAGAGCTCATTTCTGCGGTCCCCGTTGTTGAACGTCCCCGTATTGCAGACATAGATATCGAGCCAGCCGTCCCCGTTCACGTCCGCTACACTTACGCCGGTGGACCAGGGGCGACTTCCCCCGACGCCTGCGGATTCCGTAATATCCTCAAACTGAAAACCCCCTTTATTCAGGTATAGCTTGTTTTGCTTCTGGTTGGCTGACATGTAGATGTCCACCAGTCCATCATTGTTGAAGTCACCCAACCCTACACCACCGCCGGAATAAAAATTGTTGTTGGTATAGATGTTGAATGAGTCATTGAAGGTTAGGTCATTAGAGAATGCAATATTGGTTTTGCTTGACGGAACTCGCTCAAAAAGTGTATCGCCGGTTTCCGATTGGCATGCCTGAAACAGCACGCCAACCGCGCCAAGCAGCAGGAAAAAACAGAGAGGGCGAAATAGTAAAGAGAATTTCCCGGGAATAGATGGTTTCATGCTCTAAGAGATATAATGACCGATATTTAGTTAACGCGTTTAGCGGTTGGAATACGCCTCTGTGTCATCCTGAACCACTGTGCTGAACTTGATTCAGTTTCTCTTTCAGGATCTCGTGAGGTTGATGACTTTGGTATAGGCCAACAAGTGATCAACGCTAGATAGTCTTGCGAGTTCTCCGACAGCTGTCGGAGGTCCGGGATGACACAGAGGGATATATCTATTTTTGCCATTACGTTTAAATCCCTAAACGCGTTAGTTAGTAACATACTGAATGCATAGTTAAAACATAGACTAGGAGTCTGTCGGACTTAGCCTAATCTACTGCGAACCATCCTAATTTGGCCAGATTTCGAGCTCTTTTTCGTTAAATAGCCCCACTATTCGCCTCAAAAGACCTCAAAATCTGACTCAAATTGGTTGATTCTCGCTACAATTCCCTAAGCCCGACAGACTCCTAGCATAGCCAGATTTGAAGAAGTAAAACGATTCAAAATAACTTACTCTTCAGTCGCAACATAATCTCCGGTTACTTCAATAGCCTCTACCAACAATTTGAAAGGAGTATTCATCTCCAAGTCTTCCAATTCAGAGGAATCTGCTTCTTTGGCCCCGTTAAAGTAGTTGTATGACCATTCAGCTATGGGATTACTCGGTTGTGCTTCTTTCCAGTCCTCAATTAGTTCGCTCGCTTCTTTCCGCCGTCCCAGCTTTTTGTATGCAAGAGCTGAAATAAGGAGATTGGGCCGCCAGGAATTTCGATGGGATTGGGTATAGTCGATCACAGATGTCAGCAGTTTTTCAGCCCTGCTTTTGTCTCCGTTCTGAGCATGGATATAGGCTGCAAGATAGTCCTGCAGGCGGTTATCCGGGTTGTATGGCTTGCCCACGCCCAAGTGCTCGGGCCAGTTCCGCGAATTTTCAATGTAGTCTTGGGCCTGTTTAAAATGTTGCTGTTGTATCATCTCAAGGGCCAGCAACAGGTTGGTTTGCTCGAATAGAACGTGCCCCAGGCTTGCCCCTTCAAAAGGCAGGATCTGAATGTCAGTAAGATGATCGAGCGTCTCTTTATACATGGCGTTGTACAGTAATGACCGGGCGTGGGTCATCTCAACTGCATCGCTGCCCGGGAACTTCTGATTGGCTTCCCCGGTAATTTGTAGTGCCTGTTTCAAATCACCTGTGTCCAAATAAAATTGGGCAAGAGTATGCCATGTTCGCCATTCCTGCTTGTCCAATTGGTATGCTTTGCGGTAGTCAGCCAGTATTTCATGTTGTGAATAGTCCAGTTCCTTACGGAGGTCACCGCGGGTTAGATAGAACGGGGCATAATCCGGGGTATCTGAAAGCTCGTCGAAAAGCCGGGCTGCTTCCTGCAGGCGTCCTTTGTGCCAGTAGATGAGTCCCAGGTAGTAGCTGTTTTTCCAATTGCTCTTCTGGTTCTCGGCCCATTTTAATACCGGGATGGTTTCCGAACGAAACGGAAAGACAAGCTCGGGAGAAGTGGTTATCGCTTTATCCAGTAATCGTTGTGCATTCCCACCATCCCGTTGAAGGTAAGCCTGCCAGTAGTGGACGGTAGGGTGGGCCGGTGCATGTTCCAGTACCCCAAGAGCTTCGTCAATAAGACCGATATTTGCATAGTGAACGGCCAGTTCAAGGAAGGTCTCGTGCGGAAGCTCGTTTCTTATCATCGCGGTAAATGCTTCCAGGTTCTCCTCGGACGATTCAAGCAGATATTGTTCAAAACGGGCAAAATGATTAAGGGGATCGATCCTCAGCAGTGTGTTCAGGGTCTCCCGGGCCTTTTTTTCATGGCCTTGTAACCTGGATGCGCTGGCAAGTATTTTTAGTGCGTTGATATTTTTTCGGTTAAAATCCAGGGCGTTGTTGGCATATTCAATTGAACGCTCATAATTCGATTCCTTCAGGTAGACTTCGGCCATGGCTGCGTAGGCTGCCGTGCGATATGTTGACGACCGAGCAGCCCACCCGAGTGCCGCCAGGGCCTTGGTATGATTGCCGATACGTGTTTGAATGACTCCGTAAATATAATTGGCATTCGGATCGTAGGTATCAAAGGAGAGGGCTCGGTCAGCGTGTTCCAGGGCGACCTGGTATTCACCTCGGAGAAAGTACAGGTTGGCAAGTCCCACGTGTGCAGCGGGATAGTTGGGATCCTCGTTCAGGGCTTTTTGATAGCTTTCCAGGGCGTTGTTGTATTCTCGCTTGTTAACCTGGTTGCGTGCGTCCTGATAGAAATTGTTTGCACTGGTTTCCTGCTGCTTTTCAAAGTCAGTAGTAACGAGACGATTCATATCGAGGTGGGAGGCCGAATCTACATAAACCAGCTTGTTGTTGCCCAGTACTACTTTCATGGTTTGATCATTTCCCAGGATGGAAAGCTTTTTTTTGTACCGTTCCATGGGGTCGAGCGACAAAGACTCTTGATAGAACGGCTTTCCATCCAACAGGATTTCGAGTTCGTCTTCAATCGCCTGTAGCGCCATCATGCTGATTTCTGCCTCTTCATTCGCCTTTTCCAGGTGCAAGACCGCATGGGGAGAGGCTGTGGATATTCCGTCAATATCTTTAACGGGGAACCACAGTTCTTTCCAGTTGTCAGTCGCCGCGGGTTGAAACCCAACCTGGTCAAAAGGTGTGTTACTGCTTCCCGAACTTGCCTGGTTATACAAGCGGCCCGACTGTACCTCAACGTATTGGCCGTCGGTATCGGTAAGCAGGCCTTCCCAGATGCCGCCTGATCGAGACAGCGACCAGATCCAAAGCTTTTTGCCGGGCATGTCATGATAGGACGCCCAGTGCCCGAAACCGAAAGCCTTGTCATGCCAGTATCCTCCAAAATATTCTGTTTTCTTTCCCAGCACGTGGTATGATTTACTAGGACCGAAGTCATTATTTTTATAATAGGAGAGATCCACTCCGTCCGGATTGATGGGCCAGGAGTGTGCATCCCCGCCGTGCCCGATGTAATGAGTGCCCGGGAAAAAGAACTGTAAGTCCTGTCCTGCTTCAACGGCTGCATTCATCCACACGTAGTAGGATTGATCCAGTGGCGTGGGATTGTACCACAGGCTTTCTGTTTCAAAATAGGCCTTGTCTTTCGGCAGGGTGATGGCCACCCGCCACTCCGTCCTGGAGGGAAGGTCAAGAGCCCCAATGATACAGGTTACACTGCCGTCTTTATTTTCCTGGATAACATAGTCAACCGGTGTGGCTGTCGCTGGAGTGTGCCCGATGACTCCAAAATTAAACTCGATGCCTCCTGAGGTCCAGGGACCCCGCAGGGCAATATTTCGAAATTTCAGCACCTCGTTTTGATAAATAAATTCATGGCCGGTAGCCTTTTCTTTTGCACCCCAAATTTTTCCGCCCACTTCCGGCAGTACCGATACCTCTATAAAATCATTTTCAAGGCGTATGACCTTCCACTGCTGGCTCTGGCCGGTCAGACTATACTGGTCAAAGGTGAAGTAGGGATAGATATGCTCCTTGTTTTGGGCGACAGTGGGAACAGGGTTAGGATCACCAAACGGGTAGGTTTTAATGGATTCACGGGATTCACGGATTGTCGCATCCTGGGCGCGGCCGGACTGCATAATAAAACCATTCAATAGAAGTACGAGAAGCCAGAAAACGTGATGTTTCATCAGGTATGTTCCCATAGGAGTAACATTTGTGTTGGTATGGATAGCTGTACTATTCAAAAAGAAACGTTCCGAACCTTTGGTACTCGTGGAAACTTTTTTCGATCGGTTGCCAGGCCAAAAGGGTTTGCCCACTGTCGTAATCGATACGGTAGAGGTTGGCTCTCCACTTTGTACCCGGTTCGGGCTTGGCATTGTTGAGTGGATGCAGGAGTTTGAACGGGATAAAAAACTCGGCGGTCCAGGCTGAAATGTCAGCTCTACTTTGCTTTTCTCCGTCCTCAACCGCTGTCATGTGACGGGTCCGGCGGTCTCCCTGATAGTTGAAAGGACGCCATGAGGCGAAATTGTCCTCCCTGTTGGAGATCAGTAATATGAGCTCATAATTCAGGGGTGAAAGTTCATATTCAAAATAGACCGGACTACGTTCATCCGGCCAGAGAAAGACTTCGACCACATCCTCATTCCACAGGCTTTCAAAGTCGGCATCCATCGTTGCCGTCAGCACTTGATCTTTACACCGGAAAAGAAAGTAGATGCCGGTTTCGGAGTAAAGGACTTTGGCCTGGGTATCCAGCCTCCCATCCTGGGTTTTGCTATTTTGGGGCACGATATCCAGCCACTCAGTTTTTCCCCAGTTCGTTGCGGTTCCCTGACCGTCGATTGAAAAGTCCACAGTCTTCTTAACGTGATGCACAGAATCGATCCCTTTTTGTCCGTATAATATTACCGGGAGGAGGCTGGATATAAGTACCAGTAGTAAAGCAGTTTGAGTAATAATGGATTTTTGTTCCATGGAATGAATATCCCCCTCAAAGTGAAGTCCCGGACATAGGTTTAATGGTTTTTGAATAGTAAAATTCCACCCTGTCGATACCCTTCATCCTTCGGCTGTAATAGAACCATGAAGAGTTTGCAAAAGTCAAACTATTTCAGTCAATCCACTATCTCTTTCAGTTCGTTATTTTATTATACAAATAATATCCGAAAATCTTTATTTCGTAATTATAAATTTCATTTTGTTTCTTTTTATGAAAAGGAAAAATTGGGATATGAAGATCTCTTCAATTTTTATAGGTGCAATTCGAGTTCTCTTGGCTTTTTTATTGGTGATGGTGATAAATAGTATTGCCAATGCACAGGATACACTCCGAGTAATGACCTACAATATTTACCACGGTGAAGATCCCCGGCAGCCCGGAAGAAGCAACCTGGAGGAAATCGCATCTTTGATTCAAAAGGTAAAGCCGGATCTGGTGGCTCTGCAGGAAGTCGACAGCCTGACCGGACGCTCGGCGTCGTTAAATTACGGAGTACCTCAGAACCTGATCCATGAATTGGCGGAGATGACCGGGATGCAGGGTTATTTTGGCAAGGCTATCGATTTTGATGGGGGAGGATACGGGGAGGGGATCCTGTCTCGAAGCCCTGTTAATATTCAGAAGGTCATGCTCCCGATTCCAAAAGGAGGAGAAAAAAGAGCAATGCTTGTTGCCCAAACGAAGGTTTCTAAGGAAAATACGTTGCTATTTGCCGGGACTCATCTTTGTCACCAATTTGCCGAGAACAGATTGGCGCAGGTTCAGAAAATCAATGAGGTTTTCAGGGAATCCGCCCAACCCCTTATTCTTGCCGGGGACCTGAACTTTGTACCCGGTTCGGAACCCTACAGGGTGCTACAGAATTATTGGACTGATCTTGCCAAGCGTTCAAAGTCAGCCGATCCGACCTATTCGTATAAAAACCCATCACGACGAATTGACTACCTTTTCCTGTCAAAACGATCACTTGAACAGGTTAAGGTTGCTGAAGTACAGGTGCTGAATGTAGGATATTCTGATCATATGCCCCTGGTGACTACCATTGTGTTACATTAAGCTTTGTTGGACAGGAGTTAAAGACGCGGGGGATTTTCAATTCGAGAGGACATTTAAAGCGATTAACAGTGTTTCTACTGCTGTTTCCGTGCCTGTTCTCTTTTGTCCAGCCAGGGAAATTGTAACGGCTTTTTTCTGTCAACGGGAGGAAGTTCCGCTTCCAATATAATGGCACGGCGGGGATTAGCAGTCTGGTTCGGACCCGCATAGTGGAGAGTGTATCCGTTATGGAAAGTGGCTCCACCCGCAGGCAAAGGGCAGGGTACAGCTTGTTCCTTGATTTTATCCTGTTCTTCAGGTATAAGTTCGAGCCCATGCACACGAGGATCATCGTTGATATTCCGGTGTGGGAGAATATCCAAGTTGTGGCTGTTGGGAATAAACTGCATGCACCCATTTTCAACCGTGACATCTTGAAGAGGCACCCATACACTTATCTTGTTGTGTTTTTGGGCCGGATTCCAGTAGGCGGCATCCTGGTGCCAGGGAGTCTCGGCGCCGTGGTTCGCCGGTTTGTTAATGGCATGAAAAAATGACGCCTCGACTTGCTGACCAAAAAGCTGGCTTAAAGCAATGGAAGTATTTTGGCGCAAAAGGGTGTCATTTAATTCGGGAGCGTATTTGGCAGGATACATTATTTGAGGCAGCGATTCAGGTTTTTCATCGTCGCCGGTTCCCAGCAAATCGAACTGATCGCCATCATCCCGACCTGCCTGCTCATTAAAAAGTTTGTCGAAGATATCGCGAATCCTGGAGACCTCTCCTGTGGTGGTCAGCTGCTCAATAGCAAGGAAGCCCTGCCGGTGAAAGGTGTCGATTTGTTTGTCCAAAAGAATGGTCCTGTCAGCCATTTTTTACTCCCTGTTTACTTCAAAACTAGTAAATAAACCCTAAGGTTATAAAACTACATTGGAATTTGTGTTAGAAAAACTTCACCACTACCAGAGGGGTTTATATCTCTGTATTTGACTACACATCACGCTTCCGCTTCTTCTCCTTTTCGCTGAGCACCCAGTTCACAAACATAAACTCCAGTGCACTGGCCTCATAGCCTTCCCAGTTTGTGATCATCTCCTTGAAATCATCTTCTGTAATGGTGTCGGGGTCGCCGCCATAGCTCATTATAATCCATTTGCGCAGCCCTTTCTCTTCACCCGACTTCTTGTTGCTGGGGAAGGCCGCAGCTGTTTGGTTACGGAACAGCATAAGCTGCTGGGCCGATGTGGGACCAATGCCGCGAACGTCTTTGATCGTATCATAAAACGTTTGGGGATCACAAGTCTCCAAAAACTCGAGGTCCAGCTCCCCGGCCAGGATATCCTCCGCCATGCCGATGATGAATTCACCTTTCCGCTTGGTGGGCCCCAGCTTGCGAATGCTCATAGGATTGGCTTTTATCAGCTGGTGAGGCCGCGGCCAGGCCGGAATGTTTTTGCCGTTGTGGACCAGCGTCGTGCCGTATTTCTCGCGGACATCGTGCACCATCCGCTTGGCCGTGGGTTTGTGGGAGAGGCGCATCTCAATAATTCTGTTAACCGCATCTTCAAAAAGATTGGCGCGGGCCATCCGCTTGAGCCCATAAAGTTCAGTAAGTTTCGGTCCCAATACAGGATCGTTTTCTGCCTTCTCATACAAGGGACGCAGATCGAGATCGGTACCAAAGATACGTGCCAGGCTTTTGTTGGCCAGCTCAATCTCCCGTTTGTCCAGCGTTTCAGGGCTCTCGCAGTGAAACTCAGGCTGCTCCACGTCGCCGTTGAAAAAGGTGGTCACAATCACGTCACGGTCTCCTACCGGGATGGGGCGAGTAAAGCCCTCTTCAAAAATGGTCTCCGGGTCGTGCTCGTGATCGAAATACTGTTCAATGTCCAGGCACAAAAACCAGTCGTGCGGCGGCGTGGATTTTAGCGTCCAGGTACTCATTTAAAGTAAGAAAGATTAATTTGAGGAATTTCAAAAAACGATAGACATGTCATTTCAGGATAGCCATCCTTTTTGTTTTTTAAAAGAATAAAGTAGGTGATGAGTTGATGAGTGATGCATAATGCGTAAGGACAGGATGATTGTTGAAAGCATCATAGTTACGCATCACGTGTTACGCATTATTCAAAAGTCATTCTTGATGTGGACCACAGAATAAACAGCCTCTGTTATCTGACAAACTGTTGAAACTGACACACTGTTCACTGTCCACTGAAATGGAAAGAGGGGTTCTCTGCCTGCTTCAGCCGGTCGCGTTCGATTTTCTGCTGATACATTCGCTCCACATCTCTGAGCGTATCCACATCCCTGGGACTCAAATCCCACCGAATCGCCTTAAAGCGCGGTAGCCGGAGTGTGTAGTTGGCCTTGGTGCGTTTGTTAACCTGGATATCATCAAACTCCAGCTCCACTACAATTTCAGGGATCAGTCCCAGCGTTGGCCCATACTTTTCAACAGTCAAGTCCTTTATGCGTTCGTTCAGCCGCTTCATCTCCTCATCCGTATAGCCGCCATATGCTTTACCGATAGGGATAAATTCTTCTTCGTAGCGCTCATCCTCTTTCACACTAATGCCAAGCGTAAAGTCTGAATAATAGCCGCCTCGCTTGCCGCTACCGGCGTGGGCATACATCAACACCGTATCGAGTGTGCCACCCGGTTTCTTGACCTTGAGCCAGGATTTACGCCGTTGACCGTATTCGTAAGTACTCTCCTTTTTCTTCAGCATCAGGCCCTCGTTGCCATGTGCAAGCGCCCGCTCAAACAGTTCATCCACGTGCTTGTGGCCATTAACCTCAAACTGGTTGGTGATGGGAAATTCATACGTTTCCGATAGTTCCTTTAGATGACCGCGACGTTCACGCAGGGTCAAATCAAAAACAGGATTATTCCTGAGATATAGCAGGTCATATGAGATGAAGAGTACGGGATACTTTTCCATCACCTTTTTGCCGGGTTTCTTGCGTCCCATCCGTTTTTGCAGGAGTTGGAATGGAAGAATCTCATTCTCTTTGAAGACGCAAATTTCTCCATCGAGCACAATATCCGGCAGGCCGCGGCTGGCAAAAAATTGGACAATCTCCGGGAATGAGTACGTAATATGGTTCAGGTCCCGGGAATAGAGTTCTACTTTTTGACCGCTGACATGCATCTGGCTACGCATGCCGTCAAATTTTTCTTCAGCGATATATCCTTCCAGGCTGTCTACGGCGCGACTCTCAATCGGGGAGGCCAGCATGAACGAGAGCGGGTGGAACAGCTTGAAGTTGGCCTCGTCCAGGCTGTTGTTTCTGCTGAGCACCGCCGTGCGTCCTACGCTGCCGGTAATCATGTGGGCGTATCGCACATCCTCCACTTTTTTATCAAACGCTTCGGCAATGGCTGACACTACGCTTCGAATTTCAAAGCCGATCCGTAATGAACCCTGGCTCATAATGCGGATGTAATACTTGATCTCGACTGGCGTCATCTGAGTCCAGGTGTCGCGGAGATTTTTTTGCTTATCCTCACGTGACGAGACACGGTAGAGCTCCTCATAGCTCTCTTTGACCTGCTGCAGAGAGAGCTCGGCCGGCGATCGTTTTACCCTGGCTTCTTCTATGTTTTGCATCAGCTTTTCAATCGCTTCCGAGGAGCTGCCAAGAGCGGTGCGACAGGGTTTGAATACCTTCTCGTAGTCAATTTCGCAAAAATCGGACGCACAGGTTGAGTAGGTGCGACTGCCCACCGAGGCCCGTTTGCCAGAGATGGAGGAGAAGGCACCTTCTCCCAAAAACTGGGCAGCCAGGCTCAGGTCGTCTTCATCTTCAAGAGAGCGGAAGTACGTTACACAGATCGCAATTTTGGAATTTGTGCTGCGTGTCTCCGCAATCTGTTGCGCTGTTTCGGCCAGTTGTTGAAATGAGTTATTCATTATTCTTATAAAATTGGACTCAGATTACACGGATTCAGCAGATAACCACAGATTTAATCGGTGAGGATCTGCATGATCCGCGTCATCAGCGTTCTATATTAATCATCGGTTTCTGCTTCGAGGTTCAGGAAAACGGAATCGATATCCATGTTATCCAAATAATGCCGAACCACGCTGGCGTTTGGCGTGTGGGTGATGTAGACCTCTTTGGGGTCTAGTTGCTTGCAAAGATTGATCAGCTCAAAAAAATCCAGGTGGTCGGACAGCGGAATCAGCTTGTCCACGGTAAGCTGCGTGCGGCTCGACTCCCGCGCGGCCCATCCCGAACAGTAGGCCAGCCGTTTCTTTTTAACGTTTGAGGCGAACCCATTGTTGATGGCTGACGTCGTAGTAACCAGGATTTTTCCTTCACAGGTGTCGCGGTCATAGGTCTCATATCGACCCAGGTCAATGCCCGCCTCCTCGTACACCGAACAGAGTTTGAATCCAGCACCGTGGATCTGGATCAGGTGATCAAGTGGCGCCAGCATATGCATGACCTCCTGCGCTTTGCCGAGGTTGTATGCCAGGAAGACAGGGGTATACCCCTCCTCCAGTGTTTCCCGGGCAAAAGTTTGAATCTCGTGCGTCAGCTCTTCTAACGAGGCCCATCGATACACCGGTAGACTGAAGGTCGCTTCCGTAATGAAATAATCGACATTTTCGGGGAGCTCAAATCCCTCGGTAGCAGGAGAGGGCGGAGTGCGATAATCGCCGGTGTAGAGCACATTGCCAAGATCACTTTCCACAAATGTCATCGCAGAACCCAGGATATGTCCCGCGGGATAGAACGTGATACGAGCACGGTCTGTTTCTACCGGTTCACCAAAATTCAGGGTAGTAGCATCACCAGAATATCCCCGCTTTTTCATCAGTTTGTATGTGTTGGGAGTGCAGTAAACTGACTCCTTGCGATTCCGCGGCATATGATCGGAATGCGCGTGGGAGATAAAAATATGATCTGCCTTCGATGTGCTAAAATCGAAGCCGATATTGAGATCCGGGAGTAATATTCCGTGGTAGCCGGCTTTTGTTATTTGCATACTATACTTCGTGTTTTAAACCGTGGCATATTCATGCGTAATGAGTAACAAGCAAGGAGTATCAAAAATAAATCAAACCTTGATAGTTAAACCAGGAAACAAAACCTCAATTTTGTTCTCTTTACTCATCACTCGTTACGCATTACTCATTATACGTCATATCATACTACGCGAGTAATTGCTAGTATCTTTAAATATGCCAACAGGAGAATAACAACCGCTGCTGACAACAGTATGACACCTGTCAAACGGACATACCTGGAAAGGACGTCCGGATGTTGTTGAATAATTATCCGAAGGTTTGGCCAGCGCACCAGTTGTGCTCCTATTGTGTACACCATCAACAAACTCCAAGCAGAGAAAAGAAGTTCGCTCCAGGAAAAAGGGAAAAAGGAGAGTACCAGGCAGGGTAGTGTAAACAGAAACCAGTATTTAAGTATGGTGCGAAGGAGCTGTGGTGGGGCTTCGTTCTCAGCTTCTTGGACCAGGTAAGATTTAAATTGCGACGGGGCCAGCAACAGCCATCCGCCCGCCAAAAGTGATAGCAGGCCGAAAACGGTATAATAGATCGTAAACCATTTTATGGAGAACGCTTCAAGTGTCATTCGTCAACAGGTATTTCTTCAACCGGCAAGTCATCATCCTCTTTCTTGGGGAACATGATTGAAGCTACAATCGAGGCTGTCAGCGTGAAAGCTATAACTCCGAGTGCCCATGGTGTTGGGATGTGGTAAAACTCAGCCGTCAGCATTTTGATGCCGACGAAAATCAGGATAAGTGAGAGCCCGTAGTGCAGGTAGTGGAACAGCTTCATAATACCCGCTAATGCAAAGTAGAGGGCTCTTAGACCAAGAATGGCGAAGGCGTTGGAGCTGTATACGATGAATTCATCGCGGGTAATTGCCAGGATTGCGGGGATGGAATCAAGCGCAAAAACGACATCAGTCGTTTCTATCACGATAAGCACAACGAACATCGGTGTGGCCACTCTTCGTCCCATCTTTTTCACGAAGAAGTTGGAGCCGTAATACGTTTTCACGGTGGGTATAAAACGGCGGACCAAAAGCAGTACAGGGTTCTTTTCGGGATGGACCTCTTTGTCCTTTTCCAGTGCCAGCTTAATACCCGTATACACAAGGAAACCACCAAATACGTAAATAATCCAGTGAAATTGCTCCAGCAGGGCTACACCGATAAAGATGAACAGAAAACGCATGACCAGCGCCCCGAAGATACCCCAGAATAGTACTTTGTGCTGGTATTCTGCCGGTACCTGGAAATAGGTAAATACCAGCAGGAAGACGAAGATATTATCTACGCTAAGTGACTTTTCAATCAGGTAGCCGGTATAATAATCGAGGGCAGTGGCTGAGCCCATATAGTAATAGACGCCCACCCCGAATACAAGCGCTAGGGTGATCCAGACCCCGGTCCAGATCAGTGCTTCTTTAATGCTCTCTTCATGCTCTTTCCCGTGAAAAACGAAGAGGTCAATCAGCAGCATCGCAATGATGAACGCATTGAAAATGACCCAGAGCGTTAAACTATGTTCCACCGTTCAGATTCCTTCAGGTTGATTTGAAAAATAAACACCAAAGGTAGGGATTCTGTGAGGAAGTAAAAAGGCGGAAGATGGAAGCTGGAAGCTGGACGCTGGAAATTGGAAGTGAACCGCGAGCTTTCAGCTCACGAACGGCTTTCAACTATCAACGTCCATCTTTTATTCCACGACTAAACTCTTGTCCACTTTCTTGAGCTCTTCCGGCACGCATTCTCGTATCTCTTCAGCGAATGCCTCAATAATATTGTTTTTAAGGAATTCACGGCTGTAGGCCAAGCGCACTTCTCGGCGGGGAATCGGTTCTTCAAAGTATCGCAGGTAAGCCTTGGCGCACTGCTGGTCAATTTGATTGATTGCCAGGTAGGGAAGCAGGGTCATGCCAAAATCCTGCTCTACCAACTGCTTGAGTGTTTCCAGGTTGCCACTCTCAAATTCAATGTTGAGGTCTTTGGAGGCCTCGCGACGGTGTTTCTTGCACAGCTTGATGGTCTGGTCTCTGAAGCAGTGGCCTTCATTCAGCAGCCAGAGGTTGCTGGCGTCAAGGTCCTCAATATGCAACATCTTCTTTTTTGAGAGAGGATGGTTCCCGGATACATAGCCCACAAATGGCTCATAATAGAGCTCAACTTCGTGGATAAAACTCTGTTCGGTGGGGGTCGCAATAATGCCCACATCCAACTGGTCCTGTTCCAGGAGTTCCAGCAGTTCGTTTGTCATCATCTCTTCGAAAACAAGCTTCACCTTAGGATACTTGTCTGTAAAACTTTTCAAAAACAGAGGCAACAAATACGGCGCGATCGTTGGAATAATCCCGATGCGAAATTCACCTTTTAGTTCCTCATCATTGATCAGTGCCAGGTCTTCAATATGCTTGGACTGCTTAAGCATTTCTTTGGCCTGTTCAATAATCCGCTCTCCTATCTCTGTCGGCACAACAGGAGACTTGGAGCGGTCAAAAATAGTTACGCCAAGCTCTTCCTCCAGTTTGTGAATCTGCATGCTCAGTGTTGGCTGGGTCACATAGCTTTTTTCAGCGGCGGTGGCAAAATGCCGATAGCGATCTACGGCAACGATGTATGATAGCTGGGTTAAAGTCATTTAAAAACAATGCTAAGATTAAGAATCTCTGTATGAAAAAGAGTATACTAACTTTCTGTATTAGTTGGGGAATCCATTTTTTGAACGATTTCCCTGTTCAGTAACTTATTGTTAGTTAAGTAATTATAAAAGAAGAAAGTTTTCAATGAAGAGAGCACATGTTTTTATAGAAGGACGGGTTCAAGGCGTTGGATTTCGTCATTTTACTAAAACAAATGCACTGCAACACGGCATAGAAGGCTGGGTGAAAAACCTGGCGGACGGCCGGGTAGAGGCGGTCTTTGAAGGCGAAGAAAACCAGGTTCAAACCATGATCGATCTTGTAAAACAGGGCCCGAGATCAAGCAGTGTTTCAAATGTAGATATTGAATGGGAACCGCCCAAAGAGCAGTACAGTACGTTTAAAGTTACTTATTAGCAGTGAACAATTTTGAGTGTATCAGTGATCAACTATAGCGCGAAATACTGTTTCACGTTGAAAAAAATGAAGCACACAAAATGGTGCTTCATAATTGAACCTTAATGCGTGATGAGTAAGACCAGAAACGCATTACGAATTACGGGATCATTCATCTATCTCTGTGCGTTTATTTATAGCTATCGACATACCGGGGCATGCCAGGCTGCAGCTGGAAGCGTTGCAGGATTCCAGTTTGGAAGTTCGCTGGACGAGCCCCGACACCATGCATCTTACCCTGCGGTTTATCGGAGATGTGAGCGAAACATCTACCAGGAAGCAGCTGAAAGAAGCACTTTCAACAGTAAAAGAACCTGCATTTGATATGACTATCAAGGGCCTGGGGTATTTCCCGCCAAGACTCCAACCCAAAATAATATGGGCCGGTATCAAGGAAAATAGTGCCCTTATGGAGCTTCAGGAGGCAGTAGAACAGGCCTGCCGAACAGTGGGCTTTGAACCGGATACGCGCTCGTATACACCTCACATTACACTTGGCCGGGTAAACGGTATATCGAAAAGAGAAGTGAATGCATTTTTTAACCAGCACAAAAAGCTGCGGATACCGGATATTCCCGTAAACGATTTTATATTGTATGAGAGCAAGCTAACTTCGGAAGGTGCGGAGCATACCCCGTTGGAACACTTTCGACTAGCAGAAGATTAACCGAAAACAGGGCATGAAAATGCTATCTAGCCTTTTATGGACTGTGGCCGCACTTGTTGCTGGCTATATCCTGATCGTTGTGTTGCTTTATTTATTCCAGGCTAACCTGATATTTCACCCGGTTTCAGAACTGCCCTACAAGCCCGATGTAGTAGGATTGAAATATGAGGATGTTAACTTTACCAGCGAAGATGGAGTAAATTTGCACGGCTGGTATGTACCACATGATAATGCCCGCGGGACGGTGCTTTTTCAACATGGGAATGCTGGCAATATTTCCGGTCGTCTGGAAACACTGGAGATACTGCATAATTTGGGGTTAAATATATTCATTTATGACTATCGCGGTTATGGGCAAAGCGATGGGGCACCGTCGGAGGAGGGAACCTATCGTGATGCGATGGCGGCGTGGCTTTATCTGACCGAAACGAAAAATACAGATGCCGCTCATGTTATACTAATGGGGCGTTCCCTGGGTGGCGCGGTTACGGCCTGGTTGGCAACTCAGGTTACTCCGGCCGGAGTGATCCTGGAATCCACGTTCACGTCAGCTCCTGACCTCGCCGCAGATCTATATTCCATATTTCCCGCCCGAAGCCTGATTAAATATGACTTCCCCAATAAAGATCGAATCCAAAAAATTGATGTGCCGCTACTAGTGGCCCACAGCACCGAAGATGACCTTATTCCTTTCAAACATGGCCAGCGACTTTTTGAAATGGCCGGTGAACCCAAGCACTTTTTTGAGATGCAGGGGGATCATGGGAGTGGTTTTTTGGATACCGGTGAGGCCTATATTCGGGCGATCGATGAGTTTGTAAGTAGTATTTTGGAAAAGAAGCGAGTGAAGAAAGAGGGGTAGTTTAAGGGTAAGTACCCTCATTTACACATTAGTTTGACCCACTCTTGTTCCTTCTCTACATGAACGCTCCCTCTACACATAAAAGGCAAATGGGTACTGTTGCTAAAATACTCTTTGCGTTTATTTCAAAATATATATCTCCTTAAAACTTAATCACTTTAAACTTAAATGGATATCTACAGCGAAGAAATTGCAATCAATTCTGAAGGATTCTCAGAGATAAAAAACGTGACCAGTCGGGTATCAACGATTGCCAAAGAATCCGGCTTCAACGAGGGAATCGTGCACATTTTTCCTATTGGTTCCACTGCCTCGATCTCAACAATAGAATTCGAACCGGCCCTGGTGCAGGATATGAAAGACAAGCTGGAGGAGTTCGCCCCGCATGATCAAAAAACACGCCACGGGGAAACATGGGGTGATGACAACGGCTTTTCTCATATGCGGGCTACTATGATGGGACCTGGAATTACCGTTCCTTTACACAACGGGAAATTAGTGCTGGGTACCTGGCAGCAGATTGTGCTTTTAAACCACGACAACAGGAAACGGGACCGCAGGCTTTTCATTCAAGTGATCGGAAAAAGTTGATTATCAAGAAGGTTAGGACTTTACAAACCTTTCTGAATTTTATTACAAGCAATAGCTGCAGCAGAATTTAAGAAAATCAAGATAGCTGTTCGATGTAAGAATTACTCCAAATAGGGACTGTTATCGCGAGGAGGTTTGGTGATGGGCGGTTATCTTGTATGTAAGATCATCTATTTCACAGTTCACTCATTGGAATCAGGGTGGACAGGATTAAAGGATTTTCGATTCCTTCTTACATAAACATTACCATTCTGTATATCCTCTAATCCTGTCTCTCCTCCGCTGCTTTTGATGCTACTCCATCTACTCCTGCATCCTACAGCGCAGGTTTTTATATAGAACAGACGTTAACATATGTAAAGAGTTTTGTTAGTTGGAGTGGATACTCTTTGAAGCGCCATTAATTTTTTGAGGATCATCTTAATTTTGAGCGATACGAATTGTATTATAACTAAAGGTTTTTTGTGGGTCGATAGCCCGTAAATTAGATCCGGCACTCTCAGTAATGCATGGTAATATTTCGTAATCACAGATAACAAAAAAGTTTCATCCCAGATGGATTTCTCACACCTTCACTCGCATACCCAATTCAGTATGTTGGATGGTGCGGCAAGCATCAGCAACATGATTAAGAAGGCCAAAAATACAGGTATGCCTGCGGCGGCCATCACCGATCACGGGAATATGTTTGGGGTTCCGGAATTTGTGAATGAGGCCCAAAAACAGGGCGTAAAGCCGATTATCGGGTGTGAATTCTATATTACGCCCTCGGGAATGGACGATCGCAAGGATCGCACCCGCTACCACCAGGTGCTGCTGGCCAAGAATATGACCGGCTACAAAAATTTGATGAAGCTCTGTTCTCTCGGGTATGTCGACGGATTGTATTACAAACCCCGGATCGACAAGGAAACGTTGGCCGAACACGCCGAGGGACTGATCGCTACCACCTGCTGTATCGCCAGCGAGATCAACCAGAAAATAATTAACGAGACTGAAGAAGAAGCCAAACGAATTTTTGAGTGGTACCTGGATCTGTTTGGTGATGACTATTACGTGGAACTCCAGCGCCACGGACTCGAGGACCAGGGCCGCTGCAACGAGGTGTTGAAGAAGTGGGCCCGGGAGTTCAATGTAAAGATGATCGCCACAAACGACTCCCACTATATTAATAAGGAAGATTCTGAAGCTCACGATGTTTTACTGGCCCTGCAGACCAATGCGGACATCGACGATCCCAACCGTTTCCGGTTTACTGATGACCACAACAACCTGAATCCTGAGTATTACATGAAGACGCCTCAGGAGATGCAGGAGTTGTTCAATGACGTGCCGGAGGCGATCGACAACACCAACGAGATTGTCGAGAAGGTTGACAACCTGGAGCTAAGCTCGGAGCTACTGTTGCCGCACTACGGCATTCCCGATGAATTTGATTCGATGGACGCCTATCTCAGGGAGCTGACCTACAAAGGAGCTAAGAAGCGGTACGGCGAGATTACGCAAAGTGTCTCAGAGCGGATTGACCAGGAGCTAGGCATTATCAGGGACATGGACTTTGCCGGCTACTTCCTGATTGTGCAGGACTTCACCTCGGAGGCCCGGGAGCGCGGGGTTTTCGTGGGACCCGGACGTGGCTCGGCCGCCGGTTCGGTGGTGGCTTATTGCCTCGGGATTATCAACATTGATCCGATGAAGTATGACCTGCTGTTCGAGCGGTTTCTGAATCCCGAGCGTGTGAGTCCTCCTGATATCGATATCGACTTCGATGACTCCGGCCGCCAGGAAGTGATCGACTACGTTGTGGAAAAATACGGTCGGGAGAATGTAGCCCAGATTGTGACCTACGGCACCATGAAGGCAAAAACGGCGATTCGCGATGTGGGTCGCGTGCTCGGCGTGCCGCTGCAGGAGGTCAACCAGATCTCCAAGATGTTTCCTGACAAGCCGGGACTCAACACGTTTGATAAAGTGCTAGACCCAAGCAAAAATTCGGAGTCAGCGCAGGAGCTGAAACAGCTTTTCGAGCACTCTGATCCGCAGATCGCCAAGATGATGCGCTATGCCCGCACGCTGGAGGGTTCGGCGCGGCAGACCGGTATCCACGCGGCGGGGGTAATTATTGCTCCCGGTGAGATCAGCGAATATGTTCCGGTGGCACTTTCCAAAGAGAAGGAATTGATCACCCAGTACGACGGCCCGTGGGCAGAGGATTGTGGCCTGCTGAAAATGGATTTTCTCGGGCTGAAAACGCTCTCTATCCTCAAAACATCGATCAAGTATGTAGAGGAAAATTATGGGAAGAAGTACGATCTGGATGAGATCCCGTATGATGATGAAAAAACATTTGAGCTCTATCAGAAGGGACAGACCATCGGGACTTTTCAGTTTGAGTCGGACGGGATGCGCAAGTATCTCAAGCAGCTGAAGCCGACCTCCCTGGACGACCTGATCGCCATGAACGCACTCTACCGACCGGGTCCCATGCAGTTTATTCCAGAGTATATCGACCGGAAGCACGGACGCACGGAGGTCGAATATCCGCATCCCGACCTCAAGGATATTCTGGAGCCGACCTACGGTATTATGATCTACCAGGAGCAGATTATGAAGGCCGCCCAGAAGATGGCCAACTACTCGCTCGGCGACGCTGACCTGCTGCGTCGAGCCATGGGTAAGAAGAAAAAGAAGGTGATGGAGGAGCAGGAGGAGATCTTTGTCAGCCGGGCCATTGACAACGGGATCGAGAAGAAAAAGGCCAAGGAGATCTTCGATATGATGGCCGAGTTTGCCAACTACGGCTTTAACAAGTCGCACTCGGCGGCCTACTCGGTGGTGGCCTACCAGACGGCCTATTTCAAGGCGAACTATCCTGCCGAGTACATGGCGGCGGTGCTCAGCCACAACATGGGTGACATCGACAAAGTCTCGAAGTTTATCGAGGAATGCTATAAAATGGGGATCCGGGTCGATCCCCCGAACGTCAACAACGGGGCCGGGAAGTTTGTGGCGCTCGACGGTCATATCCAGTATGGCATGGAAGCGATCAAGGGTGTTGGCTCCAACGCCGTGGAAGAGTTGGTAAAAGAGCGGAAGTCGAACGGCAAGTTTGAATCTATTTTTGATTTTACCAAGCGGATGGACCTGCGTGTTTGTAACAAGCGGACGCTGGAGAGCTTGGCCCAGGCCGGGGCGTTTGACTGCTTCAACCCCAACAGGCGGCTCATAATTGAAAACCTGGATACCATCGTATCCTATGCCCACCGGATGCAGGAGCTGGAGGACTCAAACCAGTCGGACCTTTTCGGGGATGGCGGCGGATCGGCCTCGGTGATCGAGGAACCCAAGATGGAGGAGATACAGCCGTGGTCCAACATTGAACGACTGAATAAAGAGCGCGAGCTCATCGGCTTTTATCTTAGCGGCCATCCGCTTAACAAGTTCAAGGGGGATATTGAGATATTTTGCTCCCACACCCTGGCCCCGGCTGAGCTTGAAAAGCTGAACGACCGGACCGAAGTTCGGGTTGCTGGCATCATTACGCAGGTAAAGCGAGTCACTGACAAGCGGGGCCGTCCGTTTGCTTTTGTACAGATGGAGGACCTGTATGGTACCATCGAAGTGATCACGTTTAATGATGTATATGACAGTCACCTGGGAATGATCCAGGTTGATACGCTTGTGGTGGTGGATGGACATATCGACACCCGCAACGGACCGACAAAAATTATTGCAAACTCATTGGAACGTATTGAAAGCATGCGCGAGAAATACCAGGATAAGATAGAACTGCAGCTGGATATTGATACATCGAGTGTTACCGAGGAAGAACTGCAGCAGATGGCTCATCTTTTTACCGAAAACCAGGGGGAAACCAATATTCAGTTTAACGTGATGAGCCGGGAGGCCAAGCGGCCATTTGCAATGCATTCCAGAAAGTTCGTTATTGACCCCACTGAAGAGCTTTTGAATGAACTCAAAAGTTTAATTGGGGAAGATGCAGTTGCTCTTAAGAAGACGAACGGAGCTTCATAGGTCGTTTAAGGTTGAATATTGAAGGTTAAAGGTTACAAGCTTAAGGTTAGTGGAACTTTTTAACCTGTAACAATCAACTTTCAACCTGTAACCTTATTCTGGTAAGATAAGTTTTTGTAATCTACTCTATAACGAGAAACGATAAGCAATTTAGAATTTTATGCCGCATATTTGCGTTTGAATTACCGAATGAACGAAAACTAAAATCGAATATGACAAACACATTATGAGTAAAGCAGAAAAATTTACAGATGATTCGTTCCAAGAAGATGTACTGAATTCAGAAAAACCGGTATTGGTTGACTTTTGGGCCGAGTGGTGTGGTCCCTGTAAAATGATAGGACCCGTAGTTGAAGAGATGGCTGGAGAATATGAAGGTAAAGCCAAGATCGGCAAGGTCAATGTTGATGAAAATCCTGAAATTTCTACGAAGTACGGCATTCGCAGCATTCCTTCGCTGCTTATTTTTAAAGATGGCGAAGTGGTGGATCAGATTGTTGGCGCTGTACCGAAATCACAGCTTAAAAAGCAGCTTGAAGCCCAGCTTGCATAAGTTGAAGTAGAAATATATCTGTTTTTATATAGAGCCCGGGATTGAAGTCCCGGGCTTTTTTGTTCGCACAGTATTCCGGTATTCCTGTCTGGTTTGTTTTTCCCCTACGTATTTTAATGCCATTGAAATAGGCTTTTATTGGTCATAGAACACGAAAAGTGTAGTATGAACACATATCTTGATTTTTTCTAAATTGTCTCTAATTTGCTGTTATCGATAACATAAGGGGAAGGAATTTGATGCTCTTGGGTACTGAGTGCATAGAGTAGGGAATCACAAAAAGTTGGATTTCAGTAGTTCGGTATTACACTATCTCTATAACTCATTACTTCTATTTCCTTGTTTTTTGTCGCAGTTTAGTAAATAGTTGGGACTTGGATTAATAACTCAGGGATTACAGCAGATTACGATGCAGGAAGAAAATTTCTTAGAGGATATAAATCTATGGAAGCGTCTGCTCAACGACGATCGTGAGGCGCTTTCTTTGTTGTTCAGAAAATATTATAAGCCGTTGTTAAACTACGGGTTGCGCCTCATACCGAGAGAAGAACTGGTAAAGGACAGCATCCAGGAACTCTTTTTTACAATTTGGGATAAAAGAGGCCGACTTTCCGATATCGAATATGTAAGCTCCTATCTTTATACCTCTTTTCGCCGAACGCTTTTCAAGCAGGCTGATATGCAGAAAGTCAGACAGCAACGGGACGCCAGGTATTCAGAAGAACAAAAAGATCGAGAAATTACTCCAGAACAGCGACTCATTATTGAAGAGATTCGCCACGAAAAAAAAGCAAATTTACGAGAGGCGTTCGAATCGTTGAATGAGAGCCAAAAGGAAGCAGCGTTCCTAAAGTTTTATAACGGGCTTACCAATGACGAAATCAGTGAAGTAATGGGCGTTAAAAAAGAGAGCGTGTATAACTATATCTATCGTGCAATTTCCGCGCTACAGGAGAAGCTAAGTATCTCTCTTACCGGTTAAGTTCCCCTTTTTTAGCTAATCATGTATTCCCTTCTATAATTTTCCCTGTTTAAAAATCTCCTTTTCTGGTACACAAGAGCCATTTTTTTACTCTTCGATAGGATTTGTAGGAAAAAATAAAAAAATCCAGTGGAGATCTAGTGTGTGACTCCCTTTATAAGGGTGGAATTAACAATAAACAGTCACAAACCGAACACTCTTGTCTAAATCAGATCAACAATTAGCCGAATTGATAAGTGATGAGTCCTTTGTACGCTGGATAAAAGGTACGGCAAGTACCCGGGAGCAGCAGCGGTGGGATTCCTGGGAAAAGGAAGATCCGGCTCACCGAGAGCTCAAAACAAAAGCGGAGATGTTTTACCAGGTTCCGCTGGAAATGGATGCTGCTGATGATCTTGAGATGCAGCTGGACAGTCTAAACCAGCGTATTGACGAGGCTGAGGCAGAGAATGAAAAAGATGTAACGCCACTTCCAAACAAAAAGCCCAAACGCAGCCTGGGAGGATACCGCTTGGCGGTTGCCGCAGCGATCACACTGCTTCTGTCCGTGATTAGTGTGTTATACCTGTACTATCCGGTCAATTCCCCTGTAGAAAAGACTGAACCGTTGTTTACAACGATTGAAGTTGGATATGGGGAGACAAGTTCACTCAAATTCAGTGACGGCTCGAATATAAGGTTGAACGCCAAATCATCACTGCGATACCAGCTAGAGCAGTTTAACAGCGATCGCGTCGAGGTTTGGCTGGAAGGAGAAGGTTACTTCAATATTACCCACGATCCCGGTGGACAAAAAAGAGAATTTATTGTGCACACGCCGGAAGGAGATGTTCAGGTGCTGGGTACCAAATTTAACGTTAATACCCGTTTCCAGAAGACCAGCGTAGTTCTTGAGGAAGGAAGTGTGGGTGTGTCGCTGAAAGACACGCTAAAACAGGCTGTCGATGAAAAGATTATGGTACCCGGTGAACGTGCAATCCTGGCCCAATCATCACCGGATATCGTAATGCAAAAAGTAGACGTGGGAATGTTTACGGCTTGGCTCGATGGGGAAATGGAGTTTAATGACACTTCGCTTCGTGACATAATCAATTCCATTGAAGCTACCTATGGCATTATTCTAAATGTGGAGGACACCAAGCTGCTCAATCAGAAAATAACAGGCAGGATTCAAAACCCTGATCTGAAAAACTTGCTGACAGGTCTGCAAAAGATACTCGACCTAAAAATTGAACAAACAAACAGAAAACAATTCATGATAACCAGACAATCGATACAAGGGGAATAACGCATATGATCAGTTTTAAACAGCAATTTAAAAGGGAAAAAAGAGGATAAAATGGATACGAAGATACAGGTTTTGGGATGTCTGTTACTGCTCTTGGCTGGAACATTACGGGGTTATGGCCAGGTTTCAGACCAGAAACTCACGCAAAATGGGCTGGCAGACAACCATTATTTCAATGTCAATAGCGCGAAGGTTGAACTCGAGGATGCGCTTAAACAGCTGGAGAGCAGGTATAATGTTGCCTTTGTGTATGAAAGTGGCCTCCTGAATGGAATGCAGGTGGTACCCAACTCCAGGCAGTCCGACAGTTTCGGGAGGAATCTTCAAAAGTTACTAGCTCCATTCAACTTGAAGTACATGAATTTGAATGAGAGAACATTCATCATAAAGCCTGCTCCTGAACCAAGTGCTTTAGAGGAGAAGTTTATACACCAGGTGCAAGGGGTTGTCACGGACGCCGGAACGGGGGACACCATGCCGGGGGTAAACGTTGTGGTGAAAGGAACTCAGATCGGTGCCGCTACCGATCCAGATGGCGAGTTTAGCCTGAATACTCCCTCTCCACAGGATACGCTGATGTTTTCATTTATCGGTTACCAGACGAAGGAAGTGCCGATTCGCGGGCGAAATATAGTGAATGTTGAGCTGGTAGCAGAGGCTGTCACTTCTGATGAAGTCGTTGTTGTTGGTTTCGGTGAACAGGAGAAAACAAGTGTTGTAAGTTCCATTAGTACTATTAATCCCACTGAGCTGCAGGGAACCTCCAACAACCTGACCAACATGATGCAGGGTCGGGTCGCTGGCATGATCTCTTTCCAACGCAGTGGTGAACCAGGCGCCGACAACTCGGAATTTTTTATTCGTGGACTCGGGACATTCGGGTCAGGTAAGCAGAACCCGTTGATCTTAATTGACGGAATTGAGTCCTCAACCACCGATATGGCGCGCCTGCAACCGGACGACATTGCGTCATTTTCTGTGCTGAAGGATGCGACTGCTTCAGCCGTTTATGGGGCTCGTGGTGCAAACGGGGTTGTGATCATTAAAACCAAATCAGGTCAGGCTGGTGAAACTCGGTTCAAAGTGAGAACGGAGACCAAAGTTTCCACGAATACGCAAAACTTCCAGTTTGCCGATAATATCACCTATATGAACCTGGCAAATGAAGCAGCCCTGACCCGTGATCCCAATGCTGTATTGCCCTACACGCGAACGAAGATACAGAATACCGAAGCCGGGAATAACCCATATTTGTATCCAAGTAATAACTGGATTGACCAGTTAATTAAAGACTATACCGTCAATCAAAGTTATAATCTGAGTGCCAGCGGGGGTAACAAGGATGTGCAGTATTATGTTGCAGGTACTTATACCGTTGATAACGGAGTCTTGAAAGTTGATGGGGAGAATGACTTCAACAATAACATTAAGCTGCAAAACTATTCTGTTCGCAGTAACATCAATCTTAACCTGACCTCGACAACCGAAGCAATTATCAGGGTATACGGTCAGTTTGACAACTACTCCGGTCCCGTAGGTGGCGGTGAGTCTATCTTTAATGCGGCGGTTTGGTCAAACCCGGTGAAATTTCCGGCGGTGTATCCCTCCAGCATGAGGCCCTACCTGGACCACCCGATGTTTGGCGGTGCGGTGACGGGGCGCGGGAGCACGTCACTGCTATCCAATCCTTATGCCGAGATGGTCGAGGGATACCAGGTGTGGAAAACCTCGAATATTCAGCCACAGCTGGAACTGAAGCAGGACCTGAGCGGGATAACGGAAGGGTTAACAGCCCGCGCCATGGGGTACCTGAAGCGCTACTCCCGCTTTGATGTTTCCCGGCAGTACAATCCCTTTTACTATGATGGATACCGCAACCCGGTAAGCGGGGACATGCAGCTCCGAGTGCTAAATGACGGCGGTGCGAATTCTATCGGTATTCCAGGCACCGAGTATCTCAATTACAGCGAAGGGCAAAAGACGCTGAATTCCAATATGTACATGGAAACCGCTTTCAACTATAAGCGTACATTTTTAGATAAACATGCCGTTTCCGGGATGTTGCTTGGGCTAATATCCAGTTACCAAACCGGGAATGCCGGGAGTGTACAGTCCTCTCTACCCCGGCGAAACATGGGGATATCTGGCCGCTTTACGTATGGATATGACGAGCGGTACCTGGCCGAGTTCAACTTTGGGTACAACGGGTCCGAGCGGTTTGCAGAAGATCACCGCTTTGGATTCTTTCCATCCCTTGGACTAGCTTACCGGATCTCAAACGAAGACTTCTTCAACCCATTTAACGGAACTATCAGCGAACTGAAGCTGAGGGCCAGTTACGGGTTGATTGGTAATGACGCGATTGGAGACGTGGATGACCGTTTCTTTTATCTTTCCAATGTAAACCTAAATGACTTCACATATAGCTCTACATTTGGTGAGGAGTTTGATTACAGTCGGCCAGGTGTTTCCATTTCACGGTACTCCAACCGGAATATTTCCTGGGAAAAATCGGAGCAATACAACGTGGGTTTTGACCTCTCGCTGTACGAATCATCCCTGAACTTTGTAGTGGACGTCTACCGGCAGTATCGAACCAGTATTTTACAACCACGTACCTACCTTACAGAGAGTATGGGGCTGATGGCAATTCCATCCTCCAATTATGGGGAAGCGATTAGCCAGGGCGTCGACTTTTCAATGGATTTTCAGAAACAATTCTCGCAGGATTGGTGGTCCAGTATGCGAGCAAACTTCACCTATGCTACAAGCGAGAAGACTAAGGCTGACGAGATCAATTACCCGCAAGACCAGGCCTATCGTTCAGAAGTGGGGCATTCCATAGCACAGCGGTTCGGTTATATTGCCGAGCGCCTGTTTATTGATCAGAGCGAAGTGGAGAACTCTCCCACACAGTTCGGTACCTATATGGGGGGTGATATCAAGTACCACGATATGAACGGCGATGGCGTGATCAACCAAGCTGATATGGTACCGATCGGGCATCCCATAACCCCGGAAATTATCTACGGTTTTGGTGGAACAATTGGATATAAAGATTTTGACTTTAGTTTCTTTTTCCAGGGCTCTGAACGCACCTCCTTCTTTATTAACTCTGGAAATATCTCTCCGTTCCGTATTCGCTTTGACGAAGATTATGGCAGGTGGTATCAACACGGGTTATTGGAAACCGTTGCAGAAGACCACTGGTCTGAAGAGAATCGTGACCCATATGCCTTTTTCCCTCGTCTGAGTAACACCGAAATTGAAAATAACAACCAGGCTTCCACATGGTGGCTGCGGGATGGTTCGTTCCTGCGGCTCAAAACCCTTGAACTCGGGTATACACTACCCCCTGACTTAACAGAAAGGTTCGGCATCCGCAACCTGCGAGCCTATGCCACGGGCACCAACCTGGCGGTATGGAGTAATTTCAAGCTATGGGATCCTGAAATGGGCGGCAATGGACTGGGATACCCCATACAGAGCGTCTATAGCTTTGGAATTGAGCTCGATCTGTAACAATGAGAGACAGGGAAATTAAAAACGGATTACAGAATGAAATTTCACAAATCAGATAACACTATGAGACTTTTAACAAACCTGCGCAGAGCGGTGATTGCACTGGTACTGGTCGGGGTGGCCTTCACCTCACAGTCCTGTGACTTCCTGGATGTGGTACCGGACAACGTATCAACGATGGATCACGCTTTTGAACTACGCAACGAAGCGGAAAAATATCTTTTTACTCTCTACTCGTACCTCCCGAGAAACGGGGATACGCAATACAATATGGGTTTCTTGGGAGGAGATGAACTCTGGATTCCTTATAAAACCAGTATAGATAATGTCTTCTCATTCGAAATAGCCCGTGGAAATCAGCGGGTGGGAGACTCATACTATAACAGTTGGGTCGGAAACTACGATGGAGGTGGCCCTGGCGACAATTATCAGCTGTTTGATGGTATACGCCACTGTAATATTTTCCTGGAGAACATCCGGGATGAAAACCAGGTCCCCGATCTTGATGACCTGGAGCGTGAGCGTTGGATCGGAGAGGCCGAGTTTTTGAAAGCGTACTTCCATTTTCAGCTCATGCGGATGTACGGGCCCATTCCCCTTATCAAGGATGATCTGCCGGTGGATGCCTCAGAAGAGCAGGTACAGCGCCCGCGCCAGCCGGTGGACGAAGTTGTGGATTATATTGTGGAACTGCTGGACTCAGCAGCCCAGAAGCTGCCGAATCGAATTAGCGATAGAAATACTGAACTCGGTCGTATCACCAGCTCCATTGCACTCGGGGTTAAAGCCAAGGTACTGTTGACCGCTGCAAGTCCACTGTTTAATGGAAATGAGGGCTATCCCGCGAGTTTTGCCACGGACGATGGTACCCCACTGATCAATCCCACTTTTGAAGTCGAAAAATGGGAGGCCGCAGCTGCTGCAGCTGATAGCGCTATCCAGGTAGCGGAAGCAAATGGCCATGAACTCTTTGAGTTTGAGGAGACCGCATTCGACCTTTCTGATACCACGATAACGAAGCTGAGTATCCGGCAGGCCGTAAGTGAACGCTGGAATCCCGAGGTAATCTGGGGCCTTTCCAACAGTACCACCTGGGATCTGCAACGGAATGCCATGGTACCGCTGGATCCAGAGCACAACCACAATAACGCCCGTAAAATCTTTTCAGCCCCAATCAAAATTGCCCGGATGTTCTACTCCGAAAACGGGGTGCCGATGGATGAGGACAAAACACTAACCTATTCGCGTGACAACGAGTCGGAACTGCGAACGGCGGATGCTTCAGAAAGCTATAATATAGAAGAGGGCTTCGAGACGGCGCGGCTGAACTTTGACCGCGAGTACCGGTTTTACGCAAACCTGGGATTTGACGGCAGTACCTTCTACAAGTACGACTCTCCCAGTAACTCGGATGAAAACACCTGGGTGATACGGGCGAAGTTCGGGGATTACTCGGGTTCTTCCCACTCATTCCACAACAATGTGACCGGCTATTACATCAAAAAGCTGGTGGACTGGAACCAAACTACAAGTTCTTCTGGCGTTTCATACAAAGAGTACGCCTGGCCGCAGCTTCGACTCGCTGATCTATACCTGATGTACGCTGAAGCGATGAATGAGGCGTATGGTCCGTCAGCAGAAGTCTATGAATACCTGGATCGCATTCGGGCCCGTGCCGGCCTGGATGGGGTTGTAGAATCCTGGAAAAACTACTCAGTTAATCCTGACAAACCGAATACACAGGAGGGATTACGTGAAATAATCCAGCGCGAGCGAATGGTTGAACTTTCCTTTGAAGGCAAGCGATTCTGGGACCTGCGACGCTGGAAAAGAGCCGCCGATGAGCTGAATAACCCGATTACGGGGTGGAACGTCAAAGGTCAGAATGCCGTGTCCTATTACCAGAAAACCACGGTGTACCAGCAGACATTTGTGGCGCCGCGAGACTACCTGTGGCCGATCGATCAGACGACTATGATTCGTAACCCGGCCTTGATTCAAAACCCGGGATGGTAGGGATAAGTGCGAATATGAATTCTACAAATCAAATAAGTATAGATATGAAGTGGTTAAAAATAAGACAGAGTTTCTTACTGATTATTGGTGGAATGTTCCTGTTTCTTTCTTGCAAAGAAACCAGCATCAACGAGCCCCTGGAAGAGGGAACGGAGCCACCGGGAAAGGTCAAAAATGTGCAGGTGGAAAATCTCCCTGGTGGTGCCGAACTGACGTATACACTGCCTGATGATGAAGATCTGCTTTACGTCCGGGCGGAGTATACCCTTGATACCGGTAAGGAGATGGAAGTGAAAGCGTCATACTACGACAATTCATTGAAAATCGAGGGCTATGCCGATTCCACAAGCCAGGAGGTAACACTCTATGCCGTAAACCGAAATGAGATAGAGTCGGAACCGGTTTCGGTTACCATCAATCCCAAAAGATCAAAAATATGGGATGTATACAACAGCATTACCGCCAGGGCCGCGTTTGGTGGGATCAATGTAGAGGCCGAGAATCCGGAGCGTAACGATATTGCCATCCTGGTTATGCTGAAAGATGATTTCGGGGAGTGGGAAATACATCCCCAGAGCATATATACCTCAACGGATGAAATTAATGCCAACTTGAGGGAGGGCTTGGATACGCTGCGGCAGGATTTTGCCATTACCGTACGTGATCGGTGGCTGAATTATACAGATACGCTGGTAACTGAGCTTAAGCCGTTGTATGAAGCGCCCATTCCCAAATCGGGTTATAGCGGATACCCGCTGGAAGGCGATGCGCCACATCACCCTTCAAATTCACTTAACAACTTGTGGGACGGTAATCTTATGCACTGGCCTGGAGTCTATCTAACGAATAGAGACTATCAACCTTCAGAGCCCCATACGTTGACAATTGATGTGGGCATGGAAACCAAGCTCAGTCGAATCGTGATTTGGGATTACCCGGAATATTATACGGGCGGCAGGATCTACTACTACTTGGGCTGCCCGAAACGGTTTGAAATTTGGGGTGCTTCAGATCCAACCATTGAAGATCCGGAAAACTGGATGGAGCAGGATAACTGGCACAAACTTGGAACTTATGAGGAGACCAAGCCCTCCGGCCTTCCTTATGGGGAACAAAGTAATGAGGACTACCAAACGGCCAATGCCGGTTTTAGCTGGGATTTTGATATTGCAGCCCCGGAAGTGCGCTACCTGCGTATAAGAAACCTGGAGAACTGGAACGGGTTTACGCATATCGCGATATCCGAGGTCCAGGTCTACGGAGATCCAACTCCATAGCAGCCATAGCTAAGAATTTTAGTGCTAAAATAAACAACGAAATATTATGAAATCATTGAATAACAGAAGCATTTGGTTTGTTCTCATCGTCGGACTGGCGGTTGGGTTCTCTTCTTGCTCAGACATGGATGAATACAAAAAGTATGTTGAGGAAGAGGGAGAAATATCCTACACCGGGAAAATTGATTCTCTTACTGTCTATTCCGGCCATAACAGGGTGATGGTGGAAGGACTTTTCATCGCCGATCCCAAAATCAATGAGGCCCGCATTTTCTGGAACAACGGGGGAGACTCCGTAGTAGTACCAGTCAATCGGTCAGCCGGGGTCGATACGATGCAAAAAGTCATCGATGGACTACAGGAAAAAGTCTACAATTTCAAAGTCATTACCTATGACTCACTGGGGAACTCCTCGCTCCCGGTTAACGGCAACGCAAGGGTCTATGGCGAGCGCTATCAACATTCACTGAATAACCGGCCGATCGTCAGTAAAGACCTTTATGCCGGGGATCTCAATACGACGCTGAATTACGGGAGCATGGACCTGACCAGCGGCGTGTTTGCCACTCAGATTGAGTACACCGATGCCAATGAGGTTACACACACCATGGAACTTCCTATAGACAGTGAAGAGATCGTACTCGAAAATTACAAGATCGGCACTGAGTTTAAGTACCGCACCTTGTTCCTGCCGGAGCCTACCAGTATCGACACATTTTATACCGAGTTCGATGCAGTTGTACCAGATATATCCTACCTGAAAAATTATGAGGTGCCATTTGAAGCTGAAGCAACTTCAGGCCGTTGGGGTATCCTGGCACACTGGACTACCAACGAAGCTGCCAAAAACCACGGCGGTTACGGTGGTTGGGATGAGTGGAACGGCAACATTTTTAACGTAGAATCCGGCTGGGGAGCACCGGGTATTACGAACGGGAAAATTTATCAGACCGTCACTCTTTCGCCCGGTACCTACACATTTAAAGCCAACTTGCGCAATGGGAATGATACCTCCAATTCCGGGGAAGGTGACTATGCCTATTTGGTAGTTGCTGACGGCGGTACGCTGCCCGATGTGAATGATGGAGCTATTGAAAATGACCCGGCTACAATCGGGTACTCCAGAATTTTACAGAGCAAAGATCCCGATGACTTTCAAATTGAATTCACGATCTCTCAGCAGCAACAAGTATCTGTGGGATATGCCACTACTCAACCCGGAGGCTGGATCAGTGAAGGGGCGAGCGGAAGGCATTGCAACATTGTATCATTTGAGTTTTTCAAGCAATAGAACTGAGCAAGATATTGCAGGAGCTTTATTTCCCTAGTAACCCCTAATTCATCACTCACTACTTGAGACGCAGCCAAATACAGCATAGCCTGGCGTAAGATAGCGTCAGGCTGTGTCATAGGGATTTTGTGTGTTATAGTGCTACTCATTTATGCTCATCATCTCAGGCATGAACAATCGTGCTGGTGACTCATGTAGAGTAGAATTAAAATGAATATCCATTTTTATCTGTAGCTAATAATCCTGGATCTCATGATTAGATATGTAATTACAAAATTACTTATTGTCATTGCGTCTTTGGTCGTGTTTTATGGATGCTCTAATTCCACGCAGCCAGACCCTTCTGAATCCTCCACGTCTGCTGATACCGTCGAGACTGAAGATGATTTGCCAAAGGTTGAAACGAGGGAGATAACAGATATCACTACCAATACTGCAGAAAGTGGAGGAAAAGTGTTGGAAGCTGGTTCTTCACCTATTACGAGCAGGGGGATATGCTGGAGTACTGCAGACACTCCAACTACCAAAGATTCACATGCCAGCGCCTCATCGGTGAAGGGATCCGGAGAATTTACGGCTGGTCTTTCTGAACTCATTGATGATACCACCTATTATATACGTGCATATGCGAGTAATGAAGCTGGTACAGGGTATGGAGAAGAACGTTCCTTTACCACTTTGCCCGCCAGCTTGCCATCTGTCTCATCACAAAAAGATTATGCGGCCGGAGCCGAAATCGCTTTCGTCGCCGGCGAAGTGAACCCGCCTGGCGCCTACCCGGTAACCGAACGAGGCATTTGCTGGAGTAAAGAACCGGATCCGGATATCACGGATTCCAAAACAATTGAAGGAGAGGGGACAGGGAAATTCTTAACTCGTATTGAGGGCCTGGAACCCGAAGCTGCCTATTACATGAGAGCGTATGCTACAAACGAGAAAGGCACAGGATATGGGCGGCAAATCCAGTTGCAAACCATCGCTAAGGGAAATATTACATACACATTTCACAAAGTTTCGAATCCCTCGGAGGAGTTGCAGGAGCATTACACCCGGATAGAAAATGCCTTTGAGGAGGCCGTGCATTACTACGAGCATTTCACATCTATAGAAAAGGAGCTGGATGTGTACTACAACCCGGATGTAGCAACCACCGATGGTCATATTAACGGGACCATCAGGATCGGCTCGGATCCCTCATACCAGCAAACCGGTACCGCCCTGCACGAGATTATGCATACCGTGGGGGTGGGACAGCACTGGAAGTGGGATGAGCTAATAGATAACGGCGTGTATCAAGGGCCCCATGCCAATACCCTGCTGCAGGTCATGACGCAGGACACCAATGCCGTAATACAGGGAGATGCCCTGCATTTTTGGCCATATGGCATCAACGGGGCGCATGAAGATACCGGGGAGGAGATGCTCTATATCATTCACTCATTGATCATGCAGGGGATGAAGACGGATGGGCTGCCAAGCAGTTATTAAGCTCCGGCCCTTTTAAAAAAAGTGGATTCGCCCTGCATCCTGAAATTGTTCAAATATTCCAATTTAAAGTGGTATGAACTACACAACGTCTATTGTAATTATCATTGTATTTACTGGTATCACGGCTTGTTCCGGTAACAGCCAACCGACGTCCACTGAAGAACCAGATCCACCAAAAGATACTACCAACACCGAGGGGGAGGTTCCCCAGGTTGAAACCGTGGAGATCACCAACGTAACCACCACTGCAGCAAAAGGCAGTGGAAAAGTGCTGGCCGATGGCAGTTCAAGCGTTATCGAGCGGGGAATATGCTGGGATACATTGCAAACCCCGACGATGGATACATTTCATTCAGACGCCTCTTCAGTAAAGGGTTCGGGTGAGTTTTCTGTGAATATTGAGGACCTTAAGGATAACACCACCTATTACGCCCGGGCTTACGCTACCAATGATGCCGGAGTGAGTTATGGTGAAGAACTAGAGTTTGTCACCGAAAAAGTCCCGGATCCCGTTGAGTCAATTGTTTTTATCGATTCCACCAGCTTTCGGGATACCACTGCTTTCAACGAGCACTGGGACCTGTTTTACCCATGGGGCGACAGCCACAACGGTTCGGCCCTGATGGTGCAGGAGCAGATGAGCCTGGAACCCAATGGTGAGCTTCTGATTGAGGCCGATCCTATTACACACAACGAGTTTAACTACGCATCGGGAGCCATCCACAACAGGAATCATATTGTGATTAATGATTCACTGCCCAAGTGGGAAATCAGCGGTGATTTCCAGGTACCCACAGACCAGGGAACATGGCCGGCCTTCTGGATTACCGGCGCATGGAACTGGCCGCCGGAAGTAGATATCATGGAGTTTAAAGGCAACAACATCAACTGGCAAAATACCGCAACCGGTCCAGACTGGAGAGATGTCAGCTGGCAGACTAAAAAAACAGAAATCTCCAATGCGGATAGTTGGCATAACTACAAGGTGATCATGAAAAAAAGAGATGACACTTATGTTGACCTAAATTTTTATATAGATGGCAAGCTAACAGCCTCTCACACCGCCGATGACTTCATTGGGGAACCGTTTTGGCTGATTATTAACATGCAGATGGAAGGCTCCAGCGGAAGTCCGGGACCGGATCACGCAGAATTCAGGGCCCGGAATATTTATCTTGCGGCAACACCGGCCAAATAACCGTACATTATCCATCATGTCACAACACTGCGACAGGGTGGAACTCCACAGGGTAGCTGGGCTTGCTACCCTGTGGATTAAAAACTACTTATTCGTTGTTAGATATTATGAAATATAAATTTGCAACACTATTTGTATTGAGCTGTACACTTCTACTTGCTGACCTTTCTCTTTTGAGGGCCCAGCCGTATGAACAATTTCATCCCGGTGAACAATGGCTGGATGACATCGGCACTCACATTAATGCTCATGGCGGCGGGATTTTATATCAGGATGGCACCTACTACTGGTTTGGTGAACACAAGGGAGAAAACAATCGTGCAGAAGTAGGAGTGCGGGTTTACTCCTCAACAGACTTGTACAACTGGAAAAATGAAGGCGTTGCGCTTGCCGTATCGGATGCTCCCGATAGTGAGATTGTATCCGGAGCTATTATTGAACGACCAAAAGTGATCTATAATGAAAAGACCGATACCTACGTGATGTGGTTCCACCTGGAGCTGAAAGGGCAGGGGTACAGCGCGGCGCGGACCGGGGTGGCCGTTAGCGAGAATGTGACCGGCCCCTACCGCTACTTGCGCAGCTACCGCCCCAATGCGGGTGACTGGCCCGTGCGTGCCACCACTGAAACCAAGCGTAAAAAGTACGATGCCGACACCCTGGAGTGGTGGACCGATCCCTGGCGTGAGGCGCTGGTGGACGGCCTGTTCCTGCGGCGCGACCAAAAAGGTGGACAGATGTCACGTGATATGACGCTGTTTGTGGATGATGACGGAACAGCTTACCATATCCACTCTGCCGAGGAGAACGCTACATTGCATATTTCTAAACTAAGTGACGACTTCCAATCTTTCACAGGAAGGTATAATCGGATTTTACCCGGAAAGTTTAATGAAGCCCCGGCTATCTTTAAGCACGTAGGGAAATATTACATAATTGCGTCCGGGACGACCGGTTGGGATCCCAACCCCGCGCGCCTGCTGGTGGCCGACTCCCTTTTCGGGGAATGGCAGATGACAGGGAACCCAGCAAAGGGTGAAAGAGCCGATATCACCTTTGATTCCCAGAGTACTTTCATTTTAAACGTCCAGGGCAAAGAAGATGCCTACATCTACATGGGCGACCGCTGGGAACCGGAGAACCCGATTACCGGAACGTATGTTTGGCTGCCAATAGAGTTCGATGAAAATGGACAGCCATTCATTCAATGGCATGAGGAGTGGGATCTGTCCTATTTCGATGAGTAGTGCCCGATTCGAAATGAACGAGTAAATGTTATTTAACCACAGAGAGCACTAAGATATGATTTTTGCGCACTTTGTTGGTTTGTCGAAATATTTGGAATAAAGGCTTGAACAGGCTAGAAACATGTTGAGTGCCATCCTGAACTTGTTTCAGGATCTCGAAGGGCTATTGAACGTTGATAACGGCAGTTGTTAAATCAACGTTATGATTCCCCGCGAGATCCCGCGTAATTCTTAATAGGCAGCCTCTGAATGAAAGCTCCTGCATGCCATCAGTCTCCGGAAAGTCCCGGAAGGAGATGCTGTAGTTGAACGTACAAAACAATCAATAGGATACCCTAACGTCAGTTCGATATAAGACCCACATAAGTTGAAATCGGCACGGTTCAATTCCCTCCTTGAGGAGGGTGGGAAGTGTTCTTCAATTGGCGTAATAACACCCCTCGGATCCATTCCGACTGCTGTCGGAGACAACTCGGATGGATCATCTTCCGTCAGCCGACGGAGAGACTTTTGTACCATGCCACTTATACCTCAGGTTATTTAATTTCGGTTCGATATAAAAACTATCATTGAGAAGGATTCAGTAACCCTCGGAATCCGACAACTGGACGGATGGGGAGATCGCCACGTCGACATCATCGTTGAGCCCAAAAGGCAACAAAGCCTCCTCGCGATGACAGTTATTATTTTGAGTAATTCTCAAGTCGAACACAGGCTATCTGCGAATGAAGATACTAACTATTCTTTACAGAACTGATGCACATCACTGCCAAAAGCAATAGGTACAACTTCAGGAATTTATGCGCACTGCTTAAGAAAGGAATGCCTATAGCTTAACAAACGAATGCGCATTGCTTCAAAAGGAATGCGCATAAAAATTTATTTTATAGGCATAAGATTTGAGTGGTCAATTCGGATCAATATAAAAACGGCCTTTGTGAGGAATCCAGCGACAACAGGGGAGCCGATACCGTCTTATCGGTAGCGCGGGAATTAATTCCCGCGCAAGTGATAGGCCATTAACCACGATAGATAGGGTGGTGTCAAAAGAAGTGGAGTGAAGCACGTGTATAGGTGAATAAAAATTAGAACCGGGATTTACAGGATTATTGGATGAACCAGGATGTAATGTTTGTATAAGAAGTAATCCCGTACATCCTTTAATCCAGCCTATCCTGGTTCCAAGGGAGAAATGTGAAATAGGATGACTACGTACAAATTTGCGGCCCAATTACGTTACGATTTAACAGGTAACTGTACTAGCTAAACCTCCACATCCGCTATTTAATGTAAAAGTCGAAAGCAATCTTTAAATTGTAGCAATTATTGAAGGATGCGAGGAAAGAACTTTACATTAATTAATAGAGTTCCTCTCTGAAAAGAGGTACGATAGTGATATTATGCAAGTCTGGATGATATACTATTCTTAAGGTTAACTATAGATTAATGAATCAAATCACGAAACGAATTCTTTTTGTCGGGGCGCTTTTTGTGGCTTTGGGAGCACTCGCTTATCCCAAGGTGAAACCACTGTTCACTGATAGCAATACGGCGAACTCAGCTGCTGCCAGTGCCAGATCGGCATTGCAGGTGGATGCCGTGCGGGTGGGGACCGATAGTGTGGAAGACAAAATATTTACAACCGGCACCCTTTTGGCAAATGAAGAAGTGGAACTAAGCAGCGAAATTTCCGGCAAAATTACCGATATCTACCTGGAGGAGGGGCGGAATGTGAAACAAGGGCAGCTCCTGTTAAAGATTAATGACAGCGAACTGCAGGCTCAGCTCACCCGTGCACAGTATCGCCTGAATCTGGCCACAGAGCGGGAGTCGCGCCAAGAAAAACTGCTCGAAAAAGGGGGCATCAGCCAAGAGGATTACGATGCCACGCTGAACGAGGTAAATGTGTTGAAATCTGAGGTGGCTCTCATCAAAGCCCAAATTGAAAAGACGGAGATCCGTGCTCCCTTCAACGGCCGGGTGGGACTCAAATATGTGAGTGAAGGCAGCTACATTTCGCCTACAACACGTATCGCTTCGTTACAAAGCATAAACCCGATAAAGCTCGATTTTTCCATTCCCGAACGGTACGTCAATACGGTAGAAGTGGGAGACAGGATTACATTCACCGTTCAGGGGACCGACCGGGAGTTTCAAGGAGAGATTTATGCGATTGAGCCGCGCATCAATTCGCAGACGCGGACCTTGCAGATCAGGGCCAGGAGCAACAATGATGAAGGACTGCTGGTCCCCGGTGCGTTCGCCGATATTAAGCTCGTGCTCGATACAATTGATGACGCACTCATGCTCCCGACAATCGCCCTGGTTCCTGAAATCCAGGGACAGAAAGTATTCATGTACAGCAACGGGCAGGTCATGGAACAGCGCGTGTAAACGGGGATCCGTACAGAAGAAAAAGTGCAGATTGTACAGGGAGTAAGTGCTGGTGATACGGTATTGACTACCGGACTGCTGCAGGTTCAGCCGGGTATGCCGGTGGTATTAAATGAAATTCAATAAATAGTCGAGGTAACGGGCATGAGTCTATCGTCGTTGAGTATTCGCAGGCCGGTACTGGCATCGGTGATGTCTATTGTTATCGTGTTGTTTGGTATTATTTCGTTTACCTATCTCGGGGTGCGGGAATACCCGGCAGTGGATCCCCCTATTATCACGGTCAGTACTTCTTACATCGGGGCCAATGCGGATGTGATTGAGACCCAGATCACCGAGCCGCTGGAGGAATCGATCAACGGTATTGCCGGCATTCGGACTCTCTCTTCGACCAGCCGGGAGGGACGAAGTACTATCACCGTGGAATTCGACCTGGATGTGGACCTGGAGACCGCTGCCAATGACGTGCGCGACCGCGTTTCCCGTGCCATGCAAAACCTGCCGCCCGATGCAGAACCTCCGGTCGTTTCTAAAGCGGATGCGGATGCGTTTCCGATTGTGTTTTTGAATGTGAACAGCGAGCGCCGCAACCTGCTGGATTTGACCAGCATTGCGGACAATATTTTCAAGGAGCGCCTGCAAACCATTCCGGGCGTGAGCAGCGTGGATATCTGGGGATCCAAGGAATACGCCATTCGCATGTGGATGGACCCAATAAAACTTGCTGCTTACGATCTCACCCCTTTGGATGTTCGCAGCGCTTTGAATCGCGAAAACGTAGAGCTCCCGTCCGGCCGAATAGAGGGAAATACCACTGAGCTGACAATCCGCACCATGGGGCGAATGACGGAGGTGGAAGAGTTTAACAACCTGATCATCAGCGAGCAGAATGGGAATACGATCCGGTTCCGTGATATCGGTCGTGCTGAGTTGGGACCCCAAAACGAGCGCACCATCCTGAAACGCGATGGGGTGCCGATGGTGGGCGTGGTGGCGGTCGCCCAGCCGGGAGCCAACCAGCTGGATATTACACAGGAGTTCTTCAGCAGGGTAGAGAACATTAAAAAAGATCTTCCACCCGATATCGAGATTGCGACGGGCTTTGACTCCACTGAATATATTGAGCAGTCGGTCAACGAGGTGCAACAGACTATTTTTATTGCGCTTGCACTCGTAATCCTCATCATTTTCCTGTTTTTGAGGGATTGGCGAACTACCGTAATCCCGATCATTGTGATTCCGATTGCACTCATCGGGGCTTTTTTCATCATGTTCCTGGTCGACTTCTCAATTAATGTGCTCACCCTGCTGGCTATCGTTCTTGCCATCGGCCTGGTGGTGGATGATGCCATTGTCGTACTTGAAAATATTTATGCCAAAATTGAGCAGGGTTGGAATCCTGTTGAAGCGGGGATTTTAGGATCTAAAGAGATCTTTTTCGCTGTGGTGGCCACATCACTTGCCCTGGTTTCGGTATTTATGCCGATCCTGTTCATAGGAGGTGTGACCGGGCGGCTTTTCCGGGAGTTTGGGGTGGTTATCGCTGGAGCAGTCATTATCTCCACATTTGTGGCACTGACTCTTACACCGATGTTGTCATCCAAATTCCTTAAAAAAGGGCAGAAGCACAGCTGGTTTTACTACAAGACAGAACCGTTTTTCAAGAAAATGAATGAGGTTTATAAAGACAGCCTCGATCGGTTTATGGCCAAGCGCTGGCTGGCTTTTGTCATCATTGCAGTGACGGGTGTGGCAATTGTTGGATTTGGCACCATTCTTCCCGAGGAAGTGGCACCGCTCGAGGATCGCAGCGGTATTCGGATGTTTGCCGAGGGGCCTGAAGGCGCTTCGTTTGAATACATGGATCACTATATGGACAAGCTAATTACCGCCGTTCAGGATACCGTTCCGGAAAGTGAAGCCGTGATTTCGGTGACATCGCCGGGATTCGGGGCCTCCAGCTCGGTGAACTCAGGGTTCGCATTTCTTATTCTGAATGATCCGGACGAACGGGAGCGGTCGCAGCACCAGATCGCCAACCAGCTCAGCGGCGTGGTACGTAATTTGAGTGGGGCGCAGACGTTCGTTTCAGAACCGCAAAGTATTGGTACAAGAAGTTTGGGATTGCCTGTTCAATATGTGCTGCAGGCCCAAAACCTGGATCAGCTCAAGGAGGTCATTCCAAAGTTTTTGGCGGAAGCCCGCAATCATCCCGTGTTAACCTTTCCCGATGTAAACCTGAAGTTTAACCGCCCGGAACTGCGTGTCCAGATTGACCGTGAACGAGCACGGGCGCTGGGTGTCTCGGTGGCCGATATTGCGCAAACGCTACAACTTTCCTTCAGTGGTCAGCGGTTTGGATACTTTATCATGGACGGGAAACAACAATGGGTGATTGGACAGGTAACCAGGGAAAACAGGGATGAACCGGTCGATCTGAAATCGCTTTACGTCCGGAATACCCGCAATGAGTTAATTCAGCTTGATAACGTGGTAACGATTAGTGAAGAAAGCAGTCCACCGCAACTGTTCCGTTTCAACCGGTTTGCAGCGGCTACCATCTCCGCCGGACTGGCTCCCGGACGGACGATCGGCGAAGGGATCGATGCTATGAATGAGATTGGGCAGCGGGTACTGGACGACTCTTTTTCCACCAGCCTGAGCGGTCCCTCCCGCGACTTTGAAGAGAGCGCCTCCAACCTGAATTTTATCTTCATCCTGGCCCTTGCGCTCATATACCTGGTGCTTGCCGCACAGTTCGAGAGCTTCCGGGATCCATTTATTATCCTGTTTACCGTGCCCCTTGCGCTCGCTGGAGCACTGCTTTCTATCTGGTATTTTGATCAGACGCTCAACATTTTCAGTAAAATAGGGATGATTATGCTGATCGGGCTGGTGACCAAGAACGGGATCCTGATCGTGGAGTTTGCCAACCAGCGCCAGGAGCACGGACTCAGCATTATGGAGGCTATAAAGGACGCATCTGTGGCACGATTTCGACCGATTTTGATGACCAGTCTGTCTACGATCCTGGGAATTCTTCCGATCGCTCTGGCACTGGGCGCTGGAGCTGAAAGCCGAACCTCGATGGGTATTGCCGTGATCGGGGGACTGCTGCTCGGGAGTATCCTCACGCTTTATGTGATTCCTGCGATGTATTCATACCTGTCGCCCGTGAAAAGCCAGGATGATCTAATTGACAAAGAAACGGTCAGGAAAGCTGAGAGTAAATACGAGCCTGTTTAAGATTGATATCTGTGAATCCAATACATTACAATATAGCCCCATCACTTGCGCGGGAATTAATTCCTGCGCTGTGGATAAGCAGGTTTCTTATGTTGTGTAGTACTAAAAAGCAAACGGTAATGTATTTAGAGATTGAAAGAAACCTCTGTGTCATCCTGAACTTGTTTCAGGATCTCGCAAGGTTCATGGTCGTTGAACCAGGTAAATATTTGATCAACGTCACTTGTTACCAAGATATCTCCGACAGCTGTCTTCCTAAACGCGTTACGGTATTTTTTTCGGTTTCTACAGTAAATTCAGGCTCAATTCATAAATAATAATTCACATGATTCGTATCATTATCATCTTAGCAGCAATTTGCGTGCTGTTTGTGCCATCTCTTCTTGCTCAAAATAAGGAACCGGAAGTTCTCCGTTTAGACGAAGCAATCAGAATTGGGCTGGAAAATAACTTTTCGATTCGCATTGCCCGAAACGTTGCCGATATCGCTGAGAACAACCAGTCGTATGGGAATGCAGGTTTTTTCCCTGAGTTATCGGCTACCGCATCCCGAACAAAAAGAATAGAAGACAGTAAGACAGAGTTTTCGGGCAACAGTATACCCGACCGGGATGTCGACGGTGCTGAGACGACGACAACGAATGCCTCGGCATCACTGAACTGGACCATTTTTGACGGACTGGGAATGTTTACTACATATCAGCGATTGAGTGAACTGAAAGAGTTGGGAGCTATCGAGTCACGCCTGGCGATAGAAAATAGAATTGCACAGATCATTACCGCTTATTTTAACATTGTACGGCAGAAAAAGATAGCAGATGTCCTTGAAAGTACGCTTGAGCTATCCGAACAGCGGATCCAGATAGCGGAGACGAGGAAGGATCTGGGTTCCGGCTCCGAATACGACCTGCTGCAGGCCCGGGCCGACTATAACGCCGATCGTGCTGCAATGATACGGCAGGAGATAACACTACACGACGCAAAACTTTTGCTCAATGAGCTGATGGGTCGCGATGTAGATCAGCAGTTTGCAGTGCAGGCCGATATCCCGGTAAACCAAGAGTTAGAATATGAGGAGATTGTTGAAAAAGCCCTTTCAGATAATTTGCAGCTGGCCGTAGCCAAAACCAATGAGCGAGTGACAGAGCTTGAGATCAAAGAGATCAAGGCTGAGCGATTCCCCGAACTAGATCTGAATGTCGGCTATGGGTACAATTTGAATGAATCCGGTGCCGGGTTCCTGGAGCTGAGCCAGAGCACCGGTTTTAATTATGGACTAACGGCGCGGATAACGCTTTTCGATGGGTTTAACAGGGAGCGGAGACGACAGAATGCACAGATTGCGCTCAAAAACCAACGCCTCTCTTTCCAAGAGCAACAGCAGCAGGTGAAAGCCGGTATCAACTCTGAGTTTAACAGCTATCTAAATGCCCTCAGGCTAGTGAAACTGGAGGAAGAAAACCTGGTATATGCGGAGCAGACCGTGGATATTGCGCTTGAGCGCTTCAAGCTGGGCACGATCAATTCTATAGAACTGCGGGAAGCCCAGCGCACGCTCATCGATGCGGAGAGCCGGTTGATCCAGGCCCGTTTTGAGGCCAAAGCGGCCGAGACGGAGCTTTATCGCCTGATGGGAATTGTTACGGAGCAGGCGGCTGACTGATACACCCAATCAAGCCAGTTTATCCCAGGGTTAACCCTGTAAGAAGAATATGTTAACCCGCCCAGGAATGGTATTTACCGGTTGGCAATAGTTCTATTTTATCACTTACTTTAGGGGTTGACAGATTATGGCTTTTGGGGTACGGGGATCAATTTGCATCCCTCATCAAATTGGGAATTGGGAAAGACAAACTAAACCGATTGTTCTATGAACAAATAGGTACTGAACAGGGAAATTCGCCATGTCTGAAAAGGGAATGTATTCGATCCAGCCGGAAGCCAACCCGGATGGCAACACACTATGGAAAAAATTTCTAGATGGAGATCTGAATGCGTGGGAACAGATTTTTGAGCGCTATTACGGTGATCTATTTGGATACGGATTGAAGTTGACAAGTCGCCGGGAGTTGACAAAAGACGGGATTCACCAGCTGTTTGTGCAACTTTGGGATCGAAGAGAGCATCTATCGGAAGTTGATTCCGTTAAAGCCTATCTTTTGGCCTCCCTGCGGAGAAGTTTGCTAAAGAAATTAAAGAAACGGCGCAAATATTATGAAGACTGGGAAAATGCCGAGAATGAGAATCCCCAGATCCAGTTTTCCCCCGAGGTTATACTCATCAAAGATGAAATAAAGGCGGAAAAAATAGAGGCCCTTTATAAAGCGTTGGATCAACTGCCCGGCCGCCAAAAAGAAGTGCTGTACCTCAAATATTTCAACGGGATGAGTTATGATGAGATTGAAGATATCCTATCTATAAAATATCAATCTATAAAAAATCACATCTATCGCGCCATCTCCAACCTCCGCGAAATAATGGGCGAGGATATAACAAAGATTGCAATAGCCATACTGCCATTTCTCCTTGTCTTGTTTGGGTTGTTTGCCCAGTATCTCACTTACCAGTGATAGTATTTCGAGCCAACGGAGCTAATACTATATTAGGGCATCCTAAAAAAGTAACAGCTGCTCTCTATGATAGAGGTATTCCTTTTTGTATGAACAAATCCACCTGTAATCGGACTAAAGAACTGTCCACGAAAAAATCACCGTTCCTACAGCTGTCGGAATAAAAAAATCGCAGATTTTTTCTTTACGCTTCCCTCCGTTCCCTTCCGGGCAGTCACCTTTACAAGGCCGGGAAGAGAAGAGTAAAATCTGAAGCTCTGGAGCCCCTCATTCCATAACATCCTTGCAGCCGTGATTGGCAACCCCCCTTACACAGTTCACGCACAAAACCGGCAAAAAATATCGGATTGTTTGTCGTGCTAATTGTTTTAGGAATCATCCCTTCCCAAGGGAATTTTCCTTTTACAGGTTTCTGACAGGGTTAATACACGGTTTACAGAAAAAATAAAATTTAGGTGAGTACTCTGCTGTCTGAGCTGCTCTATAGTATGTAGCAACCCATAATAATAAATGATTGCATCGTGGATAAGAGCGAGTACACTGTTCAGGAATTGGTTAATGATCCCTCATTTGTAGAATGGGCAATGGGCGATTCAGAGGGAGACCGGGCGGTATTTTGGAATGAATGGGTTAAGAAGAGCGATGAACATCGCCGAAAGGCCCTGGACGCACAGAAAAAGATAACGGGTCTACGGTTTACCACTCCTCAACTGCCGGATATCAAGAATGAATGGTCAAAAGTTCGGGATGATATAGAGCGGCAGAATAATATAAGGTTCCGCAATCCTGAGGATCGTGCCACTGGGAATAACGGCGGTTTAATGGGATACCTGTTCAAAGCAGCCGCTGTTCTTTTGATTGGCGCCTTTGTGGGATTGGCACTCTACATGTACCAGGAGCCAACGCCTGAAAGTGAACCTGTGGCCATCATGACCGTGGAAACAGGGTATGCAGAAAAGAAAACGATCAATCTATCGGATGGATCCAGTGTCATTCTTGCAGCAGGTTCGAAGCTTACCTATAAAAGTAACTGGCTTGACCAGCCGGTGAAACGAGTTGGTCTCGAAGGAGAAGCCTATTTCTCAATCACTCCTAAAGAATCTAAAAACAAACCGAAATTTGTTGTTGAAACCGAGGACGGTTCGGCCGCCGTCTGGGGAACGCTTTTTACGGTAGACACCTATGGCGAGGGCACGAAAGTGGTGCTGGAAGAGGGCGAGGTACGAGTAAAGGTCGCGAGTCCCGAAACTCCCTCAACGCCTGAAATGAAAATGCAGCCGGGAGAGATGGCACAATTCCACAAATCCAGGGAGCAAATAGCCCTGAACAAAGTTAACCCGGCGGTTTACACCTCTTGGACTACGAACGAGCTCTATTTCGATGAAACCCCTTTTTCAGTACTTGTTAGCCGGATTGAACGAACCTATGGAAAGGAGGTGAAAATAAAAGATCCCGGGATTTTGGATATGAGGCTCTCGGGTTCAATAGACTTCAGAAGTTTAGACGGATTGATGAATGCTGTTTCCGAAGTAATGGACGTGAACATTTATAAATCAGAAGAAACTGTAATAATTGAACAAAACAACTAAGACTTAGGGATAGGATAATTATGGAACACTACAAATACGCAGGGATTGTAAGCCTGATGATTCTGTTGTTTTCTGTTACGCTTGTAGCAGGGGCACAAGAGTCTGGTGATGTATACGTAAGTTCTACGGATATCAATTCTAAAACCATAGAAACGGTTGAAAAAGGAACCAGCCTGCAAAAGGTATTATCGACAATTGAAAATACATATGATGTAAAGTTTTTCTACAAAAGCGAACTGCTGGAGGGCAAAACATTCGCCGAAAACCGAGTGATATTGTTCCAAAACGGGTTGTTTAACCTTCTAGATGACCTCCTGTCGGATTTCGGATTCAGGTATAAAGTGCTCACGCACCGGACCCTCGGTATCTTGCCAAAGGACAGCGCACCGAATCAGGAGATTAACCTGGAGACCGTCAATGGTACTGTAACCGATGCCTCATCGGGTGACCCGATGCCGGGAGTAAACGTCTTGGTGAAGGGCACCACGAGCGGGACTTCCACCGATGCCCAGGGAAATTTTGAACTCAGTGTTCCTTCGCTTCAGGATACACTTATTTTTTCATTTATAGGGTACGAGACAGGACAGATGCCGATTAATGGGCGTACCAATCTGGATGTAACCATGCAGCCGCAAGCAATTGAGGGTGAAGAGCTTGTAGTCACTGGATATGGCATCCAAAAGAAATCAGATGTCACCGGATCTATAGGGATGGTTTCAAGTGAAGATCTGGGAGAACAGCAATCCGCTTTTAACGCTCTGCAGGGACTGCGTGGTAAAGTTGCCGGTGTTAATATTTTTACTAACTCAGGAGCCCCTACTGGCAGTAATCGTGTAGTTATTAGGGGGACAGGTTCCATTAACGCAGGTACCGAACCATTATATGTGGTTGACGGTGTTGCGATGGAAGATGGCATTCAGTATATGAACCCCAATAACATTGAAAGTATTGAGGTCTTAAAAGATGCTTCGGCAACGGCCATTTATGGTTCCAGAGGCGCTAATGGTGTGATACTCGTAACGACCAAACGGGGTGATACGCCGTCCGAAGATGTTGCCGTTAGTTATAACGGTTCATTCAGCGTAGGCAGGTTGGCAAGCAAGATGGATGCGATGAATGCTGAAGAGTTTATGGAAGTTCAACGTCGTGGATTCGAAAATGCTACTCTTTTCGAAGATTATCCTCCTGGACAAGAACCGGTATTTGATCTTTCAGATGATATCGGAACCTTGTTCGATGAACAGGGAAATCCGCTATATGATACGGACTGGCAGGAAGAGGTAACTCGCACCGCCCTTTCTCATGATCACCAGTTGGGAATTCAGTCAGGCGGTGAAAAATCCTCATTTGGTGGCTTTTTGAATTACACCAATAATGAAGGAGTCATTCTCAATAACTATATGAAGCGCGCGAGTGCCCGAATTGTGTATGATGCAAGTCCGACCGATTGGCTAACGCTGGGAACCAATTTAAGGGTCAACAGAACCTGGGAGAACAGTGTTGAAGAAGGGGGCGGCGGGCAGGTCGTACGCCGTACTATGGTTGAGTTTGCCCCGATTCTTCCAGTGAAAATGCCGGATGGTGACTGGAGTCATTTTAATGATGTTAAATTCACCTCGCTTGAAGGGCAGCCAAACCCGGTGCAACGTGCGATGGAAGAAGATCGGCTGAGAGATCGGGTACAGCTTTTTGGTAATGCCTATGCCGCATTTCAAATCACCGATAACCTGGAGTTCCGCACACAATTCGGTGTTGATAACACGAATTTCGAATCTCGCGACTACCAGCCAACAGACCTGGAATCCCCGGAATCTTCCGTGGGGAGTGCCGGAATGAACAACAGTGAAACTACCTACTGGCAAAATGAGAACTATCTGACTTACCTTCAGGATACCGGAAAGCACAGAATTAACGCCGTTTTGGGAGCCAGTTGGCAGGAGCGGTCATACCGAAGCAACGGTTTCGGGGTGCGTATTTTCCCGAACGATTTCTACCGTACCAACAATGTTGATGCGGCTACTGAAGTTAGCGGTTTCCCAAATTCCGATACTTGGGACTGGTCCATGAACTCCTACTTTGCAAGAGGTAGTTATACCTTTGACAATACCTACAGTGCTACCCTGACAAGCCGTATTGATGGATCGTCACGATTTGGTGAGAATAACAAGTATGGTTTCTTTCCTTCAATCGGGGTTGGCTGGACCGTTTCCAACGAAGAGTTTATGTCTGATATGGATGCTATTAACCGACTGAAACTAAGAGCATCCTGGGGACGAACCGGTAACACCGAGATTGGTACTTATCAATCCCTTTCTACGATCAGTTCCGGTTCGGTGCTACTTGGCGGTGCCCGCCAGAATACGAGTGCACCGCAGCGCCTGGCAAATCCAGATTTGGAGTGGGAAAAAACCACTCAGTATAATATCGGTCTTGAAATTGATCTGTTTAACCAAGTGGTGTCACTTGAGGCTGACTACTATGACAAATTGACCGACGATCTGTTGCTGCAGCGGCCGATTCCCTCCACCAGCGGTTTTGATGTGGTAATGGATAATATTGGATCTGTTTCTAATCGTGGTGTTGATTTCATGATGACGACCAGGAATATCCAGACCAACGATTTCTTTTGGTCAACCACACTCAATTTCAATTACAACAAGAATACGGTTGAAAGCCTGGGCGCTGAGGATGAAGATATCTTTCCCGGACCAAACTGGGTCTCCGGTAGCCAGACGATATTGCGTGTAGGCGAACCGATAGGAAACTTCTACGGGTTCGAGCGTTTAGGCACCTGGGGCACAGATGAGGCAGCTGAAGCCGCTGCTGCGGGACGAATTCCCGGTGAGGCGAAGCGATCGTCCGACCGTAAGATTATCGGAAATGGTTTGCCAGAGTGGACAGGAAGTTTCTCCAACAAGGTAAATGTTGGAAACTTTGATTTTACCGCAGATATACAATTTGTATATGGAAATGAGATCATGCAGCAATTCCTCCACACTGCGGAAGATCGCCAAGCGCTTACTAATGGTATTGCTACCCAATTGTATGAGGCGTGGACTCCAGATAATCAAGATACCCCCATTCAACGGATACGTCATCAACCACTGTCTGGACAGAATACCCAGGCTGACAGCCATTGGATTGTTGACGGGTCTTATATCCGAGGGAACCTGTTTTCACTGGGATACAGTTTTGATCAAGGTAAAATCTCTGAGTATGGTTTACAGCGGTTGAGAGTAACTGCAAGCCTCCAGAACGCGTTTGTAATTCATCATCCGGATTTCAAGGGCCACGATCCTGAAGGATCTTCATGGCAGGGAAATCCCAATACTCAGAACATCTTCTTTTACCAGTATCCTAAGCCGCGAACCTTCACGCTTGGAGTCAATATCCAATTTTAATGATCAATTTTAAGACCATATTAATACCATGAAGAAATTCATACTTGTATTTATAGTGGGGTTCTTGACGCTAAACTCCTGCGATAATTTTTTGACTGAAGCACCCAAAGATGAAATCTCAACCAATCAACTGCTGGATTCACCGGAAACAGTTACCGGCCTGGTAAACGGTCTTTATCGTGAAGGCCGAGCCGCAGACTTTTATGACTCGGGTTTCGGCGGGGCCAATGTTATGTTCGGCGGCTTCATGTCGGGTTTCTTCGACAACGAAGCGAAAGGGGAGCGCATACAAGGGCAGGTTGCTCAAGATTTGACCCTGGATCCTGAGATATTGAACCAGTTCTTCGACGGCTGGTGGTCAGGCCATTATGAAGCCATTTCCCACGCGAACCTTGCCCTCCAGGCTATTCCTGACATGGAAGGGTTTTCCGAAAACGAAAAAAATCGTCTATTGGCTGAAGCCCGGTTTTTCCGAGCGCTTAACTACTTCAACCTGGTAACCTCTTTTGGGGATGTCCCTCTTATAACGGAACCGGTAGAGGGGCTCGACGGGCTTGAGGTGTCACGCACCAGTTCCGCGGAAGTATATAATCAGATTGTAGCCGATCTTGATTGGGCGGTAAACAATGGCGGTTTGGCAGATGCCCCATTTCCTGATAACAATTTTCGGATAACACGGGGAGCTGCTGCTGCCTTGCTCGCCGATGTCCATTTGAGCAGGGCCGGATATCCATTGCAGTCACAGGGTAGTTATGCCGATGCCGCAGATGCTGCCAGGACCGTTATCAATTCAGGGCAGTATGGGTTAGTGGAGCATGGGTCAGACCCCATGACTATGAGTGCCTACAACAAGATGCGTACTTCTGATGTCGACGATGAGTTTATCTACGGCATCGAGTACGACGGCAATATTGCCAGCAATGATTTTCCTGGTCAAATTATTCCTGGTGACGTTCGCCCGGCGGGTATCACTTTCGGCAGGACCTTCAATGTATACCGTCCGATTGAAGAGTATACCTGGATTTATGATCCGAATGATGACTTGCGTGTCCAGGAGAAACAGCTTTTCTATAGCTCGTTGGAAAGAGACGGGACGGTGTATGAGTTCAATGAGTGGGCACCATATATGTGGTACGAAGAGGATGTCGCGTTTGAAAGCGGAAATAGTGGAGATCGGGACCTGCGGGTTTACCGTTACTCAGAAGTGCTTCTCATTGCAGCTGAAGCAATTGCACGCTCGGAAGGCGTAACAAACGAAGCGATTTCGTATCTTGCAGACGTCAGGGAACGGGCCTACTGGCAAACCGACAGAAGTACCATTATTGCCAATTTATCGGGACTTTCGGAACAAGAGTTTGTGGAAGAAGTCTGGAAAGAGCGGCTTCGTGAGCTGCCCCTGAACTTCAAAATCTGGACGGATATTCAGCGGACCCGGCAATATCCTGTTCCGTCTGAAAATAATCCCGGAGAAGTTAACTTTGTTGATGTTGTAGGGGCATCGAATAACTGGGGACAAACATACCAGGAGCATCATCTCTTATACCCCATACCGGATGATGAAATTCAGACTAACCCTGCACTTGAACAAAATCCGGGTTATAATTAACCAAGATTGACAGGTCTTGATTACATTGTGATTGGTTGAACTACCCGGGCGGTAATGTTCAGCCAATCACATTTTTATAGTTATAGTAGAATTGTGTAATTCTCATTTAATCAATAAAAACCATATGAACGTAAAAGCGATTTTCTTTGACCCATCCCGGTGGATAGCCTGCCTGGTATTGATGCTGTTTGCTTCGGGTGTTAATGCGCAAGACTCCAACCAAATTTTGCTTGATGGCCTAAACAGTTTTAACGAACCTGCAGAAAATTGGCAAATGGCCGGTGAGGTTACAGCTTCAATGGATAAAGACAATACTATTACTGTTACCGATGGCAGTGATATACTGGTTAATAATCCCCAGGCTGAGCACGGGGGAGAAGACCTGTATACGAAGCTCAACCATGGAGATATCGATCTCGAACTGGATTATATGATGCCCAGGGGATCGAATTCAGGAATCTATCTCCAGGGACGATATGAACTTCAACTACATGACAGCTGGACGGTTAAAGTCCCATCATCCAGCAATAATGGCGGAATTTATGAGCGCCCGGCGGGTGTGAAAGGACGGCAAGGATATGCACCCCGGCAAAATGCCAGCCGCGCACCGGGACTGTGGCAACATCTCGAATTGTCTTTTCGCGCTCCCCGGTTTAATGAAAATGGTGAGAAGGTGGAAAATGCACGAATATTGCGTGCAGAGCTGAATGGCGTAGTTATCCATGAAGATGTTGAGCTCTTGGGGCCTACTGCCGGCGCCTATGGGGAAGGCGAAGTTCCGGAAGGTCCGCTCCGATTCCAGGGCGATCACGGTCCGGTTGCCTTTCGAAACATCAGGATTACGCGGTATGACCGGACGGCTCCCACAGTAAAGGATCTACAGTACAGTGTCTATGAAGGAGAATTTACGGAAGAACCAGACATTGATACACTTTCAGTTATTAAGTCAGGTAGTTCAGAACTCCTGACGCCATATTTGGGGGGGCTGCCCGAACAATTCCTGCTGCGTTATACCGGTACGATCCAGAGTGATGAGGCTGGTAATTACACGTTCGAGTTGAATGTGGCTGCCGGCGCGGGACTGTTGCGCATTTCAGGAAATGAAGTCATCCCCATTGATAGTGCAGAGGGTAGCGTTAACCTTTCAGCGGGAGAGGTGCCTTTTGAACTGCTATACGCCCGCAGGGCAGACTGGGCGGAGGCTGGTTTTCAGCTCTCGGTATCGGCGGAAGGGCTTCGCAGTCACTCACTGAGTGATATGCCTTTGCCTGGTCAAAGCGACTGGAACCCGATTTATGTGCATGCGGAAGATAAGCCGCTGCTCCGCAGTTTTATGGATCTTCCGGGGGGCAGCCGGGTTACTCACGGGATCTCGGTGAGTAGCCTGAATAAACTTCACTATACCTATGATATGAATCACGGGAGCCTGGTACAGGTTTGGCGGGGAGATTTTCTAGACGTCACGCCGATGTGGTACAGCCGCGGTGATGGATCTTCAAGGCCCAATGGCTCGGTGGAGCATCTGCTGGAGAGTCCGGCATTGTCTCTGAACAAGTTGGAAAATGATGGGGCCTCATGGAAGGATGATACGACTGGTACAGGTTACGAGTCCAAGGGATATACCCTGGATGACAATGATAATCCCCAATTCAGGTATGAAGTGTTCGGCACTTCGGTTCGGGATAAAATTCGGGTTGTGCACAACGGGGGCGGCGTACGAAGATCTGTTACCCTTAAGGACATATCTGATGATCTGTATTTCAGGCTGGCATCAGGGAAGTCGATAAGAAAAGTGGAGAATAACCGATACCTGGTAGATGACCAATCGTATTACATCCAGCTGGAAAATCCCAAGGAGCCGATCATCCGTGAGACCGATGGCCGCTATGAGTTGATTATACCGGCGCAACCATCCATAAACTACACTATCTTGTTTTAAAACTTGAGGAAACGATGAAATTTGATATGAATTATTTGCGTCATTGTGCATTTGTACTGCTTTTGCTATCTGTGACTTTTAGTTCGGTTTCCGCCCAGGATATTCCTGCGGAAGAGGACTTCTTTAAAATAGCGGACGTTATAAGTCCGGAGGAATACCTGCTTGAAGTGGGAGGATTAACCGTGCTGCCAAATGGGAACTTGGCTGTTGCCACACGAAGAGGCGATATTTTTATCGTTGAGAATCCATCCAGTAATAACCCCTATTTCAGAAAATTTGCTACTGGACTCCACGAGGTTTTAGGGTTGGCCTACAAGGATGGAGCATTTTACTGTTCCCAGCGCGGTGAGCTAACGAAGCTTGAGGACACCGACTACGATGGGAAGGCCGATCTGATTGAAACAGTATACGCCTGGCCGCTCTCGGGCCACTACCACGAGTACAGTTACGGGCCCCAGATAGCGCCCGACGGTTCGTTCTTTGTGTCAGCTAATGTGGCATTTGGTGATCAACAGTGGTGGCGGGGCGAAAGTCGCGTACCCTGGAGAGGGTGGACGATGCGCATCACCGAAGATGGAAAAATGGAGCCCTGGGCTACCGGGATGCGCTCTCCGGCCGGGTTGGGCATGATTGACGGTGAACTCTTCTATGCCGAAAACCAGGGCGACTGGATCGGTTCCGGTGGCATCTGGCATGTGGAAAAAGGCGATTTTACCGGTCACCCGGCGGGCCTCCGATGGACCGATAAGCCGAATTCTCCACTGAGTATGAAAACAGAAGACCTGTATACCCATATCGATCCCCGCATCTACAAGGATGATGAAGGCAATTACGTAAAGCCCGAAAATATCCAGGATGAAGAGGATTATAAAACGATGTTTGAGCTTCAGGAGGATCTTCCGACCCTGAAAACGCCGGCCGTTTGGCTGCCGCATGGTATTTTGGGGATCTCAAACTCTGATATAATTACCATTCCGGATGGACACTTTGGTCCATTTGCAGGTCAGGTGTTGGTTGGTGACCAGGGACAAAGTAAAATTATGCGTGTTGCACTGGAAAAGGTGAAAGGGACATACCAGGGAGCAGTCTTCGATTTTCGCAGCGGCTTTCAATCGGGCGTGTTGCGTATGGCATGGGGCAATGACGGCTCGCTATTCGTCGGGGAAACAAACCGTGGCTGGGGCTCGGCCGGGGAGGCCAATGAGGGCCTTCAGCGGTTGGTGTGGAATCGACAGGTTCCTTTCGAGATGAAAAACGTTTCGGCTAAACCAGATGGTTTTGAAATTACATTCACCAAACCTGTAGATCCGGAGACAGCGAAAGACCTGGCGTCATATTCCGTCTCAACATTTACCTATAAATATCATCCGGTGTATGGAAGCCCCATGGTGGACCAGCAGGAGACCGGGGTGCAAGGGGTTAAAGTCTCCGATGACGGAATGAGCGTCCGGTTAAAACTGGAAAATCTTCGAAAAAGCTATATTCATTATCTCATCGCGGATGGCCTGCTTGCAGAAGATGGACAGCCACTGCTGCACAACACAGCGTATTACACGTTAAATGAAATTCCCGAGGGACCGGAACTGGCACTGAATGAGATGAGCACCCGCAATTCAGGTAACAAAGCTGATCAGGCAGCAACAACGTCTGAATCTCGGCAAACAAGCCAGCAGGAGTCGGACGTTCCTACTTATGAGTCCATGAAACCCTTGTTGACAAAGTATACCTGTAATGCCTGCCACAACCGGGACAAACGGCAGGTGGGTCCTGCTTTTTCTCAGATCGCACAGCGAAATTATACCCCTGAAGAGATGGTGGAGCTGATCTATAATCCGGATCTTTCAAACTGGCCTGACTTCGCCACGGCGATGCCGCCCATGACCAACGTGCCGGAGGAGGAAGCTTTAAGAATAGCGAAGTGGATTAATTCACTTAAGTAAGTAAGGGTTTCCGTTTAAGAGTAACGCTAGACCTGCCGGTCTTCAAAAGCCGGCAGGTTTTTTTATACCAAAAATCTCACTGTTATTTTGGTACCGTCTTCTGAATAGGTTACTTCATCGGCAAACTGTTCGATAAGGTAGACGCCCCGGCCTCCCTCTTTAAGGAGGTTTTCATCCTGTAGTGGATCGGGCAGCGATGAAGGATCGAATCCTTCTCCCTCATCTTTGATGCTGATGGTTAGCTTTTGATTGTTTTGACTCGCCTTGATATGCACTTTTTTATCGGAGTCTTGCTTATTCCCATGCACGATTGCGTTGGTTACAGCTTCACTCAGAGCCAGCATTACATTTCCGTATATTTCATCATCAAAGCTGATCCAATCCTGTAATTCATCAACGAACGATTCCACCCGTTGTATCTCGTCAAAATCAGAGGAAAGAGTCAGTGATTTCGTTTGTTTTGCCATATGGATATCCGGGAAAAATATTTATTAAGCGTAAATGCCGCGCATTTTCAGTGTCTTGGCCACCTTGTCGATTGCATAAACATAAGCCGCCTGCCGCAGGGTGATATTGTGTTGCTCACTTAGTTGAAACAGGTTGTCAAAGGCATCGCGCATCATGCGATTGAGGCGTCGGTTTACGCGCTCTTCCGTCCAGAAATAACCCTGCCGGTCCTGCACCCATTCAAAGTAAGAAACGGTAACGCCTCCCGCATTTGCAAGGATATCCGGTACCACCATAACGCCGTTGTCCTCAAGGATGGTATCAGCATTGGCCGTAACCGGGCCGTTAGCTCCTTCAGCAATAATCCGGGCCTGTATGTTATCGGCATTCTGTTTACTTATCTGATCCTCTTTGGCAGCGGGGATAAGCACATCACATTTCAATTGCAAAAGTTCTGCATTCGAGATGGACTCCGCCTCGGGAAATCCCTCCAGGGAATTATTATTTCTTTTACTGTACTGGATTGCGGCGGGAATGTCGATGCCGTTTTCGTTATAGTAGCCTCCCGAAATGTCACTGACAGCAATGACTTTTGCACCCAGCTCATACATCAGTTTTGCCGAGATGGAGCCCACATTTCCAAAACCCTGAACGGCAACGGTGCATTTATTCGGAAGAATTGCCAGCTTATTCAGCGCGGCCAGTGTGACAGTGACTACGCCACGTCCCGTCGCTTCTTTTCGACCTTGCGAGCCGCCTAAAAGCGTTGGTTTTCCTGTCACAACAGCCGTTTCGGTGCGGTGGACGTTCATGCTGTAGGTGTCCATAATCCAGGCCATGGTCTGCTCGTTCGTGTTCATATCAGGGGCGGGGATGTCGCGGTCGGGACCAAAAACCTCGAGCATATTCGAGGTATAGCGACGTGTCAGTCGCTCCAGTTCCATTCTTGAAAGCTCTTTGGGATTGCATCGAACACCACCCTTGGCACCACCAAACGGAACATTAACAACGGCACACTTCCACGTCATCCAAGCCGCCAGGGCTTTTACTTCGTCGATATTTACATCCGGGGCGTAACGTATGCCGCCCTTGGAAGGGCCAAGCACATTATCGTGAATTACGCGGTACCCTTCGAACACTTCAATTTCCCCCGAATCCATAATTACCGGTACCGATACAATTACCTGTTTCACGGGACTCGCAAGATATTGAAACATCCCTTCATCCAGTTCCAGCAGTTCTGCGGCAAAACGAAACCGCTCCATCATGGATTCGAAGGGAGATTCCCGGTCCAGCTTGGGACCCGGCTCTTTGTAATATGCAGATGTTTTCTGATTAGGCATAACCGTCTGTATTGGAGTTAATTTATTAACATTATCTTCTCACAACTGGTTCATGACAGGGCTAACTTTGAGTAAATTTATTAATGACCAATATCCCTGAATTTTATTGTAAATGTTGTGCCCTCATCTATTTTGCTTTTGACAGATATCGTTCCGCCCATACTTTTGATGTGATTATACACCAGGTAAAGTCCAATTCCTTTACTGTCCTCATGGTCATGAAATGTCTGGTTGAAACCAAACACTTTATCCTGTTGCTTTTCGCTGTTAAACCCCTGCCCATTATCAGAAAAAATGAGTTGTTTCCGGCCATCGGTAATTTCAGTTTTAATAATAATAACAGGCGCGCGGTCAGGGTGGGCATATTTAATGGAATTGGTAATCAAATTTAGGAAAATGCTCTCCATGTAGCTCCTGTTGAATGTTATTCTTCTGAACCCATTCAATGTAATCTGGAATTTTGTGTTTGAGTCTTCAATAAGAGATTGAAGTGATTGCGTTACGGAATTGAGTACTTTCAACAGATCAATTTCGGTCGCTTTATCCTGAAGTGTGCTCTCATTCTGAAGGTCATCGACATAACTGTCAAGAGTCCTTTTTAAATTTCCCGTAGCGGTTTTTAACAGCTCCAAATACTCCAGTATTTCAGGGTCTTCAATATTGGAAATATCCATCAGGTTAAAAACAGAAAGCAGGTTATTTACGGGAGTTCTAAGGTCGTGAGCCGTTGTGTAATTGAGTCGTTTCAACCGTTGATTGGACTCGGTTAACTCAGCAAGCAGCTGGTTCCTCTTTTCTTCATCTTTCTTTTTGTGGGTAATATTTTTGGCAATTGCATATACCAGTTGATCATCATTTACCGGTATTGAGTTCCAGGAAAGCCAGACAGTTTTGCCATTTTTAGAAATGTAACGGTTCTCAAAATTCAGCAATGGCTTGCCTTGCCTTATGTTATCCCGATGTTTCTCGGTTAGATCACGATCTTCGGGATGAATAAAACTATTGATCGGTTTTGAGAATAATTCTTCTTTTGAATACCCCAGAAGTTTGGTGAGAGCAGGATTTATTTTTTTGAAATAACCATCAAAACCTGCAATGCATAGCAGATAGGGAGATGTTTTAAAAAAAGGTGCGAGTGAGTATTTAGGCTGCTTTTCTGTATCGATGTGTTGCTCGGAATCCATATATCAAAGATTGTTACAGAATAAAGAATTGATTTGGGTACCCGAAAATGCTGCAGTAAAGTTATTTTGAATGCTGGCTTAAGACTCCTAAACAGGTTTCATTTATGTTTACTGTTGGTAAAAAAAGTATAAAAAAATACGCACATCAGTAAGTAGTTAATCCATTCTTTTTTGGAGAAAATGGGTTCTGAATATGCAGAATAAACTTCCAGGTAATATTAAGTTAATATTTGATTGATACTATCGGGTCGGTGTAAAAAGCTGCTAAATGTAATTTCAATCCTAGATTTTTTTAACCAGATATTATCTATGGCTGATTCGGGTTCTGAAGGTTCCTCTTTCAGTATTTCTCTACAAGATCTAATCCCAGGCAGTTTTTACACCATCATCCGACAGGAGCAAACCTTCCTTGACCGTATTCAGCGGGTGGTTGATGAGAAGGCGGATGTGTAAGATGTGCGATCTGCCACGGTGATAGACTTTATTTACGCTGTCATACTGTACTATTTTAAGATTCAGAGCAATATTCCGATGAGTACAACGTGGGTATTTCTCGGGCTCCTTGCCGGACGGGAAATAGCCATGAGCCTGCGCGATGCTGGTGGAAAGGGAAAACCCATTGGCAAAAGCCTGAAGCTGATTAGCAGGGATGTGGGGTATGCACTGATTGGCTTGGCCGTCTCAATAGCCCTGGCTGTCGCCATTAATGAAGAGATAAAAGTGGATGTTTGGAACTTTTTCTTCGGATAACGCTCTTGTTTTAGTAAATAAAACGGTGCTGAGAGCTTCAGGATCCGGTTATTGCGTTATTTGTTGTTGCATTTATGCAAAATAAAATGTTGATTTTACCATTCAAATATGGTAAACGGTGTTTCTTATATACCAAATCCGGGCTCAAATATTTTGTATGATTAACTAAATAGATTGCCTATGGACGCCAACGTATTGGTACTGAATCAAGATTATCAGCCCCTGAGTGTTTGCTCGGTGCAGCGATCGGTTAAACTGCTTTTCATGGACAAGGCAGAAATGATCCATGATTACCCGGATCGCACCATCCGAACGGTTTCCGAGGAGTACTCCTATCCTTCAGTAATACGATTGCGTCGCTACATTAATTTACCATATAACAAGATTGTGCTTTCCCGACGCAACATCATGAAACGAGATCGCAATAAATGCCAGTATTGCGGGGTGGGCAAAAATCTTACCATCGATCACGTGATGCCCAAAAGCCGCGGCGGGAAAGATACCTGGGAAAACCTGGTGACGGCCTGTGACGAATGTAATGTCAAGAAAGGCAACCGCACACCCAAGGAAGCGGGCATGCCGTTGAAGAAAAAGCCGTTCCGCCCGGTGCATATCACCTTCCTGCAATCTATCCTCGGCGGAGTACAAGAAGACTGGAAGCCCTATCTTTATATGTAAGAAGTGCTATGCTTGATTGATATATAAGTATCGGCCCCTACTAATAGCAAATATTATAATTTTGGTAGTGTTGGGGCGCGGTGCACCGTGCCCCAACATAAACACTATCTTTCGCTGGGAACTGTGAGCTTCGAACAGACCATATAAAAGTTGAAAAATTACTCGGAGTCGCAATGAAAAAGCAGCACTTCCCGTTAACGAATTCCGACATGAAAAGGCTTCACATTATTTACACAAAAAAACCTTATATTTTGAGGTTTTCGAATCCCAAAACCCAGTAAGTTTTTTAGATCCATGAAATCAAAAGGACGAGTATTAGTAGCTATGAGCGGTGGAGTTGATTCCTCCGTTACGGCTGTAATGCTCAAAGAACAAGGATATGACGTGATCGGCATTACCATGAAAACGTGGGATTACTCTCGCGTAGGTGGAAAGTCCGATAAGGAAACCGGCTGCTGTACGCTGGAGTCGATGAACGACGCCCGACAGATTGCTGTAAAGCATGGATTTAAGCACTTTATCGTGGATATCCGTGACGAGTTTGGCGACTGGGTTATCGACCGCTTTGTGGATGACTATATGGGCGGGCGAACGCCCAACCCGTGTGTGCTCTGCAATACCCACATCAAATGGGCAGCACTGCTGCGCCGGGCCGATAACCTGGGATGTGATTATATCGCCACAGGACACTATGCCAATGTGCGCGAAGAAAACGGTCGCTATGTGATATCACGAGGCAAAGATCCCCGCAAAGACCAGTCGTATGCGCTGTGGGGCGTGGCACAAAAGCACCTAGAGCGGACGATCTTCCCACTGGGCAGCTACGAAAAAACGGAGATTCGGAACCTGGCCGAAGAATTTGGGCTCACCAAAGTGGCCGACAAGCCGGATTCCTATGAAATCTGCTTTATCCCTGATGACGATTATCATCGTTTCCTGCGAGATCGCGTAGATAACCTGGACGATAAAATCGGTCCGGGCAAGATTATAGACCAGGATGGCGAAGTGGTAGGCCAGCACAAAGGCTACCCGTTCTATACGGTCGGTCAGCGGCGTGGACTTGATATTGCAATGGGATACCCCGTGTATGTGACGGATATCAATGCAGAAGCGAATGTCATTACCATTGGGCGAAAGGAAGACCTGATAAGCACCACTTGCCGGGCCGGGGAGATGAACCTGGTGAAATATGACCGAATCCCTGAAGAGGGCATGGAGGTCACCGGTGCCATCCGTTATAATGATGACGGGGCGATTGGGCACCTGACCCAAATCAATGACAACGAAATGGAAGTCCATTTTCCCGCCGGGCGTGAAGCCATTACTCCGGGGCAGGCAGTGGTCTGTTATGAGGGAAATGATGTTGTTGCCGGAGGCTGGATTCGGAAGGTGAACGTAGAATCCGAGGCTCTGCAGCACGCGTAGATTAGTTATTGGATCTCTTCTTATGTGCGACACACTTCCAAAGTGCGTCGCACATTTTATTTAAAGACTATACGTTTTAGCGAAACACTTCGTTTACTTTTCGGTACAATCCTGACAAAACTTTTGTACTTTTTATCATTCGTTCTCACAAATTTATCACGCAAGGGTCGAATATGATTAAACAACTTGGATATTACGTCATTGGTGCAGTGCTGTTAACACTGATAAGCCTGCCGGCTGCCGCCCAATTTGAAGGGAAAATGGTTTTTAACAGTTATGAAGTTACCCCCGACGGATCACAAAAACAGAACGACCAGTTCTCACTGTTTTTAACGAAAGATCGAATCCTCGTTGAGGGAAAAAACCAGTATAACTTTGTCGGATCAATAAAGACGGAAGGGATTCTTATTCGGCTTGATTTTGAAGACTTTGTGTTTTTAACAGGTGACCAATCTGCCCTGAAGATTTCCAAGCAGGATATCGATTCGATGATGAACATGTTTGGCAATGGAAGTTCAGGCACCGACGGTAGCATGGATCATGAAGTGAATTATGAGCAAACAGGAGAGACCAGGGATATAAACGGCTATAGCTGTGAAAAATTTATTTTCACTGACCGGGAAAACCCCAATGAACATGCAGAAGTGTGGTTGACCGATGAACTCAATATCCACTGGGGGATGCTTGCCGAGCCGTGGGGGAATTCAGACCTTAATCTTTTGGGAGATAAACTTTCATTTGACCTGATTTTCAAGAAAGGATATTTCCCGATGCGAATTGAAGGCTACCGAGATGGAAACTTGCGACAAATCACTGAAATCCAGGAGATAGAAGAGTCAAATGTTGCCCGTGCGATGGTGCAGATTCCACAGGGCGTACAGGTGTTGAGTTTCCAGGATTATCTCTTCAACAAAATGAGCGAACAGTAATTTGTTATTTGTTTATTTGAAACATTTGTTAATTGTGGCTGGTTAACTGGTAACCAATACATTAATTCTCCATATTCCCCATCAGGTACATGTCGCCGGTAGGCTTGGGCATGCCCCCTTTGGGTTCCAGGGTAACCGCAAACGCATTGGTTGATTGCTCATCCGTCGGCTCCATCTGCTCGATTTTGAAGAAGGAGTCGCGATTAGGATCATTAACCGCAAAAAGTCCGGCACTTACGGGTGTATTATTTTTGATAATCCACAGCTGATATTCCTTGTCTGATGGTACCGGGGGCAGGTTGGAGACCTGGAGCAAGGCCTGTCGCTGCTCCGAATCCCATATCACCTTTCCATAGCCATCGGGATTGGCTTCCATCCCCTGCATGACCACCATGTCAACTTCCCGGGCCTCGAGGATAGCCAGCATCTCATTTTTTCGTTCAATCTCGTTCTCCAGTTCGGTAATGGTTTGCTCCCTCTGGGCAAGCTGTTCATTCGTGGCATTTAGCTGGCTGTTAAGGTTGAATGTGTAAAAAAGGAGGCTGAGCGTCACCACGAGCAGGGCAAAGGAGGCCGCGATGGCGAACTTCATTTTATCATAGCCGTCAGAGCTTGTAGCACCGGTCGATTGCTGTTCCTCGATATCTTCATTTACGACTTGCATCAGGCGTTCTTTTACTGCTGCGGGTGGTTCCACTCGGTTGACATTAAATGCCAGGTTATTAGCAGCAGAACGCAGTTTGTGATAGAACTCCTTCTCCTCCTCGTCAGCAGAGGCCAACATCTCCTTGAACTCTGTCCGTTCTTCTGGCTCCAGTGCATTCAGCACATAGCCCGCGCAAAGCTCCTCAAACCGTTCTGTATGTTTGTTTTCGTTAGCCATTTCGGGAAATGTGATCTTCTAAAATGTTTTTCAGTTTTATTAATCCCTGGCGGGTCCTGGTTTTGACGGTGCCAAGGGGAATATCCAGATGCTCCGAAATTTCTGATTGCGTCATACCTCCAAAGTAAGCAACCTTAATTACCTCACGTTGCTTTTCGGGGATCTCCTCCAGTGCTTTCTTAACCAACTCCGCACGATCCGAAAAAATTGTCGTCTCCAGCGGGTCAAACTTATCGCCCTCCAGCGAAAATTCCGGCTCATCCACACTTGTGGAAGCTTTTTCCTGGGTTTTGTACCCCTTTGAGCGAATGCGGTCAATCGCCTTGTTGCGGGTCAGTGTGACAATCCAGCTATAAACATTACCCCGATTCTCATCAAACGTATGCGCTTTCTCCCATATTCTCATAAATACCTCCTGGAGCACATCTTCGGCTTCCTCTCGTTTCTTTACGATTGAGATAATCATCCCGAACAGCAGCGACTTGTAAAGCTCATACAACTCTTCCAGGGCCTTGTTATCTCCGGCCTTGATACGCTTGATCAGCACCCGTTCATGATCGGAATCTTTATGGGTAACTGCACCTAAGGCTACTATTAGATTAAATATACTCACGTTTCATGCTCCACTAAGAAGTACGGATGTTATCAGAAAATGGATTTAACCCAAGAAAAGAAATTTGATCTGTTCAAAAAAATAATATACTGTTTGCCTGACAAATACCAACAAAAGGATAGTGCTTGTGCCCTGGTTACTTAAAATGACACTCTTTGCCGCAACAATAAAAGCAGTCGTAGATCTATACCTCGGATGGCGGCTTATTCGTGCTGTTGATTACCTGAATCCCGCGCCCGGATCCTACATGGGATGGGTGGTGGTTTTGTGCTTTTTGGGATTCTACCTGTTTCCCCTGCATGGATTAACGCGGTACCTCCTTGGTGGCAATGTCGGTATTTTGACCTATTCAAAACCTCTTATCTACCTGTTCTGGTTTGGGTTTGCCTTTTCGTTCCAGGTGTTGATCTGGATTGTGGGAGCCGATATTCTCAAAATACTGGCCAATGCCAACGGGATTAATGCCCCACAGTTAGATCAGCTTTATGCTTATTTAGTGATAGGGTTTTCTGTCATTTTACTTCTCTATACAGGATATAAAATGTATTCTGACACCCTGCGTATAGAGACCGAGACGATCACACACTCCGTAGAGGGACTACCCGGCGACCTGGGTAATTTTAAGATCGCACACATAACCGATATCCAGGCCGATCGATATACCGGCCAAAATCAGGTTTCCAAATATGTGGACAAGGTAAATGAGCAAAATCCGGATATTGTCGTTATTACCGGTGATTTGATCTCATATGGAACCGATTACGTGGAGATGGCCGCCGAGGAGATGGGAAGGATTGAGGCTCCGTATGGGACCTATTTCGTTGTTGGAGATCACGATTACTGGGCTGGTGCCGAAAATATTACTGGGGCACTACGGGAGCACGGCATCAAGATATTGGAAGCTGAAAATGCGAATATCCAGGTGGGCAGTGCCAAGCTCCGGCTTTCGGGATTGACGAACGTGTATAGTAGGGAGGCTCCGGTACATGAAATCAGGAATGTGATGAAAGACAGTACCATCGCCGATCTGCGAGTGATGGCCACACATCAGGTATCTCGCTCAATTATCGAAGAGAGCAAAGAAAAGAAATACGAGATTCTGCTAGCCGGTCATACGCACGGAGGACAGATTCGGGTCCCGCTGTTTTTTACCCAGTTTTCAGCACCCGACTTCGAAACCCGGTATGTGCATGGGCAATACTACGACGGGGATATGCTGATCAACGTGAACAACGGCCTTGGATTTACCCTGTCGCCCGTCAGGTACAACGCACCGCCCAACATTTCGGTGATAACGCTAGAAGGGAAGTAGTCAATTATTTAGCGCTGTTATGGCTCCCGCAGATAGCGCTGATTGCGCAGACTATTTAATTGTTGCCGTAAACATGGCGAACTAATGCCCAGGTTATAATCAATTCACCCGGGGTGAATGAAGTGAAACATGCTTATAAAGCGGGCAAATCTATTTGTTTTAAAATACAATCCATTCATTATCTCTATGAATTATATTATGAGGGGCTTGGTATGAAATGTATTCAAATCTGCGTATCAGACAGGGGTTACACATAATTTCAGACTCTCTCTTTATTAAACATCACTCGGGGTAAGAATACTCGAAAATAAAGAAATAGAAGGCTAATTAGTCGGTCCGGCCTTCATAATTTTTGTTGACTGAGTGACCGTAGTCTGCCGAGTTCATGTTTCTTTAAGAAGCTCGGCCATTTCATCAGCTTCCGTTACCGGCTGCTCACAACTGTAATTCCGGCAGACATAAGCCGTTGCCTTGTCCTCTTTCATGTTTTGTTGCTTGGTATAGGGAGCCAAAGTATGGATGGCATCTTCTTTCGGATCATTGAGGATAACCACTTTATTGGGAATGAAATGAGCGGAGACCTCCTTCAAAAGCTGTTCAGTATCATCCGAATTCCTTTTGCCGGCAATAACAATCTCATAGCTTTCTCCCAGTCCAAAACCGACCGCCTGCAGCATCTGTCCAAAGCCTGTAGGCGCTTCTGAAAGCTGATTGGAGAAAAGACGCCCAATCTGTTCTGCTTTCTCCTCAAGGTCCGTATTTGCCGTTATGCGACCCAGCTGGACCAGGTTCAGCATGGCCACGGAATTTCCAGAGGGCAGGGCGCCGTCATACGCCTCTTTCTTACGGCCCAGCAGCTCTTCACTGTCGTGTGCGGTAAAATAGAATCCACCGTTCTCCTCATCCCAGAACTGCTCCAGCAATATTTCGTTCAACCTGATTGCTTCCTGCAGGTAGTTGGTCTTGAATGTGGCCTCATAAAGCTCCAGCAATCCCCAAACCAGGAATGCATAGTCATCGACGTGCCCGTCGATAGCTGCATCTCCATCACGGTAGCGGTGCAGAAGTGAACCATCTTCTTTTTGAAGCTTCTCCGAGATGAATTGAAAAGCCTGTTCTGCCCGGTCGATGTATTCTTGGTTGCCAAGAACTTTTCCAGCCTTGGCCAGGGCGGCAATTGCCAGCCCGTTCCAGTCAGTAAGGATTTTATCATCCAGGAAAGGACGTACCCGTTTTTCGCGTTCTTTAAAAAGTGTTTGACGTATCGATTCAAGTTTTTCCCGTAACGTTTCGGGTTCCATCTCTCGCTCTTCGGCCAGCTCGCCCAGTGATTTCTGCAGGTGAGGAATGTTCTTCCCAACTCGTTGTCCCGTAGCTTCCTCTTTGAAATTCCCTTCTTGTTCCAAATTGAATACCTCGATGAAGAGCTCTGCCTCTGCAACGGGGAGAAGGTTCCTGATCTCATCAGTACTCCAAACATAGAATTTGCCTTCTTCTCCCTCGCTGTCGGCATCTTCAGCGGAATAAAATCCACCGCTTTTGTCCTGCAAATCCCGGAAAAGGTAGGTGGCAATTTCATCCACGGTTTGTTTAAAAAGTTTATTACCAGTTGCCTGCCAACCTTCCGTGTAGGCCATCATTAGCATTGCCTGGTCGTAAAGCATTTTCTCAAAGTGGGGCAGCAGCCAGCGGGCGTCGGTGGAATAGCGGTGAAAGCCAAACCCTACGTGATCATACACGCCTCCGCATCGCATCGCCTCCAGGGTCTGCTCCACCATGACAAGGGCCTGGTCGTCGCCACTCTGCTTCCAGAGGCGCAGCAGGAACATCAGGTTGTGGGGACTCGGGAATTTCGGGGAATCACCAAATCCACCGTGTTGCCGGTCGAACTGCTGTTTGAACTGATGAAATGCTTTTTTCAGGATGTTTTCATCCAAGGCACCTCCCGGCTTCTGTGCATTTGATTTTTGGAATACATTCGCAATTTCATCGGCTGAGCGATGGATCTTTTTACGGTTTTCGTCCCACAAATTCTTAAGCCAGGGAATCAGTTCCATCATGCCCGGACGCCCCTGTCGGCCGCGTTTTGGGATATACGTCGCAGCATAGAACGGCTTTTTCTCAGGCGTCATGAAAATGGTCAGCGGCCAGCCCCCGCTGCCGGTCATCATCTGGCAGACCGTCATGTAGGTATTGTCGATATCGGGCCGCTCCTCGCGGTCCACCTTTATATTGATGAAGGTGTCGTTCATCAGCTTCGCCACCTCTTCATCCTCAAACGACTCGTGTGCCATTACGTGGCACCAGTGGCATGTGGCGTAGCCAATAGAAAGCAATATTGGTTTATCCTGCTGCTTAGCGGCTTCGAATGCCTCCTTTCCCCAGGCGTACCATTGAACGGGATTATCGGCGTGTTGCTGTAAGTAGGGACTTTTTTCTGCTGCGAGTTGATTTTGAGCCACAGGCTCCTCGGTCTATTTATTAATATCTTTTGAAAAACGCTTGCTATAATCTACAATGTATCGGTCGTAAGTTTCATTCATTAATGGGGAAGAAATTAGGAAATCCGCTGAAGATCGGTTTTGGGCGATCGGGATATTATTCAACACCGCAATTCTGAGAAGTGCTTTAACATCCACATCGTGCGGTTGTGCCTGGAGCGGATCCCAGAAAAAGATCATCATGTCGATCTCATTTTCTGAAATTGCTGCACCGATCTGCAGGTCGCCGCCCAGTGGACCACTTTTAAAACAGTGCACTTTCAGGTCGAGCTTTTCGGAGATCAGGGCGCCGGTGGTACCGGTCCCAAAAAGGTTGTGCTTGCTGAGGCTTTCCGAATTGAATTCGGCCCAGTCCAGAAGATCGCTTTTACGATGGTCATGGGCGATCAGTGCAATATTTTTTTTGCGTCCCATCCGTTTGGATGAGTGGGCAATTGGTGGATCAGTCTGTTTAATGGACATGATGTAAATATTGAATTGAGTATTGTGAATACTGAGACGTTGCAGCCTGAAGGTAGAACATTCGGCTTTAAGTGTAAAAAATATCATTCAGGCCAATAGTAGAGGTAAGTGCGAAAATGCAACTTGATTAAATAACTCTCTGTTTTAGGACGTGTTTAACTTAATAAGGAAGGGAATGTTTCTGTTATGAATACATTTTTATGGAATGACGTCTTTTAAACCACTAACCGTAGAGAAGAATCTTTCAGGGTTACCCTTTTAATAGCAAATTTTTCATTTTCAAATCCCCTTAGGTTTACGTTCAAATCTGTTTGATTAAGGTCAGCATTTGTTCCTTCAACGATATCCAGGGCATCACTGACCGATTCCGAAAGTACAATTTCATCTTCATCTGCAAAATCAACAAGGCGGGATGCAATATTAACCGTAGATCCAAAATAATCGATGTTGTTGTTCAAGTTTACGGCCATACAGCTTCCGTGATGGATTCCGGCCTTGAGCTTCAGGCGCTGACTAAATTCTTCGTGGTTGGAGATCTGCTCGTGTGCCTTCATGAATGCGCGGTACGCGTTGTAGGGACTGCTGAATACCGCCATAACTGAGTCACCAATGGTTTTGACGATGGCACCATTTTCTTCTGCAATGGCATCCTGTAGAATTTCGAAATGTTCAATTACCCGAACTACTGCAGTCTTGTCGCCCTCCTTGTTATACATCCCGGTAGAATCAAACAGGTCAGTAAACATCAGGGTTTGGCTGTCCACGGCGATCTTTTCTCCCTTCCGCAGCACCTCTTTGTCAAACAGGTCGCGAAACAGTTGCAGGGAGGTGACGTCGGCTGCCGTCAGGGCTTGGCTACTCCATTCCACTTTCTCCAGGATAAAGATTTTATTTTTGTTTGTTTCGTTCTGCAATACCAAGTTGGGTTGCGGCGTGATTTCTGCTTTCTCACCATTAAGCCCCGCCTTCTTTAATGAAATCATAATGTTTTCATCCCCGGAATCCGAAACCTGGACATCTGCTGACCCTTTCTGTCCCAATATATGCAGGCGATATTTCCCTTTATCCAGACGAGTTTTCAAGTACCGCTTTTCGCCCGGTTTCAGGTACTGTTTTACCGATATGTGTGCTTTTGTCTGGGGACCGGTGATGCAGTACCGGTCCTCTGAGATCTTGCGAATCAGCGGGTTTGGGCGAAATGTAAGATGAATATTCCGATTGAAATTCACATTAAACTCCTCCTGGCATTCTTCACAAAAGACGGGCTCATGTATTTCGCTCAATGTTTTGCACCGCTGCTGCAGGGAGCGGCACGAGGAGCAGTAGAGATCCCAGTTGAAATTGAGCAGTCCGCACTTGGTGGCATGTAAAAAGACAGAAAGTACTTCCTGGCGGTCCATCTTCCAATGGTCGGACAGTTCATAAGGAGAGATGTGGGCTACATCTATATCCTGGGCATGAGAAATAAAATCGATAAGCCGGGAAACAATAGTTGGTCGTTCAGTCTCTGCATTGAGTTTCAACCGGGCCTCTTCAATCCGTTGACGTCCTCCTCGTACCAAGCGCATTTTCGACTGCTGCTCATATGGAAGATGCTCTTTTTGTATCAGCTGATCGTATGATCGCAGCGTTTTTCTAAGTCTTCGCCGAAACAGGAAATTGAATTTGAGGGGCGTCAAGTAGTAAGCCAATAAATTCCGCGTGGTGACCCAAACCTGGTAATGAATCATTGTTCCCTGTTCATTGGGGTGCAGGTCAACCTGTATCTTTAGTTCTTGGTAAGCCCCATTTTTATAAAGTCGCTTGACGCCAAACCGGTAGGGCCGTTCCCATTCATAGGGTTCCTCCACCCAGGCATCCGAACTTTGCAGACTATTGTAGGAGAGCTGGGTATGACCAAGCCTGGAATCATAGGAAATATCGGAGGGTTGTACCGGTGGAAGTTTTATCTGTCTGTTGAACCGGTTGGTGTCTGATAAGAGCGGCCAAAGTTGTTCTGGTGAAGAAGAGAGCTGCCAATGCCAGTCAAAGTGCAGAATCTGTGAATCCATAAATTGTCTTAATCCCAAGAAGCCTGAACACAATAGCTTACGTTTTCGCGTATTAAATATTAAGCCTTATATTCAATGTCTTTTATTTATAAGAGCAGAAGAAACCCTAACTGTTACAAAATTATAATATCCAATAAACAATGGCAGTAGAACGAACACTTACGATCTTAAAACCTGATTGTGTACGAAAAAAACTAATTGGCGAAGTTACCCGGCGGATACAGGAGGCTGGATTTCGTATTGTAGCCATGAAAATGACCCGGCTTACCCAAGACACTGCAGGTGGATTTTATGCAGTACACAAGGACAAGCCTTTTTATGATGAACTTTGTGAATTTATGAGCAGCGGACCCTGCGTTCCCATGATACTGAAAAAGGAGAATGCGATTGAAGATTTTCGGGAATTTATTGGTGCCACGAATCCCGAAGAGGCCGAAGAGGGAACAATTCGAGCTGATTTTGCCGATAGTGTGGGCGAAAATATTATTCATGGGTCCGATTCCGTCGAAAACGGGAAAATTGAAGCCGCCTACTTCTTTAGTGAAGCTGATGTAGTAGCAAATAAGGCGTAAGCGCATTACGTATTTCTTAAACGCCAGGCTGTTTTTACGGTCTGGCGTTTTTTGTTTTTACAATTTTACTGTTAATACTTTGCATTGATAAAGCATCCAGATTTTGTGCATATTCATTTTCATTGCGTATTTCGTAATGCGTAGTGGTTGAGCCATTATTTAAAAGCAATACGCAATACGAAATACTTCATCAGCTAATCCTTGACACAGTCCTAAGAAATAAGCAGCCTCTGATAACTAATTGCTGGGAAAAAATGCACTTACATCTTTTGTTATTGATATTCTTGATCAGCGTTATGAGTTGTGACGCGAAAGAGGAGCGGAACGCCAAAGCTCAAAAAGTAAAAGTCGGTGCCGAAGTTCTTATCGATAAGCATCTGGATGAGCTTGAGGGCAAGCGCATAGGACTGGTGATGAATCCCACGGCCAGGATAGGTGAGACGCACATGCTCGACACTCTGCTGGCGCTGGATGTAAATGTAACCGCCCTGTTTGCCCCGGAGCATGGATTTCGTGGTGAGGCAGGGGCGGGTGAAGTGATTGAGGATGGGGTTGACCAGGCAACGGGGCTGCCGGTGTATTCACTGTATGGCGACACTAAAAAGCCTACCCCACAGATGCTTGAAAATGTCGATCTTCTGCTGTTCGATATGCAGGATGTGGGCGCTCGTTTTTATACCTATAATGTAACGCTGGGTTTGGTAATTGAAGCTGCGGCGGAATCCGGCGTGCCCATCTGGGTTTTGGATCGGCCTAATCCCGCCGGGGGAGCGTATGTGGCCGGCTGGATGCTGGACCCGGAGTTTGAGTCATTTGTAGGGGCCTATCCCATCCCGATGGCCCACGGGATGACGTTGGGCGAGCTTGCACAGATGATGGTCGGGGAGCGGTGGATTGCGTTTGACCAGAAACCGGAATTCCGAGTAATACCGAATGAACACTGGTCCCGTTCAATGAAATGGCCCGAAACCGGGCTGGAGTGGCATGCCCCGTCACCTAACTTGCCCAGCTTCGAACATGCCTTTATGTACCTGGGAACGGTCTTATTTGAAGGGACATCGATCTCAGAAGGGCGGGGTACGGATGACCCATTTCTGAAAATAGGGGCCCCGGATACTAAAATAGCAGAAGAGGACCTGAATCGTTTTCGTGAACAGTATCCTTCTGTTTTAGTAACGAATATCTCGTTTACCCCGCGCTCCATTCCTGGTAAAGCGAGGTATCCCAAGTTTGAGGATACACAGTGCAAGGGCGTAGAGCTCAGAATTAAAGACTACCAGGAATTTGACCCGGTGCGCTTTGGAGTAGACCTGCTGGAGCTGATGCTCACTTCCACAGAAGGAGCTGAAACCACCGACTTTATATATAGACTGGCCGGATCCAGAGAAGTCACATCATTCAATCCCAACTGGGAACGCCAGGTCATGGAATTTCGTGAGGCGAGGAAGCCCTACCTGATTTATTGATGGGAATGTGTTACGGATAGAAACCTC